>NZ_AP014946.1:0-343750 GCF_002355335.1 Variibacter gotjawalensis
GCGCCGATCGTCAGCCCCGAGAAGAGGAACTGCAGAAACTCAGGCATCGCGCTGCGCTGCTATTTTATTGCATCAGCGTCCAGTCGCCGTTCTTGATCTCCAGCATGCGGAACGCCGTGAGATCGAGGCCGAGGTGATCGGTCGGCGACATATTGACGACGCCGCCGGTGCCGATGAGCCCCTTCGTCTTCTCGATCTCGTCGCGCACCTTCGCTTTGTCGACCGACTTCGCGCGGCCGATCGCTTCAACCAGGATCATCAGGCCATCGTACATATGGCCGCCGAAAGTCGATACCGGCTGACCGGTCTTCGCTTCGTACATCTTCTTGTAATCGACCACGACCTTCTTTTGCGGATCGTTGTCCGGCAGCTTCTCGGCAACGAGCAGCGCTGCGGCCGGCAAACGCACGCCTTCAGCCGCAGGGCCCGCGAGCTGGATGAATTCCTTCGAGCCGACGCCGTGGCTTTGATAAAGCGGATGCGGCACGGCGAGCTGGCGATAGTTGCGCGTCACGATCGCGGGGCCCTGGCCGAAGCCCGGATTGACCACCGCCTGCACGCCCGCCTTGCTCTTGATGTTCGTGAGCTGCGGAGTCATGTCGCTGTCGCGCGGCCCATAGGTCTCTTCGTGCAGAACCTCGATGCCGTATTTCTGATTCACCGTCATGCACTGATCGCGCATCGATTTGCCGAAAGCATCGGTGCCCGAGATCATCGCAATCTTCGTCAGGCTGCGCTTCTTCAAGTCCTCGAAGATTTTCTCGCACGCCATCAGGTCGGTGTGTGGCGTCTTGAAGTTCCACTTCTTCGCCGGGAACACGGCCTGCACGGCGCCCGCGAAATTGATCAGCGGCACTTGGTTCTCTTCCGCCAGAGGGATGATCGCCATCGTAGTCGCGGTGGTCGAGCCCGCGAGCAGCGCATCGACCTTATCCTCCTCAAGCAGACGCGTCGCGAAGCTGCGCGCCTGGTTCGGATCGCCGCCGTCGTCGTAGACGAAGAGCTTGATCTGCTGCCCGTTGATGCCGCCCTTGGCGTTGATCTCGGCGACATACATCTCGAGCGTCTTCTTCTCGGGATCGCCGAGGAAGGAGGCCGGGCCGGTCGCGGAGAGCACGGCACCGATTTTGATCGGCGCATTCTGCGCAAATGCGATGCTGCTGGAGAGTACGGCCGCCGCTAGGCCGGCCAACCATTTGGTCGTGCGCTTCATGAAATCCTCCCGAAGTGTTTTTCGTTTGTTTTGATCTTGGCCGGAACGCCGCCGACTGGCAACATCCGATGAGTCAACTGAATGCGAGTGAGACGATGAATGCTGCCGAACTGGCGCGCGCCTGCGCCGACGCGATGTGGGCCGAAGACAATGCGAGCCGCGGCCTCGGCATGCGCCTCCTCGCGGTCGCGCCGGGCACCGCAGAACTCGCGATGAGCGTCACGGAGCGCATGGTGAACGGCCACGGCCTCTGCCATGGCGGCTTCATCTTCACGCTCGCGGATTCGGCTTTCGCCTTTGCGTGCAATACGCACAACACGCGTACGGTCGCGCATCAATGCGCCGTGACGTTCGTATCCTCGGCGCATCTCGGCGACGAACTCACCGCGCGCGCGAGCGAACGCCATCGCGCCGGCCGTTCCGGCATCTACGACATCACGGTGACGCGCGCCGACGGCTCCGTCGTCGCGGAGTTCCGTGGCCACTCGCGCGCGATCAAGGGCGAACTCTTGCCAGGTGTCGTCGCGACGTAGCATCACGCCTTCGGCCGGTTGTCGATGACGCGGCGCGCTTTGCCGCCGGAACGCTCGACACCGCCGGGCTCTTTCACGACCGCGCGCGCGGACACGCCGATGCGGTCCTTCACGATCTGCGTGAGCTTCGCACCGGCGGCATTGCGTATATCTTCATGCGCGTGTTCTGGCCGGCATTCGACGCAGATCTCCATCTCGTCGAGCCGCCCCTCGCGCGTCAGCACGATCTGGTAATGCGCCGCCAGCGTATCGATCTCGAGTAGTATCTCCTCGATCTGCGTCGGGAACACGTTGACGCCGCGCACGATCATCATGTCGTCCGAGCGTCCTGTGATTTTTTCCATGCGCCGCATCGACCGCGCAGTGCCGGGGAGCAACCGCGTGAGATCGCGCGTGCGATAGCGGATCACCGGCATGCCTTCCTTGGTGAGCGACGTGAAGACGAGTTCGCCCTGCTCGCCGTCCGGCAGCACGCGGCCCGTCACCGGATCGATCACCTCCGGATAGAAATGATCCTCCCAGAGATGCAGGCCATCCTTCGTCTCGACACATTCGTTGGCGACACCCGGCCCCATCACTTCGGAGAGGCCGTAGATGTCGACAGCATCCATATCGAACGCCTGTTCGATTTCGCCGCGCATCGCATTCGTCCATGGTTCGGCACCGAAGATGCCGATTTGCAGAGAGCTCTCGCGCGGATCGATGCCCTTCGCCTTAAACTCGTCGAGGATCGCCAGCATGTAGCTCGGCGTCACCATGATGATCTCGGGCTTGAAATCCGTGATCAGCTGGACCTGACGATCCGTCATGCCGCCCGACACCGGGATCACGGTGCACCCGAGTTTCTCCGCGCCGTAGTGCGCACCAAGCCCACCGGTGAACAGGCCGTAACCGTAGGAAATATGCACCTTCATGCCGGGACGCCCGCCCGCCGCGCGGATCGAGCGCGCGACGAGGTGCGACCACGTATCGATGTCTTTCTGCGTATAGCCGACGACGGTCGGCTTGCCGGTCGTGCCGGACGAGGCGTGAATGCGGACGATTTGCTCCTGCGGCACCGCGAACAAGCCGAACGGATAGTTGGCGCGAAAATCCGCTTTTGCCATGAACGGAAACTTCGCGAGGTCTTCGAGCCGCTTGAAGTCTTGCGGCTTCACACCCGCCGCGTCGAACTTCGTCCGATAATACGCAACGTTGTCGTAAGCATGCTTCAGCGACCAGGCGAGCCGCTCCGTCTGCAATGCCGCGATCTCGTCGCGCGAAGCCGTCTCGATCGGCTCCAGGCCGTATGGCGCGTAACTCGATTTATCGAGCATCTCTCTCCCCGTCACTCCGCAGTCTTTGCGCGCGGAGTTTTTGAATTGTCGTTTCTACACGGCGTCGAAGTCCACTGCGATGCGCGATGTCTTCGGATGCGCCTGACACGTCAGGACGAAACCCGCTTCCAATTCCCACGGCTCCAGCGAATAGTTGAGGTCCATCTCGACCTCGCCTTCCGTTACTTTGGCGCGGCAGGTGCAGCACATGCCGCCCTTGCACGAGTACGGCATCTCGAGCCCGGCGCGGATGCCGGCATCCATCACGCTCTCACCCGCGCGCATCGGCACTTCTTGGTAAGCGCCGTCGAGCATGATCGCAGCTGTCGCGCTGGCGACTTCGTCCGACGCCTGAGACGCGACAACGCGTCGCTCCACCGGCATGCCATCGGTCGAAAAGTATTCGATGTGAATGCGCTCGGTCGGCAAACCGAGTTGCTCGAGCGCCGCTTTGCTTTCCGTGATCAGCGCGCCGGGACCGCATAGGAAGGCATGATCGATGCCTGCCACCGGGCCGCTTGCGCGCACCAGCGCGGACAACTTCTCGCCGTCGATACGCCCCGACAGCATCGGTACTTCTTGCGGCTCACGCGAAAGCACATGATGCACGACGAGGCGGCCGAGATACTTGTCTTTGAGGTCGTCGAGCGCATCCTTGAAGATGATCGTCTGCGCGGTGCGATTGCCGTAGATTAGGATAAAGCGGCTCATCGGCTCGTTGCGCAGCACGGTCTTCATCATCGACATCACCGGCGTGATGCCGGATCCGGCCGCGACCGCGAGATACGTCCGCGCCGCCATCGCGTCATGCGGCACGCCGAAGCGACCCTGCGGCGTCATCACGTCGAGAGTATCGCCGACCTTGATCGTGCTGTTCGCGAAGGTGGAAAACACTCCGCCGTCGACCTGCTTCACCGCAATGCGGAGTTCGCCTTCGTCTTCGGCGGTGCAGATCGAATACGACCGGCGCTGATCTTCACCAGAAACGTCACGACGCAGCGTGAGATGCTGGCCGGGCACGAAGCGATAATCGTCGGCGAGGTCCGGCGGCACAGCGAACGCGATCGACACGGCGTCCGGCGTCTCCCGCCGCACGTCGCTCACCGTAAGTTTGTGAAACGCGATGGCCATATCAGATGCACTTGAAATAATCGAACGGCTCGGCGCACGCCTTACAACGCCACAGCGCCTTGCATGACGTCGAGCCGAATTCGGAAATGCGCGCCGTATCGTCGGAGCCGCATTGCGGGCAGACGACTTTGTCTTCGCCAAACAATGCACGGCGTCCTGCACGCCCGGCCGGCGGAGCGATCCCGTAATCCTTCAGTTTCGATTTGCCAGCGTCCGTCATCCAGTCCGTCGTCCAAGCCGGCGACAAGACTTGATGAATACGCGGCCGGACCATGCCGGCTGTCTCAAGCACCGTTTCGAGATTGAGCGCGATCATGTTCATCGCTGGGCATCCCGAATAGGTCGGCGTGATGAAGACTTCGACGCGGCCATCTTCGACCTTGATGTCGCGCAGCACGCCAAGATCGGCGATGGTGAGAACTGGGATTTCCGGATCGGTGACTTCCGACGCGACCTTCCATGCGCGTTCGCGCAATGCTGCGTCCGATAGCTTCGTGATGGTCGCGGCCGCGCTCACCAGGTTGCTCCCGGATGCGCGCGCTGCAGATATTGCAGATCGGCCAGCAGATGACCGAGATGTTCGGTGTGCCGGCCGGCGCGCCCGCCGGTCTGCATCCAGCCGTCACGCGGCCGCGCGATCGTTGCCTCGTCGAGAACGCGCGTCAGCGTGCGCTCCCATTCGGCCTTCAGCGGTACGGGATCGGCCGCGATGCCGGCCGCTATCAATTCACGCTCGACACCATCGACTTCGAACATCTCCCCGACGAACGGCCAGAGTTCGTCCGCCGCGGCCTGCGTGCGCGCGTGCGATTCTTCGGTGCCGTCGCCGAGCCGGATGATCCATTCGGCGGAATGACGCACGTGATACGCCATTTCCTTCTCGGCCTTCGCCGCGACCGCGGCAAGCGTCGCGTCCTTCGATTTCGCAAGCGCCGTGGTGAACGGATACGCAAACGCCGCATACATCAGCTGCCGCATCATCGTCGCGGCGAAATCGCCGTTCGGCTGTTCGACAAGCAGAATGTTACGGTAAGAGACAGCATCGCGGAGATACGCGAGCGCATCCTCGTCGCGACCTTTGCCCTCGATCTCGCCCGCATACGCGTAGAGCGACCGCGCTTGCCCGATCAGATCGAGCCCCATATTGCCGAGCGCGAGTTCCTCTTCGAGCACCGGCGCATGGCCGATCCATTCCGACAGGCGATGCCCGAGCACCAGCGCATTGTCGGCAAGACGGAGCGTATAGTCGAAGAGCGGTTGCACGGCGTGGCTCACATATGCCCGACGTCGTCCGGCACCTCGTAAAACGTCGGGTGCCGATAGATCTTCGATGCGGTCGGCTCGAACATCATGTCCTTGTCGGCCGGGTCCGACGCCGTGATCGCATTCGACGGCACGACCCAAACCGACAAGCCTTCGCCACGCCTTGTGTAAACATCACGCGCATTCTGCAGCGCCATCGTCGCATCGACCGCATGGACGCTGCCGACATGGCGGTGCGCCAATCCGTTACGCGTGCGGATGAACACTTCCCAGAGCGGCCAATTCTTCTCGGTCATCGTGCTACTCCGCCGCAATGCGCGCGGCACCGCGTGCGCGCGCGGCGCGCTTCTCGGCATAAGCCGTCGCCGCCTCGCGAACCCAAGCGCCGCCTTCGTAAGCCGTCTTGCGCTGCTTGATACGTTGCTTGTTACAGGGCCCGTCGCCCGCAACGACCCGCTTGAACTCGGCCCAATCGATCTCGCCGAACTCCCAATGCTGCGTCTCTTCGTTGAACTTCAAGTCCGGGTCCGGCAGCGTCAGCCCGAGATGCTGCGCCTGCGGGATCGTCGCATCGACGAACTTTTGCCGAAGCTCGTCGTTGGTGAAGCGTTTGATCTTCCAGCGCATCGTCGCGTCGGTGTTCGCCGACTCCTTATCGGACGGACCGAACATCATCAGCACCGGCCACCACCAGCGATTCAACGCATCCTGCGCCATCGCCTTCTGCTCCGGCGTGCCGCGCGACAGAGTCAACATGATTTCGAAGCCCTGACGCTGATGGAAACTTTCTTCCTTGCAGACGCGGATCATCGCGCGTGCGTAAGGCCCATACGAACAGCGGCACAGCGGGATCTGATTCATGATTGCGGCGCCATCGACCAGCCAGCCGATCACGCCGATATCCGCCCACGACAGGGTCGGATAATTGAAAATCGAGGAATACTTCTGCCGCGACGAGATCAGCATCTCGAACAGCTCTTCGCGAGAAACGCCGAGCGTCTCCGCCGCCGCGTAAAGATAGAGACCGTGGCCCCCCTCGTCCTGCACCTTGGCGAGCAGCGCGGCTTTGCGCTTGAGCGACGGCGCGCGCGTGATCCAATTGCCTTCCGGCAGCATCCCGACGATTTCCGAGTGCGCATGCTGCGCGATTTGGCGGATCAGCGTCTTGCGATACGCCTCCGGCATCCAATCGTTCGGTTCGATCTTCTCTTCCGCGTCCACTTTTGCCTGGAAGCGCGCAGCCAAAGCGGCGTCTTCGGCGACTGCCGAAACCGGGTCAGGTGTCTGGTTTAGGGCCTGCGTGTACATGGTCCCTCCCTTATCTTTAGACCGATTATATGTAACAAGAAACGTTGCGTCAATTAATTCTTGTAACATATCGCGTCAGCCAAACTGACCCGTCTCTAACGTTTTGAACCTACGCACGATTTCGGCTGAGCCCGGAAGCGGGTTGCCCGCCTCGTCGATAGCATTTTGGTCCAGCCAGCCCTCCGACCCGACCACAACGGGTCCGTAAATCTCGGCGCAAAGACGCCGCGCTTTCGTGCCCTGCCAGCCGTCCGGCAGCACCTCGACGGGGAGGATCGGATCTCGCAGCACGATCCGCCGGTATTCGTGGATCAGCAGCACGCGCGCGACCAGCGCATCGAGATCGCTGAGCGCACCGCCCGCCGCTAGAGCAGAGCGCAGAGGCTCAAAAGCCGCAACGAAACGCCGATACGCTTCGCCGATCTCGTCGAGCGGCCAGCTCTTCGCCGCCAGCGCCCGCTGAGCATCGGCATCGCCGGTCGCGCGCAGGCGAATGACGTTTCCCTGCGGCGCAGCGCTCCCCGCCGGCGCGACGAACACACCCGGCGCGGGCGAACCAAACTCGGCTTCCGCCATCGCGGCGCGCAGCGCTTCGGTGTTTGCCCCCTCACCTGCGATGAGAAGATCGAACGCACCCGGCCATGGCGGCGGCGATGGCCGATAGATGTGCTCAGTCGCGCGGCGAAACGTCTCTACGCCCTTTTCGGCAAGCCGGTAGTAGCTGTTGCGCCCGACCTTGGTGCGCGTCAGCCAGCCGTCGGAGGCGAGCCGCGACATCGCGGTGCGCACGACGCCATCCGAGATCCCAAGCGCGTTGAAGAAAGCGAGCACAGTGCCGAGCCACACGCTGCCTCCGCGCGGCACGATCGCGTCGCCATAGAGCGAAATGATGATCGACCACGTGCGCGAAGGCTCCTGCCGCACGTGATCGAGGATCTGCTCGAGGGCGGCGCGCGTCTGCGGGTCGGAGGTATCGGACGTCATGCGGGCACGGATCAGGGGTCACGAAAGCGTGGAAGTCAACGCTCTTCCATGATGCGATGGAACTAAAACAATCTTCCACGCTTGGATTGCCGGTGGGGAAATCAAACCCAAGGAATGCAAGAATGCTGAAAATTGTCACGGTAGCGGGTGCAGCCGCGCTGCTCGGCCTCGGTACGCTGGGCGCCAGCGCAGCGGCTCCGGTCGGTAAGATGCCGACGGTCGGCCAAACGATTGAAGTTCAAGGCGGCAGCACGCGCGTGCCGCGCGCGAAGCCGAAGAAGATGAAGTCACAGAAGACGAAGGGCGCTCCGCCCGCAACGATGCCGAAATCGACCAATCAGTAACGGCATAAAAAAGCCCGCCGGCTCCAGACCGGCGGGCTTTTTGTTTCGTGATTCAGCTCACATCGGCTCGATGCCGGCGTCCTTGATGAGCCGCGTCCACAACACGAGCTGATCCTTTACGAACTTATCGAAGTCCGCTTGGCTGCCCGAGAACGCGTCCATGCCCATCTCGGCAAGTCGCGACTTTAGCGCCGGATCCTTGATCACCTTCTGAATCGCCGCGTTGAGTTTCTCGACGATCGGCTGCGGCGTCCCGGCCGGAGCGAACCATCCCTGCCACGACGAGATATCGAAGTCCGGCACTCCGGCTTCTTCCATCGACGGCAGATCCGGCATCAGCGGCGAGCGCGTGCGCGTGGTCATCGCGAACGGACGCAGCGCCTTCGAAATCACATGCGGCATGCCGGTCGGCACGTCGACGAACATCATCGTGGTCCGTCCGCCGAGCAGATCGTTCAACGCCGGCGGCGAGCTCTTATACGGCACATGCAGAATGTCGATGCCGGCGCGGCGCGCGAAAGTCGCACCCGAAACGCTCGACGACGACGAGCCGCTCGCATAGGTCAGCTTGCCGGGCGAAGCCTTCGCAAGAGCGATGAGTTCCTTGACGTTGTTTGCCTTCACGTCCGGATGCACGAGCAAGAAGAACGGCAGATCGCCGGTGCGCGCGACCGGGACGAAATCCTTGATCGGGTCGTAAGACATATTCTTCAACAAACTCGGGTTTGCCGAATGCGTCGTGTTCGTCGTGACGAGCAGCGTGTAACCATCCGGCTTCGCGCGCGCGACGAACTGGGCCGCGATCGAGCCATTGGCACCGGCTTTGTTTTCGATCACGAAGCTGCCGCCGAGCTCCTGCCCGACCAGTTGGCTGATGATGCGCGTCGTCGTGTCGGTGCCGCTGCCCGCCGCGAACGGCAGGATCAGGTTGATCGGACGATTCGGATAATCGCTTTGCGCAGATGCCGGATTGGCGAGAGCGAGCGCGGCCAGAGCCGTCAGCACGAAACGCTTCATTTGTTTTTCCCTCCGTAACGCATGGTCTTCTTCTGAGACGCCATGCTGTTCGTGCAGACAAGATATCGCGGCCGCTTCGCGATGAAAACCTTTCCTTCGCCTCACGATCACGTTTAGCGTTTCGAACGCATCGCTTCCGCCAAGCGTTACACACAACGAAAAAAAACAAGGGACGAAACGCACATGCCGATCATGTCCGGAAAGCGCGCTTTCCTCGAAATTCTCCGCCAGGAAGGCGTCGACGTCATCTTCGGTAATCCGGGAACCACCGAACTTCCATTGATGGACGCGCTCGCCGTCGAACCGGAGCCGCGTTACATCCTCGGCCTCCAGGAGGCCGTCGTCATGGCGATGGCGGGCGGCTACGCGCAGGCTGGCAAGCGCCTGGCAGTCGTCAGCGTCCATGTGACGCCCGGTCTCGGCAACGCGATGGGCATGCTGTACGACGCCTACAAAGCCGGCGCGCCGGTGCTCGTCACCGCCGGACAGCACGAGCAAGGCTTCAACGTCGGCGAGCCGATCCTCTGGGGCGATCTGCCGCCGATCGCACGGCCGCTGGTCAAATGGTCCGCCGAAGTGCATCGCGTCGAAGATCTGCCGCGCATGCTGCGCCGCGCGATCACGCACGCGCTTGCACCACCGATGGGCCCGGTCTTCCTCTCGTTGCCGGGCGACATTCTCGAAGCCGAAGGCGACCTCGATCTCGGCGCTCCGACGCGCGTCGCGACGCGCACGCGCGCCGATGCCGATGCGCTCGCCGAAGCCGCGAAGCTTCTCCTCGCCGCCGAAAACCCGATCATCGTCGTCGGTGGCGACGCTGCCGTCAGCGGCGCCGAGAAGGAAGTGCTCGCACTCGCCGAAATGCTCGGCGCACCGATGCGTCTCGAAACGATCGACAACACGGCGCCGATCCCGACCGCGCATCCGCTCTTCGCCGGCTCGATCACGCGGCTGGAGCCTTCGATCCGAAAGATCCTCGATCAGCACGACGTGATGCTGTCGATCGGCGCCGACATCTTCACGCTCTCGCTGCCGTCCGACGTGCATCCATTGCCGGACGATTTCAAGATCATCCACATCGACAGCGATCCATGGGAGCTCGGGAAGAACTATCCGGAAGCCGTCGCGATGGTCGGCGACGCGAAAGCCTCGATGGAAGAGCTTGGCGCCATCATCGGCACGCGCATGACGCCGTCGGAACGCGACCGGGCGGCCGAACGCCGCACCAAAGTCGAAAAGAAGATCGCCAACGAGCGCGACGTGTTGCGTCAGCGTGCAAAGGCCGAGGCCGCGAACACCCCGCCGACCGGCCTCGCGTTGATCGACGCGATCAGCGAAATCCTCCCGCCGAATGCGATCGTCGTCGAGGAAGTGCTATCGTCGCAGCCCGGCGTACGCCAGCTCATCCTGCGCGACGAAGCGCAGAACCATTACGGCATGCGCGGCGGCGGCATCGGTTGGGGCTTGTCGGCCGCGCTCGGCGTACAGCTCGCGCAGCCGGAGCGTCCAGTCGTCGCCCTGATCGGCGACGGCAGCGCGATGTACACGATCCAGGCGTTGTGGACAGCCGCGAACGCGAAGCTCCCCGTCGTCTACGTGATCTTCAACAACACGTCGTATCGGATTCTCAAGCAGCGCATTCACGCGATGCGCCAGCACGCGGCACAAACCGACACTTACGTCGCGATGGACCTCGACGATCCGCCGATCGATTTTCCGAATCTCGCACGCTCGATGGGCATCCGCGGCGAACGCGCGACGACGCTGGATGAGGCGAAGCGTTTGATCTCGGAATGCATCGCGGCGAAGAAGCCAGCGCTGATCGATGTCGTGATCGACCGCAATTTCAAGCCGCTGTAACTATTGCGCCCAACAAGTACTCCGTCATGGCCCGCTTCGTGCGGGCCATCCACGTCTTAGCTGAGCTAAAAAAAAAGTAAGTCGTGGATGACCCGGACTAGCCGGGCCATGACGCGGGATTGCGGCAGTGCCTGACCGTCATCCTGAGGAGCGCGCAGTTTGGCGAAGCCGACAAGCGCGTCTCGAGGGATTACGGCCTGGGCTACTTCTTCACCACCGTCTGCTTCACCTCAAACCCTTCGAACTTCGGGTGCTCAAGATACATCGGCTTCGACGTGCCCTTATTGCCCGCATTCGCATGCGCGGCGCGGAACTGTTCCGACTTCGTCCACGCTTCGAAAGCCGCATGGCTTTGCCACACCGTGTGCGACGCATAGAGCGTGTGATCCTCGGCTTCCGGCCCCTTCAACAAGTGGAACTCGACGAAGCCCGGCACCGTGTCGAGATGCGTCTCGCGCGAGAGCCAGACATTTTCGAAATCCGCCTCCGATCCCTTGGCGACACGAAAACGGTTCATCGCGATATACATCAGAACTACTCCATTGTTTTGTCACGCAATTGCATTGCGAGCGAACATGTATTACGTGGCTCACAACGGCAATCGTTTGAAGATGGTCTTGGGCACGAAGCGCAAAACAACGCACCCCTTTTCACCCTCTAACGATCTCGCCCCGAATACACTCTCGAATTGGAATAATTCAAATGGCGGATTCTGATCCCTCCGCCAGTGCGCCTGCGCCTCCGCGTACCGGCGGCGGCCGCAAGATCGACCTCGTCGCGGACAAGCTCGACAGCCGCGATCTCTTCGTCGGCACGCGCGAGATCACCATCACGCACGGCGAACACAGCTACCGCCTGCGGCTCACCAGCCAGAACAAACTCATACTGACAAAGTGACGCGTCAGCGTTCCCGCTCACCACGAACCTCGTCAGAACCATCGTCTCCGTTATGGCCCGGCTTGTCCGGGCCATCCACGACTTCCTTCGCAGATTTAGTCAAGACGTGGATGGCCCGCATGAAGCGGGCCATGACGGAGGGCAACGGCAGCCGCCGCGCTCACCGCATGGTCAACACAACACGTCCAATCGCGCGGCGCTCATCCAGGGTCGCAAACGCATCGCGAAATTGTTCGAGCGGAACCGTCTGCGAGATCAACGGCCGCATATGCCCCTTGCGCATGAGATCGAGCAGCGTTTCCTCGCGCTCCGCAACTTTCGCCGGATCACGCCGCAGCGTCTCGCCGGCGCGGACGCCAAGCATCGTCGCATTCTTGATCAGCAACAGATTGCTGCGCACCAACCCATAGCCACCTGTGAAGCCGACGATCAGCACGCGGCAACCCCACGCCATACAGCGCAAGCTTTCTTCCAGCACTTTGCCGCCGACCGGATCGAAAATCACATCCGCGCCATTCTGATCCGTGAGCCGCTTAACGGCATCGCGGAACGGTTCGCGATCGTAGAGCACGAGATCGTCCGCGCCCTTCTGCTTTGCGGCCGCGAGTTTCTCTTCGCTCGATGCGCACGCAATGACGCGCGCGCCCGAGAGCTTGCCGAATTCGACCGCCGCGAGCCCGACACCACCGCCGGCGCCATGCACCAGCAACGTCTCGCCGGCCTGCAGCGCAGCGCGATCGCGCAGTGCGTGGATCGCGGTCGTCGCAGCGACACGGAACGACGCGCCCTCTTCGAACGAAAATGTGTCCGGCAGCGGCATCATGCGATCGGCTTCGACGATCGCTTCCTCGGCGAACGCGCCGTTGCGCACGCCGATCACGACACGATCACCGACTTTGTATCTGCCGCCCGCGTCGCTGCCGGCTTCCGTGACGACACCCGCGCCTTCCATGCCGGGCGTGAACGGAAGCTCCGGCTTGAACTGATAACCGCCACGCAGCATCAGCACGTCGGGATAGTTCAGCCCCGCCGCATGCACCGCGATGCGATATTCGCCTCGCGCGAGCGGCCGCGACGGCACGTCTTCGATTGCGGTGTGATCGGAACTCAACTCTTGGCAAACGACGGCACGCGGCATTCTGATCCTCCCGGCCGGGCACTGTGCCGGGGGATGATGCGCGGAGCAACTACGCCGACAACGCGACTTTAACGTCGGCGCTCGCCGCCAGCTTTTCGCTGAACACATCGCCGATCATCACCAGCAGCGGCCCGGGCAGCTGCGCGTCCACAAGCCGCTGCGGCAAATCCGCGAGCGTCGACGCGATCGTCGTCTCGTCGGATCGCGTCGCGCGCGAGATCGCGATTGTCGGCGTCTGCGGCGGTAGGCCATTTGCGATCGCCGTCTCCGTAAAAGCCGCGATCACCTTTCCGGGCATGTAGACGACCGTCGTCGCCGCCGTGTCCGCAATGCTCGCCCAGCAGAGATCCGGCGCTAGCCCGCCGTGTTTGTCGTGGCCGGTGACGAACTGCACACGCCGCGCGTGATCGCGATGCGTCAGGGAAATGCCGATCCGGCTCGCAGCACCCTGCGCCGCCGTCACGCCCGGCACGATCTCGACGGCAATTCCGGCCGCCGCACACGCGTCGATCTCTTCGCCGGCGCGGCCGAACACCATCGGATCACCGCCCTTCAGGCGCACGACGCGCTTTCCCGCGCGCGCCAGCGTCACCATCAGCGCGTTGATTTCGTCTTGCTTGCACGACGGCCCGTGACCGGTCTTGCCGATCAGCATTTTCTTTGCCTCGCGGCGTGCGAAATCGAGCACTTCCGGCGCGACCAAATCGTCGATCAAAATCACATCCGCCGACTGCAGCGCCCGCACGGCCCGCAGCGTCAGGAGTTCCGGATCGCCCGGCCCGGCGCCGACCAGCGTCACCGAACCCGCATCGCCCGCACCAGGCTCGCACGAGACCGCCGCGATCATCTCGCCGCGCTCATGCTCCTGGGGCTCACGTTCCGGCTCCGCGACAGCACGCGCGACGAAATGCTGCCAGAAGCGGCGGCGGCCGCCGAAAGACAACCCCGACGACTGCACAGCAGAACGCCAACGCCGCGCCGCATCGGCCCAGCGCGAAAATCCACGCGGGATCATCGACTCGATCTTCGAGCGCACAGCTTGTGCAAAGATCGGCGCTGCCCCGTCGGTCGAAATCCCGATCACCAGCGGGGAGCGATTGACGATCGCACCGAACGAGAAATCGCAGAATGCCGGCTTGTCGATCACATTGACCGGCACGCCGGCGCCGCGCGCCAGCGAGGCAAACACCGCCGCATCGCAATCATCCTCGAACGCACCGATCGCTAACATCGCGCCGGATAGATCGTCGAGCGTTGCGCTGCGCGGATGGATAGTGACGCTGCCGCGCACTGGGTCTGCCGCAAGGGCGAGCAGTTCCTCGCACGGCTCCGCGGAGAACAACGCGACATCCGCGCCGGCCGCCAGCATCATCTCAAGCTTCCACGCCGCCGCTGGCGTCGAGCCTTCGAGCACGACGCGCTTGCCCTCGAGCCCGAAAAATACCGGCAGCCGCGCCAGCGGCTCCAGCCCGCGCGGCTTGAGCTCAGACGGTTTGCGGAGCGCGTTCATCGGCCAAAATCCTCTTGAGTTCGGGCTTGCAAGACCCGCAATTCGTTCCGGCTTTCACTGCGCGGCCGATCGCATCGGCATCGCCGGCACCCGCCGCAATCGCCTCGCGGATAACGCCGAGCGGCACGCCGAAACACGCGCACACGAGCGGCCCGCACGATCCGGCGCCGTCGGCGCTGCGGCCCGAGAGCAGCGCGCGCCGCGCATCGGCCGAAACCGCCTCGGCCTCGAACAGCGTCTTTACGGCATCCCACTCGGGCGCGGCATGGAACGGCGCGACGAACAGCGCGCCTGCGAGCCGCCCGTCGACGAAGGCCGCGACGCGATATTGCTCGCCCGGCGCATCGAGATATTCGGCGCACTCGGCGTTCGCGAAAATCCGCTCGGCGCGCTGCCGCCACGTCTCCGGCGACTCATCGCTGGCGAACAGCAAGCCGTAACCGCCCGTCGCGGCGACGCGTGCATATGGCACATCGACCGGCGGCGCGAACGGCGTGCGGGTGAGCGCAAAGCCGCGCCAGCGGAACGACACCGGCGCGATTGTTGCGGCCGTCGCTTTCGATTCCGGCTGCCCGGAATACGGATCGGTTGCCGCGATCACCATATCGCCGACGCGCGCAAGACCCGCCGTTGCGTCGCTCCAATGAATCGGCGCGAACAGCATACCGCGCTGCTGCGCCGTCGTGACGACGGCCTTCAGCACGCATTTGCCATGCGCCGTCGCGATGCGCGCGTATTCGCCGTTGACGATACCGAAGCGCGCCGCATCCTCGGGGTGAATTTCAACGAACGCTTCCGGCAAATGTCCGCCGAGCCGCTGACTGCGGCCCGTGCGCGTCATCGTGTGCCACTGGTCGCGAATGCGCCCGGTATTGAGCCACAGCGGAAATGCATCGCCGAGCCTGTCCGCCAGCGCCGGCTCGGCTGGCATCGCAAACTTCGCCTTGCGATCCGGCGTGAAGAATTTTCCGTCGGCGAAGAAGCGTGCGGTCTGCGATGCGTCGTCGCGCACCGGCCACTGGATCGGCGCAAGCCGCGCATAGGCGCGATCGTCGAGCGTATCCAAGCCGCCGATGTCGAAATCACGCGTGCCTTCGTTCTCGAAAGCCGAGAGCGCCGCGTGTTCGCGGAAAATCTCCGCCGCCGAGCGATACGCGAACGCTTCGCCATGACCGAGCCGCTTCGCAACTTCGCTCACCGCCCACCAATCCGGTTTCGACTCGCCCGGCAGCGGCAGAAACGAGCGCTGCCGCGAGATCCGCCGCTCGGAATTCGTGACCGTGCCGTCCCTCTCGCCCCACGCGGCGGCCGGCAGCAGCACATGCGGCTTCGCCGAAACGGTATCGTTCGCGTGCACATTTTCGGAAACGACGAAAAGCTCGAGTTCTGACAACGCTTCGCGCACCGCGGCGGCGCGCGGCAGCGACACCGCGGGATTCGTCCCCATCACCCACAGCGCTTTGATTTCGCCGCGCGCGATCGCGTCGAACATATCGACGGCTTTGAGCCCTTCGTGCGTCGCCATGTGCGGCGCCTGCCAGAAGCGACCGACCCGATCGACCTCTTCGGGCGAGAAACCCATATGCGCCGCGAGCTGGTTGGCGAGCCCGCCGACCTCGCGGCCGCCCATCGCATTCGGCTGGCCGGTCAGCGAGAACGGCCCTGCTCCCGGCAATCCGATGCGGCCGGTTGCGAGATGACAGTTGATGATCGCGCCGACCTTGTCGGTGCCCTGCGCCGACTGATTGACACCCTGAGAATAGCACGTGACGGCCCGGCGCGTGCCGGCGAACCACGCATAGAAGCGAGCGATGTCGCTCTCCGTAAGCCCCGTCTTCGTCGCAACCGTCGGCAGATCCGGCGCGATCTCACGCGCGCGCGCAAGCGCATCGTCGAATCCCGCCGTGTGCTCGGTGACATAGTTCCAATTCACGGCCGCGACATCGGCGAGATAGGTAAGCAGCCCGCTGAACAATACCGTATCCATACCGGGCGCTATGGGCAGAAAAAGATCGGCCTCGTCCGCTGTCGCCGTCCGTCGCGGATCGATAACGACGATGCGCGCTCCGCGCTCGCGCTTGTTGGCGAGCATGCGCTGGAACAGCACCGGGTGGCACCACGCGGTGTTCGATCCGGTCAGCACGAGTAGGTCGGCCTGATCGAGATCCTCGTAATTGCCCGGCACCGTATCGGCGCCGAAAGCGCGCTTATGGCCGGCGACCGACGACGCCATGCAGAGCCGCGAATTGGTGTCGACATTCGCGCTGCCGATGAAGCCTTTCATCAGCTTGTTGGCGACGTAATAATCTTCGGTCAGCAACTGGCCTGAGAGATAGAACGCGACCGCATTCGGCCCATGCTGCGCGACGATGCGCTTGAACCCGTCCGCGACACGATCCAGCGCCGCATCCCAAGACGCTCGCGCCAGCGCCCCGCCGCCGTCTCGCATCATCGGGTAGAGCAAGCGGTCGTGCAGCGTCAGCGTTTCGCCGAGTGCCGATCCCTTCGAACATAGACGCCCGAAATTCGCCGGATGCCCTGGATCACCGGTCACCGCAGCGCCGCCGGCACCATCAGGTTTCGCGAGCACGCCGCATCCGACGCCGCAATACGGGCACGTCGTGCGCACCGCCGGGCTATGCGCGAGCGGCGCATTCATCAATAAACGTCCTGCTGGTAACGGCCCTTCTTCTTCAATTCGGCAACGAAGGCGATCGCCTCATCGGTCGACCGCGCGCCATGCTGCGCGCAGATATCGACCAGCGCGCCCTCGACATCCTTCGCCATCCGCTTCGCGTCGCCGCAGACGTAAAGATGCGCGCCTTCGGTCAGCCATTGCCAGATATCGCGGCCGACTTCACGCATGCGGTCCTGCACGTAGAATTTCTTCTCGTTGTCGCGCGACCACGCGAGCGACAAGCGCGTCAGCACGCCGGACATCTTCATGCGATTGAGCTCTTCCGCGTAGAAGAAGTCTGTCGCCGAGCGCTGATGTCCGAAGAACAACCAGTTGCGTCCGACCGCTTTCGCCGCAGCACGTTCGTGCAGAAAAGCGCGGAACGGCGCGACGCCGGTGCCTGGGCCGATCATGATGATCGGCGTCGTCGGATCGTCCGGCAGACCGAAGCCGTGCGCGCGCTGTACGTAGATCTTGATCTTATCGCCCGCGTTCGCGCGTTCGGCGAGGAAGGTCGACGCGACACCAAGCCGCTTGCGGCTCTTGATCGTGTAGCGCACTGCGTCGACAGTGGTCGATAGCCGACCCGGCGTTGCCAGATTGCTCGACGAGATCGAGTAAAGACGCGGCTGCAGCGGTTCGAGCGATTCGATGAAGGCTTCGGCGTCAGGCCGCACGCCGGAGAATTTTTCCAACGCGCCGAGCACGTCGAGCGTCGCCGCATCGCCATCCGGGTCTTCACCGGCCGCAAGTGCCTTCGCCTTCTGCCGCCGATCGCCGCCGGTCAGGTACGAGAACAACTGGAACAGCGAATCCGGTGCCGGAGCCAACGACACGTCGTTGATCAGCACATCGCGCAGCGTCTTGTCACCGACGCGCGTGTAGGAACTCGCGCCGATCGCCGAAATCACGCCCTCGACGAGATTGACGTCGTTAGTCGGGAAAATGCCGAACGAGTCGCCGACCACATAGTCGAGCCCGCACTGCGACAGATCGAAATCGATATGCCAGGTGTCCTTCTCGGAACCGTCCTTGTTGAGTCGCCGGCGCCCGACAAACATCGCCTCCGTTGGATTGTCGCGCGAGCGCCCGACCTCTCCGGCAGGTACCGCCGGCGCTTCGCCTTTCGCCGCCGCTGGGGCAGGAGCCGCCGGCTCGCTGCCGATCTCGGCATGCAGTGCCTTGAGCATGCGCGCGGTTTCCTTGCCGCCCGGAACACAGAGGTTCAGCCGCTCCTCTTCGCGCAGGAACAGAACGTCAGAATATTTCTCGCACGTGTAACCGCACTGGCCGCAATCCTGCTGCGCCATCGCGGCCATCATCTTCCGCCGCAGCGGCCGCCCTTCGGCGAGCTTCATGCGGTCCGCCATCGCCATCGTCTGATCGTGCCACGGCGCCTCGCCGTCATCACCGTCGTCGAGCGGACCCTTGGCCTGCGCCGCGCCACCCGGCATCAAGGCAGCGCCCTGTTCCGCTGACAGCGCCGTGACACTAAGGTTGTCGAGCGAGACGAGCCCGGCAAAGAAGCCGTTGAGCCACGTGCGCTGCTCATCGTTGAACGGCGCCGTTTCCGGCACCAGCATTGCCATCGGCGGTGTTACGTTCTGCGTCATGCGGCAGCCCCTTCCGCAAACATCGTGCGCAGCGCCTCGATCTCGTGACGGCGTGTGAACGCAAGGAAACTTTCGTCGGCCGACTTGCGATGCGCGAGATAGCCCTTCAGCACATGCTCGATGGTGCGCGGCGCGTCCTCAGCTTTGACATCACGGAAGACTTCGCGCGCAATCGTTGCGTCAGGCCCGAACCCGCCGCCGACATGCACGTGATAGCCATCAACCGTATCGCCATCGTCGTTGGTCGCAACGCGCGCACCAATGAGACCGACGTCGCCGATGTAATGTTGCGCGCACGAATGGTGGCAGCCCGTGAGGTGGACATTGACCGGCGTATCGAGCGCGACGCGCTCCTCACACCACGCCGCGATCTCGTCCGCATTCTCCTTGGTGTGCGCGGCTGCGAAGCGGCAGCCGGTCGCCCCCGTGCACGCGACAAGACCCGAGCGGATCGCGTTCGCGTCTGTCGAGAGGCCGAGCGCCGCGATCGCCGCTTTGGCCAACGCGATATTCTCATCACGCACGCCGGAGATCAGCAAATTCTGCCAAACCGTGAGGCGGATATCGCCGTCGCCCAGCTCGGCCGAAATCTTTGCAAGACCGCGCATCTGCGCGACCGTCATCTTGCCAAGCTTCAGCGCGACGCCGATCCAATTCAGCCCCGCCTGCTTCTGCGGGTAGACGCCGATATGCGCCGCACGATTGAAAGCCGGGCGCGGCGCGACGGCTTCCGGCGGCACGCGCACGAATTTCGCGCCGAGCTTCTCCTCAACCGCGGCGAGGAATTTCTCGAAGCCCCAGGCGTCGAGCACATATTTGAGCCGCGCCTTGTTGCGATCCGTGCGATCGCCGTGCGCGATGAAGACGCGCACGATTGCATCGGCAACCTTCGTCGCATCGGCGAGTTTCACGATGACGCCGGTGTCGCGCGCAAAATCCTTGTGGCCCGTGATGCCGCCGAGCGCGAGTCGGAACCACAAGCCGGGCTCTGCGCCAAAACCTTCCTTCACCTCGACGGCTTGGAACGCGATGTCGTTGGTCTCTTCGAGCACCGGAATGAGCCCGGCGCCGTCATACGCAACGTTGAACTTGCGCGGCAGCCCGTATAGCGCGCGCTCGTTGAGAATATGGAAATGCCACTCGCGCGCATACGGCCGCGTGTCCAGCAATTCCTGCGGGTCGATCCCGGCCGTCGGTGTGCCAGTGACGTTGCGAATGTTATCGGCGCCGGAGCCGCGCGAGCAGAGCCCGAGATCCTGAATCTCCTCGACGACCGCAACCGCGCTCTTCGGTTCGATCTCGCGGATCTGTAAGTTCGCGCGCGTCGTCACATGTGCGTAATGACCGCCATGACGCTCCGCGACATCGGCGACACCGGAAAATTGCCAGTGCTTAAGAATGCCGTTCGCGATCCGGAGGCGGCACATGTAGGACGATTGCGTCGGCGCAACGTAGAAGAGGCCGAAGTAACGCCAGCGAAAATTGTCCGCTGGCTTCGGAGGCTGGTTCGCATCCGCCTGTTCCTTGAAGCGGCCATAAGCGTCGAACGGATGTTCCTCGCGCTTGAACTTCTCCTGGTCGGAAAGCTTCTTGCCGCTGGCGATGACCGCGTCCTGCGCGGCGAAATGCTCCGCGTCCGGACCTTTGACGACTTCGGCACCGCCACCGGGCTTCGCACGCGTCGCCCGCGCCGCCGTGATTCCGGAGACGAATCCTTCGAGATAGCGTTTCTGTTCGAGTGTGAAATCACCGGACATTTACGCGGCCTTCTTAATTGCGGCAGTGCTGCGTTCGGCGAAAGCACGGCCGAACGCGAAGTCGGAGCGGATCGGCGCGATCGGCGCGCCCGAGCGAATGAGATCGAGATACCAGAGGCCATCCGCCGTATCGCCGAACAGCACGGCGCCGACGAGCTTGCCGTCGCGGATGACGAATTTTTTGTAGAGGCCGATGCCGGGATCCGAGAGCACGATCTGCTCGGTGCCCGCGCTGCCCATGAAATCGCCGGCCGAAAACACACCGACGCCCGAGACCTTCAAATTCGTCGCGAGCGTACTGCCCGCATACAAATCCGTCGGCTGTCCGGCGAGACGCGATGCCAGCACGCGCGCCTGCTCGTAAGCTGGCTCGACAAGGCCGTAGCAAACGCCACGGTGCTCGGCGCATTCGCCGATCGCGTAGATACCCGATTGGCTCGTCTGCATCCCGTCGTCGACCACGATGCCGCGCCCGACATTGAGCTGCGCGGCTTGCGCGAGTTCGGAATTTGGCCGCACACCGGCCGCGACGACGACGAGATCGGCCGGCAGAACCGTGCCGTCGCGCAGCTCGACCGCTTCGGCGCACCTTGTCCCGGCAACCCGCGCCGTCTCGGCGCTGAGATGCACCGTAATGCCGCGTGCTTCGAGCGCGGCTTTGAGCATCGCGCCGGCGCGAACATCGAGTTGCCGCTCCATCAAGCGATCCATCAGATGCACGATGTGTACTTTGGCGCCCGCGCGCGCGAGCCCGTAGGCGGCTTCGAGACCGAGCAGGCCGCCGCCGATGACGACGACGCTACGCCCCTGACCCGCCGCGGCTTCGATTGCCGCGACATCGCGCAGATCGCGGAAGGTCAGCACACCAGGCAAATCCATGCCGGGCGCCGAAAGCCTGATCGCGCGCGAACCCGTCGCGAGCACGAGCTTGCCGTATGGCAGCGTCGCACCGCCCGCGAGCTTGACGCGGCGGATCTGCGTGTCGATGCCGATCGCTTGATGACCGTACAAAAGCGTCACACCGCGCTCCTGCCACCACGCCTTGGATTTCAGATCGATGTCGGTGCGCTCGACTTCACGCGCCAGCAGCGAGGAGAGTAGGACGCGATTGTAGGCAAGCGCCGGCTCCTCGCCGACCACCGCGATGGCGTAACGGCCAAGCGCGCGCGTCGACAATTCGTCGACCAGACGCGCGGCCGCCATGCCGTTGCCGATGATGACAAGAGGCTCGCTCATGCGCGTTACGCCGCTTCGACAAACCGATGCCGTTCGTAGAGAAACTCGAGCACGCGCTGGCGGCACTTGACGTAAGTCGGATCGCCGGCAAGCGCGAGACGCTTGCGCGGACGCGCCAGCGGAACGTCAAGCACTTCGCCGATGCGCGCCGACGGACCGTTCGTCATCATCACGATGCGATCCGAAAGAAGCACCGCCTCGTCGACATCGTGAGTGATCATCAGCACGGTGTTGCCGAGCTTAGCGTGGATCGCCATCACGGAATCTTGCAGATGTGCGCGCGTGAGTGCATCGAGTGCGCCGAACGGCTCGTCTAGCAGCAATACCTTCGGCTCCATTGCGAGCGCCCGCGCGATGCCGACGCGCTGCTTCATACCGCCGGAGATTTCCGACGGGCGCTTGTCCTTCGCATGCCCCATCTGCACGAGATCGAGGTTGTGCATCGTCCAGTCGTGGCGCTCCTGCCGCGACTTCGTTGACGAAAACACCTTGTCCACCGCGAGGCGCACGTTGTTGTAAACCGTCAGCCACGGCAGCAGCGAGTGGTTCTGGAACACGACCGCACGATCCGGACCCGGATCGTTGACTTCTTTGTTCTCCAGCAGCACCGCGCCGTTCGTCGCCGGCGTCAGACCAGCGACGATGTTGAGCAACGTCGACTTGCCGCAGCCCGAATGGCCGATGATCGAGACGTACTCGCCCTTCTGAATCGAAAGGCTGACGTCGTTCAGCACTTCGCTCGTCTGGCTGCCGCGCTTGAAGCTTTTGAACACGTGTTCGAGCTTGAGATAGGCATTCATCGATAAGTCCTTTCCTTGCGCATGATCTTTTCGGAAAACCGGTGTCCACTTTTCCGGATCATGCGCTCAGCTCGCTGCCGTGCCGCGGGTGACGAAATGCGCGACCGCCGCGATGAAGCGGTCGAGCAGGAAGCCGATAGCGCCGATGTAGACGAGCGCGACCACGATGTCGGAGAGGCGCGAGGAGTTCCAAGCGTCCCAGATGAAGAAACCGATGCCGACGCCGCCGGTGAGCATCTCGGCAGCCACAATCGCCAGCCACGAAAGGCCGATGCCGATGCGCAGGCCCGTAAAGATGTACGGCGCCGCTGACGGGATCATGATCTTCGTGAAGAACTCGAAGTGGTTGAGCCGCAGCACCGCCGCGACGTTGCGATAATCCTGCGGGATGTTTCGGATACCGACCGCCGTGTTGATGATGATCGGCCACACCGACGTGATGAAGATCACGAAGATCGCGGAAGGCTGGCTATCGCGAAACGCTGCGAGCGAGATCGGCAGCCAAGCGAGCGGTGAGATCGTGCGCAGAACCTGGAAGATCGGATCGAGGCCGCGCATCGCCCAAACGGATTGGCCGATGATCGTGCCGAGGAGAATGCCGATCACGCAGGCAAATCCGTAGCCGATCGCGACGCGTTGCATCGAGACGAGAACGCGCCAGCCGAGGCCGATATCCTGCGGCCCCGCGTTGAAGAACGGATGCAGGATGAGGTCGGAGGCCTCGCTCCAAATTTTCGTTGGCGACGGCAATGTCGCCGTCGGGCTCATGCAGAGTAGCTGCCAGACCGTGAGGATCAGCGCGAGCATGACAAGCGGCGGCGCTACGTTGGCGAGCGTGGCCCACAGCTTCGGCACAACCTTTTTCTGGAAATACGAAGGCTTCGGCGTTGCCAGCTTGAGCACCGACGCACTCGCCGTCGTGACTGGCGCAGCGTTATCGGTTTTGAGAACCGTTACGTTCATCGTCAGACCTCCACGCGCTTGATCGAAAGACTCTTGAGATACGCGGACGGATTTTCCGGATCGAACACCTTGCCGTCGAAGAACGTCTCTTTGCCGCGCGACGGTGAGGCCGGAATGTCGGAGACCGACAGCGCCTTCGCGGCGTCACGCCACAGGTCTTCGCGGTTCACTTTGTCGACCATCGCCTTCACGTCGGTCGTTGCCTCAAACTTGCCCCAGCGAATGTCTTCGGTGACGAACCACGCATCGTGACTCTTGAACGGGTAGGACGCATGGTCCTGCCAGAACTTCATGAACTGCTTGGTGCCCTTCTCGACGCGACCGTTGCCGTAGTTGATGTCGCCCTTGGCGCGGCCGATGATGTCGGCGACCGGCACGTTGAACCACTGGCGTTTGCCGACGATCGCCGCCATCTCGTCGCGGTTTTCCGGCTTGTCGCACCACTGCTGCGCCTCCATCACGGCCATGATGATCGCGCGCGTCGCGTTCGGATTCTTGTCGACGAAGTCGGCCCGCATGCCGAGCGCTTTTTCCGGGTGCTTACCCCAGATCTCGCCGGTCGAGCAGGCCGTAAAGCCGATGCCCTGGTTGACCAGCTGTTCGTTCCACGGCTCGCCGACGCAGAACGCATCCATGTTGCCGACCTTCATGTTGGCAACCATTTGCGGCGGCGGCACCACGATGGTGGCGACGTCCTTGTCGGGATCGATGCCGCCAGCTGCCATCCAGTAGCGAATCCAGAGATCGTGCGTGCCGCCCGGGAACGTCATCGCAACGCTCACCTTCTTGCCATCGGCGATCTTCTTGGCGAAGGCCGCCTTCAGCGGCGAGGCATCGGCCGTGACTTTGAGGTCTTTGTATTCGTTGGAGACCGAGATCGCCTGCGCGTCGAGATTGAGGCGGGCCAAGATATACATCGGCGTCGGCACGTTGTTCTGCGTCACCTTGCCGGCCGAGATGAGATACGGCATCGGCGTCAGGATGTGCGCGCCATCAATGCCGTTGGCGGCGCCGCCGAGCACGAGGTTGTCGCGCGTCGCGCCCCACGAGGCTTGCTTGGAGACTTCGACATCCGGCACGCCGTGCTTGGCAAAGAGCCCCTTCTCCTTGGCGATCACGAGCGGCGAGGCATCCATCAGCGCGATGTAGCCGAGGGTCGCCTTCGTGGTTTCCGGAGCCGCCGCATGAGCCATATGCACGCCGCCAAGGAAATTCGCCTTCACGGCGGCAAACAGCACCGCAGTGCCAGCCGCCGACTTCAACAGCTTGCGGCGATTGATTCCCGAATTCCCGTTAGCCTTGCTCATAGAAACCCTCTGTTGCTCGCCGGTCGACCGAACAAAAAAAGCCGCAGACCGAAACGGACCCGCGAATGCGGATGCCCTCCCAGTGCAGCGGCGTTGCTTGTCGGCCCGTCGTTGGACCTTCGGGCGCGCAAACGCCCTTTCAGCTTGGAGCTATTCAAGCCTCGTGCCAGTTCGACCGAGATCGGATTTTCTGTTTAAGGACAGAGTGATAGCTCAGCGTACGGTACGCCGCTCAGGTGGCTTCAACCCGAGATTTGCGGCCGCCCGTTAGGCAAAAGCCGCAATTTTGCGCAGTGCACAATTTTCGATCATGCGCCTTGGCTGCCTTCGCCTCGCCGGACTAGAGCCGAAAGCAGCTGGGGCTTTCTCCGCCTGATCTCCTCGAAGCTGTCATCCGGGAAGCTGCGGTGCTCGCGAAGCGAGCCGGCGGCTATCCGGGATCCATGTACCCCACGCAAGCGCAGGGATACGTAGGTTCCGGATCGGCATCGCGGCTCACTTCGTGATCCGTCCGGGATGACAGCCTGTGATTCTCAGGGTGATCAACGTGGAGCAGTACCCAAAATCGCGTCGTAAAGGTCCGGCCGAAACACCCCGCGCGCCGCCTTCTCCAAGTCAGCCGATTGCTGCGCCTGTCCCCAACGCACCATCTGCGCATAGAGCCAAGCGGCATGGTCCGGATTCGGCCGCGCCGCGCTGTCGCGCGAGACGAGGAGATAATTGCGATCCTCGCGCATCGTGCCGTCAGGCGCGATCTTGAGCCTGCCATCGAGCGTGCGGCGGATCACCTCCGGCGCAACGTCGATCCGCTCCGGCGCGCCGAGGATCGCGCTCACCTCCGCGCGGTTCGCCGCGTCCTCGATGAACGGGCCGGCCTTGCCCAGCGCCCGCACCAGCTTCGCCAATGTCTCGGGATTTTCCGCTGCCCACGGTGCTCGCACGGCGAGCACCTTTTCGGCCGCCCGATCGAGAAACTCGGAGACGAAATGCAGAATGTGACCAATGCCGAGATCGACCGCGACCGAATTCCAAGGTGCGCCGACACAAAACGCATCGACGTGACCGTTGCGCAGACTGTCCACCATGTAAGGCGGCGGCAGCACGATCAGCCGCACATCCTCATCCGGATCGACGCCGCCCGCCGCCATCCAGTAACGCAGGTGATAATTGTGCGTCGAATAAGGGAACGTCATGCCGAAGGTGAGTTGCGGCTCGCCGCGCGCCTTCCGTTCGGCGACCACGCGCGCCAGCGCTTTCGCCGAGCCTTCCGGCGTCGCAATATCGCCGGCCGCTGCCAGCGCCGCGTGCAGCGCGGGCGACACCGTGATCGCATTGCCGTTGATGCCGAGATTGAAAGGCGCCAGCACTGGCACACGCGCATGGCCGATGCCGAGGCTCGACGCGATCACGACAGGTGCCAGCAGATGCGCCGCATCGAACAGGCCGATGTTGAGCTTGTCGCGCACATTCGACCACGACACCTCGCGCACCAGCTCGATGTCGAGCCCCTCCTGCGCCGCGAAGCCCTTGTCCACCGCGACAATAAGAGCCGCCGCATCGACCAGCGGGATAAAACCGATCCGCAACCGCGTACTCATTTGAACATCTCCGCCGCCGTGATGACCGACTGCGCGATCTCGGTGATCTTCTTGTTCTCGTTCATGGCCGTCTTCCGCATCAGCGCGTAGGCCTCCTCTTCACTGATGCCCTTCGCCTTCATCAGGATCGCCTTGGCGCGATCGATGACTTTGCGTTCCTCCAGCGCGGACTTCGCCTGATCGAGTTCGCCCTGCAGACGCGAAAACGCGTTGAAGCGCGAGATGCAAGTATCGAGGATGTATTTGATGCGCTCTTTCTTCAGGCCGTCGACGATATAGGCCGAGACGCCCGCATCGACGGAGGCCTGGATCGATGCCGAGTCGCTCTGATCGACGAACATCGCGACCGGCCGCTTCACGATGCGGCTCACCTGAAACATCTGTTCGAGAATGTCGCGGCTCGGATTTTCGAGATCGATCAGGATGACGTCGGGGTCGATCTCGTAGATGCGCTGAAGCAGATTGCTCATCTCGGCGAGGCGGTAGACCTGCGCGTAGCCGGCCTCGCGCAAACCTTCCTCGATGATCGCGGCGCGGATCGGCGACTCGTCGACGATCGCGATCTTCACCGCGGCGTCGGCGGGCTTTGCGGTCCGTACCGCTCCCTTGTCCTTGTTAACTCCGGCCACAACACACCTCGCCGCAACACACGCGGCTCTTACACCGACTCGCGCCGATTTGCTTAAACGTTATGCAAGTCACATTCCAAATCGCTAGCCGTGTCGCACGTTTGTCGCAACAAAACACCTGCGCCTCACCCGTCTGGCGGACGCCGTCGCACCCACGACCTCGGCATAACACGCCTTCGATCGTGGGGAAGGATTGTGACAATGACGAAGCCGACTTCGATCAAGCTCCAGTGGCGCGGCACCTGCGCCACGCTGGCGCGCGCCGCCTGCCTGACGCTTTTATTAGCCTCAACGGCTTGCGCGCAGCCCGTACCGGCAACGAAAGCCGCCTGCGCGGCGCTCGATCTCGATCTAATCGAGCAGATCGAGGTTGCCGGCGAGAACAAGCTCGCCGACGGCGAATATCTTCAAGAAGTCTACGAGGAAATGCTGGCGACGCGCAGCCTGTGCGACGGCAGTACGATAGCGCAAGCGATCGTGAACTACCGACGGCTCGAAGCGAACTTCGAGAAACGCATCTGGGCCCACGCGGCTGCTAGATAGACGGTAGCACCGAGAACAGTCTTGCAAGGCCGACCTGCGAATGCGTGCCGGTCTTGTCGAAGATGCGCGCAAGATGCGTCTTCACCGTCGCGGGCGAAATGCCGAGCACCTTCGCTGCGGACGGACCGCTGAGACCGCCGGCAACCAGCAGAGCGACGCGCGCTTCTGCCGCCGTCAAACCGAACGCCTGCTTGAGCCCTTCGATCTCGCCGCTCGCCTGCGCATGCGGGCTGACGATCAGCACCAGCGCGCGCGCCGCTTCGGTGACTTTCCAAAGTTCGAATGCCGGCGGCGGCAACGGCACCGGGAAAACGAGCAACGATCCGGCACCGGAAAGACGCGTGAGCTTCACGGGTTCGCCGACGCGGCCACCCTGGCCCGCCGCAACTCCGAGCACTTCGCTCAACGCCTGCGAAAACGCAGCAGCTTCCGCGGGCAATGTCCCGGCCGCTTGAAGCTTTTTCTCCGCATCCAGAGACAATCCGTCATTCGCGATGAACAACGTCTCGGCGGCCGTGTTCGCGTAACGCACGCGGCGGCGGCCATCGATCAGCAGCGCGGCAGTCGGCATGAGATTTAGCATGCGCTCGAGCTGTCGACTCCCATCAATCAGTGGCGCGAGCTTGCAGCTCGCTTCGAGAGCGCGCGCGAGATGCGGTGCCAACTGCCCAAGCCGCAAAGCGATTTCCGTAACCTCGTCGGCACGCGAATGATGGACGGAAAATTGAAACCCGCCCATACCCCCGTCGAAGGCAAGCGAGGGAAGAATTATGTTCATCCCATCCGTGATGCCTTGCGGCTCCAGCACATCGGCATAGAAAACGGATTTCTTGAGTTCTGCCGTTGGCACCATCGGCGACATGGTGACGAGGCGGCGACGATCCGCGAGCCGGCTCAGCTCCTTCGTCCACGGATTCGTCACATGATATTTTTCGTAGATCTTGCCGGCAGCAGGACACAACCGCCCCACTTCCATGACGTTTTCATTACGGCGCAAATTGAGTTGCGCAACCATTCCGCCGAGCGCGCCGATACGATCGGAGACCGCAGTCAGTAGTTGCGACCAACGCGTCGGATCAGCGACGACCGAGTAGATGTCGTCGACCAAAGCTTCATCTGCGATCATCTGCGGCTCCGGCAAAATTAATGCGGGTAGCTCAGCGCGACCTCTTCACTAGCGCGCAGGGAAAATTCGGCATCCCCCGTTTGAGGGACGAGGCTGCACAGAAAAACGACATCACCCGATCAGGTGATGCGCTATGTCGCGTTCGCTGCTGAAGTCGCGCGAGATTCAAAAAAATCGAGGCGATGAAATGCGCACCGCGACCAGCACCGATCTCGCAGTGACCTTCTTCATGCTCTGCAATGCGATTCGATTTGTCGCTTATTTTCCGCAACTTTTCAGGGTGATGCGCGATCGCGACGGCGCTGCGGCGATCTCCTGCACGACGTGGTTCATGTTCTCACTCGCGCATGCATCGACCGTCGCTTACTCGGTTTTGATTCTGCACGACAACATCATGACGGTCGTGTTTCTCGCCAACTTCGCGTGTAGCTCGGCAATCCTCGCTGCAACTTTGCTGCGCAGACGGCTGCACCATTCATCACACGGCAGCACAACAATCGATCAGCAACAAATTCGCACAGTGTGAAATGGAAATGGCGCGAGGCATCCCGCGATGACGATGAACGATGTGATCGGCTATCTCGCTTGCGCGCTCGTGCTTGCGACCTTCTACCAAAAGGACCTCGTCGCGCTGCGCATCTTCGCACTGCTCAGCAACGTGGCCTTCATCATCTACGCTACGCGCGTCGGGCTGCTGCCGATCATGGTGCTGCACAGTCTGCTGCTGCCCGTGAATGCCGCGCGCCTTCTCGCGCTTTACCGCGACCGCTTCTTCGCGCCAAAACCCGCTACGCTGGATTAGCCGACCAGCGCCGCGTGCTTGCGGCAGAACGGGATGAGATACGCGAGCGTTTCGTCCGGCCGCTCCTGCATCACCCAGTGCCCCGCCCCCGGAATGAGATGCGCGGCTTCCATGCGCGTCGTCGCTTGCGTTTGCATCCGCTCGAAAGCGCCGGGCACTTGGAACACGCCCCAGTCGCTCGCGCCGGCAACGAACATCGACGGAATATCGATGCTGCGCCCCGCATACGTCACGAGCTCTTCGTTGAGCGCCGCATCGAAGCGCGTGCGATACCAGTTGAACCCGCCTTGAAATCCCGTGCGTCCGTACTCTTCGGCGTATACCGCAAGCTCGCGATCCGGCAGCCACGTATTCGCCGCGATATGCGCCGCCGACGGCATGTACGGCGCGACGGTTTCCGCCATCGTCTGATCGCGGTCCATCACGTAGTAAGTCGGCAGCTTCGCGAGTTCGTCGGCCGACGCTTCCTTCAAGCGATACGGCTTGTTCTCGGCCCAGTCCGCACTCTTGTGATGGAAATAGCCGCGTAGGAAATCGTGGATGCCCTGCGGCGGATGCCACATATGCTCGTTCGCTTCGCGCGTCGCATAATACGCGTGGTAGTGCTTGCGCGGGCGCGGCAGCGCCGCCATCGCATCTTTCAGCCGCACGACGAAATCCGACGTTCCGCCGGTCGAAGCCGGCGGGCCCGCGAACGGCGCGCTCATCAGCACGACGGCGCGGAAAACCTCCGGATAGAGAATGCTAGACCATGCCGACACCGGCGAGCCGAAGTCGTGCCCCATCAGCAGAGCCTTCTCGTAACCGAGCGCACTCACCAACGCGCGCGCATCCGCCGCGAGCTTCGGCATCGCGACCGGCGCGAGGCTTTCGTCGTAGGTCGTCGACTGCCCCGACGTGCGGCCATAGCCGCGCTGATCCGGCGCGACGACGTAAAAACCTTCCGCCGCGAGCGGCACCATCACGTCACGCCACGAATAGGCAAGCTCGGGAAACCCATGCAGCAGCAGCACGAGCGGCTTTCCCTTCTCGCCGGCTTCCAGCACATGCATGCGCAAGCCGTTGATGCCGTCGATGAAACGACTGCGGATGCCTTTGGGCAAAACGTCGGGCGAAAGCGGCGGCAGATCGGTCATTGTTTTTGTTATCCCGATTGTGGAAGCGAACTCAGACGAACATCGCCTTGAGATCGCGCTTCAAAATCTTCCCGTTCGCATTGCGCGGCAACATCGTTGGCGAGAACACGATGCGCACCGGCACCTTGAACGCCGCGATATGCTGCGACGCGAATGCCTTCAGCTCCTGCTCCGACACATGCGCATCCGGCCCGAGCGTCACCACCGCACCCGGCTCCTCGCCGAGCGTGCGATGCGGAATACCGACCACCGCCGCATCGACCACCGCCGGATGCTTGCACAAAGCATCCTCGACTTCGACGCAGTAGATATTCTCGCCGCCGCGGATCAGCATGTCCTTCTTGCGATCGACAATGTAGACGAACCCCTCTTCGTCCATGCGCGCGAGATCGCCGGTCTTTAGCCAACCGTCACGGATCGTCGCGGCGGTCGCCTCCGGCTTATTCCAGTATTCCGCGATGACGTTCGGCCCCGCGACGACGAGTTCGCCGACGACGCCGTGCGGCAGCGTGTTCCAATCGTCGTCGATCACCTTCATGTCGCACACCGGCCACGCCGGCCCCGAGCTCTCCGGCCGGTTGATGTATTCCTCGGCGGATTGGCTCGTGAATGTCGACGTCGTCTCCGTCATGCCCCAGCCGACGCTCGGCGCGGCTTGCGGAAACACGGCCTTGATGCGCCGCACGAGATCGGACGCTGCCGGTGCGCCGCCATACGCCATCGATTCCAAAGACGAAAGGTCGTAATTCGTCCGGCTCGGATGCTCGACGAGTTGCCACGCCAGCGTCGGCACGCCGCCCGCGCTGGTGACGCGCTCGCGCTCGATCAGCTGCATCGCCTGTTCGGTATCCCACCGCCGCATCAGTACGATGCGCGCGCCGACATTCAGCGACGGCAGCAGCACCGCATGCGTGCCGGTCGTGTGAAAGAACGGGATGCCGAGCAGCGTCACCCGCTGCGGCGCATTCGGATCCGGCGCCGGCACGGCCTCGCCACGCCGCAGGAAATTCCGCGTCGCGCTGAACGCCTGTCCCGCCGTGCAGGTCATCGCGTTCCGGTGCGAGCCCACCGCGCCTTTCGGGTGGCCGGTCGTGCCGGACGTGTAGAGGATCGTCGCCGGATCTTCCGGATCGAGTGCGACATCCGGCAACGGCCGGTCCGGCAGCGTGTGCCAATCCTTGATGCGGCCGACCACGCTCTCGAAATGCACGACGCGCTCGCCGCCGAGCCCAGGCGCATCACGCGTGACGCAGATCGTCTCCAGCGCCGGGCAATTATCGACATGCGCCGCGATGCGCTCGAGCCGCTCGCCGTCGACGAACAAAACCTTCGATCCGGAGTCGGTCAGTCCGTATTCGAGTTCCGGCCCCGTCCACCACGCATTGAGCGCGACCGAGATCGCACCGATCAGCACAGTGCCGAGCAGCACCGCTGGATATTCCGGCAGATTGCGCATCGCGATCGCGACACGGTCGCCCTTGCGCACACCACGTTCCTGAAGAAACGCCGCGACGCCGAGCGCTGCGCGGATCGTCGCCTCGAAAGTCGCGCGCTCGTCCTCCAGCACGACGTAAGGGCGCTCGCCGAAATTCGCGCGCGCATGCGCGACGAGTTCGCGAATAGTCGGATGCGCGTTCTTCCAAGTACGGACTTTCACGCCGTGCACGATCGCCTCGCCGATTTCGAACGGAGCGCCCGGCCCGGTCAGCCGCGACTGTGCGTCGCCGAGAGAGATTACGGGCCAGCCCGGCGGTAACAACGATGCGGTCTCTGAGGCGAGTGCCGGCTCGGCGCTCATGATGTTTCGTCCCTTATTCCCAACGACTTCTGCGGCCGGTAACCCAACCCTACTCACGAGGTTGACGAAAGCAAGTCACGATGGCTTTGTCGACAAACCGCCGGAGGAAAAATGCGAATAGACGCAAAAGATTTGCCGACGCTCGTCGGAAAAGATCTAGGCACGACGAACTGGGTTTCGATCGACCAGGAATTGATCAACCGCTTTGCCGACGTCACCAACGATCATCAATGGATTCATGTCGACGTCGACCGCGCGAAGCGCGAATACGGCGGCACCACCATCGCGCACGGCTTTCTCACGCTCTCGCTGATGTCGGCGATGTCGTACGAGCTCCTGCAGATCGACGGAATCAAGAACGGCATCAACTACGGCTTCGACAAGCTGCGCTTCACCGGCGCGGTGCCACCGGACAGCCGCGTCCGCATGAAAGCGAAGATGTTGTCGGTCGAGGCGAAGGATAATAGCTATCGCTTTAAGCGCGAATGCTTTGTCGAACTCGAAGGCCACGAGAAACCCGTGATCGTCGCTGAGTGGATCACGATGGTTTACGTTTAACGGCGTCGCCTAGGTGATTCATACCAATTCAAACCCGTCATCCTGAGGAGCCCGCGTAGCGGGCGTCTCGAAGGACAACGGCCCATTCGTCGCGACACCTCGGCCGTCGTGGTTCGAGACGCCGCCTGCGGCGGCTCCTCACCATGACGGATCGGGACTTAAGCTCGCCAAAACTTCAGCTGTCATCCCGGCCAAGCGAGGCTGGCGCGCACAGCGCGCCAAGGCCGAGCGCGAGCCGGGATCCATGTATCCCAGTAGATGCAGGGATACGTGGATCCCGGATAGCGACCTGCTCGCAAACCGAGCCGGCCGCTTCCGGGATGACACTCAGAGTTTAATGCGACCGGTTCGAGTACTTACGGAACTCGAGCCGTGCAATCGCGCGATTATGCACTTCGTCCGGACCGTCGGCGAGACGCAGCGTGCGGATATGCGCGTAGGACTTCGCCAGACCGAAGTCCGTCGTGACGCCACCTGCGCCATGCGCTTGGATCGCATCGTCGATGATGCGGAGCGCCATGCGCGGGCCCGCGACCTTGATCATCGCGATCTCGAGCTGCGCGCCCTTGTTGCCGACCTTGTCCATCATGTCGGCGGCCTTGAGGCACAGAAGGCGCGTCATCTCGATATCGGCGCGAGCTTCGCCGATGCGCTGCTCCCACACCGATTGTTCGGAAATGCGCTTGCCGAATGCGACACGCGACTGCAGACGCTTGACCATCTTCTCAAGCGCTGCTTCCGCCGCGCCGATCGTGCGCATGCAGTGATGGATGCGGCCCGGGCCGAGGCGGCCCTGCGCGATCTCGAAGCCGCGGCCTTCGCCAAGCAACAGATTTTCGGTCGGCACGCGCACGTTATCGAGGATCACTTCGGCGTGGCCGTGCGGCGCATCGTCGAAGCCGAACACCGGCAGCATGCGCACAACTTTGACGCCCGGCGTATCGAGCGGCACGAGGATCTGCGACTGCTGCTTGTGACGATCCGCATTATCCGGATCGCTCTTGCCCATGACGATCGCGATCTTGCAGCGCGGGTCGCCGACGCCGGACGACCACCACTTGCGGCCGTTGACGACGTAATGATCGCCATCACGCTTGATCGACGTCTCGATGTTGGTCGCGTCCGAAGACGCAACCGCCGGCTCGGTCATCAAGAAGGCCGAGCGAATTTCGCCGTTCATCAGCGGACGGAGCCACTGCTCCTTCTGTTTCTGCGTCCCGTAGCGATGGAAGACTTCCATGTTGCCGGTGTCGGGCGCCGAGCAGTTGAAAACTTCCGAACCGAACAACACGCGGCCCATCTGCTCGGAGCAGAGGGCGTAGTCGAGGTTAGTGAGGCCTGCGCCGTGCCACTCGTCAGTGTCGTGCTCTTTGTTCGGCGGCAGGAAGAGGTTCCACAGACCTTCGGCCTTCGCCTTCTTCTTCAATTCCTCGAGAACCGGAACGACTTGCCAGCGCTCGGCCGGACCAACGTCCATCTGCTGATTATACGTATCGACAGCCGGGTAAACATGCTTGTCCATGAACGCGATGACGCGATCACGCCAATGCTTCTGGCGTTCCGAAATTGTGAAATCCATAACTGCTTCCTCTCCGACGCCGGCCGTCCCGGCTGCAATCTAAAAACGTTGCGTTCTTACAGCATGCCGCGCGGCGCTCGCCAGATCAAACCGACCGCCATGCGAAATCAAATTCTACTTTTTATGTCGTCAATTCGGTTCTGCGGAATACGCGGGTCAACCGGAGGTGGATTGAGCGCCCAGTGGATGATCGCCGCGAGCAGCGCCATGATCGGCAGCAGCGTCATCAAGCCGGTCATTGCATCGCCGATGACCAACGCGGCAATCGCCGACGCCAGCAAGCCGCCGCCGAACTGCAGAAATCCGAGCAGCGCCGATGCCGACCCCGCAATGCCGGGAAATCCCGAGAGCGCCCGCATTGTCGACCCCGGCATCACGAAGGTGAGCCCGAAAGTCCACAAGGCGGAGGGGGCCCACACGGTCCAGAAGGTCGGCGGCCCGAGCCGCAGGCCGATCGCGAAGGCGAGGCCCGCGATGAAGACCAGCACGACCCCGACATGGATCAGCTTCAGCGCGTCGAATCTTCGCAGCAGCCGCCCCGTGATGAACGCCCCGAGCATGAAGCAACCGGCGCCGCCCGCCATCGCAAACCCATACTGGAGCGGCGTCAGCCCGACCCGCTCGATCAGCGCGAACGGCATCAGCGCCGGCATTGTGTAGAGCCCGCCCTGGATCATCGACGTCAGCAATCCGGAATGCAGAAAGCCGCGGTCGCTGATCAGCGCCAGATAATGCGCCACCATATTGCGCGGCAGCACATGCGTTCGGTCCGGATGCGTATGCGTCTCCGGCATGAAATAGGCGAGGACGACGACCATCAGGCCATAGGCCACCATCGCGCCGAAGATCGCGTGCCAGCCGAAGTGAAGCAGAATACCGCCGAGCGTCGGTGAGGCCGCTGGAGCAATGCCGACCATGAGGCCGACCAGATTCATGATTCGCGCGGCTTCCTCGCCCGTATAGAGATCGCGCACCAATGCCCGCGCCGCCGTAACGCCCGCAGCCGCCCCTATTCCCTGCAGCACGCGGCCGAGGAGCAGCCATTCGACGGACGGCGACAGCGCCGCGACCAGGCTGCCTGCGAGATAGACCGTGAAAAAAACCAAAAGCACCGGCCGGCGCCCAAAAGCGTCCGAAAACGGCCCTGCAACCAGCAGCGCGACCGCAAAACCGAGAAAATAGATCGTCACGGTCAGCTTCATGACGGACGCGGTCGTACCGAACACCGGCACCAGAGCGGGCAATGCCGGCGTGTAGAGGGCCAAACTCATCGGCCCGATGGCGACGAACAGCGCGCAGATGACCGCGGTGCGGGTTGGAGACATGAAATGCGACCTCGCCGCTAGCCGTAGCGCGCTCGCACTGCCTTGGCGAGGGTTCGCAGAAGGCTTTTCCGCAAATGCAATTGGCGGTTGCGACGATTCGACCCCTCGCTCCGCTTACTCCGGTGAGGCGAGGATGTTGCGCCCGCGACACATCGCGATTTCAATTGCACGTGCCCGCGCGCTTTTTTCCATCGCGGCGCGCGTAACGCCAAGGCCGGATGCTGCGTAGAAAGATGCGAGACCTCAAGGACTTGAGGCTGGCGCACAACCGGTTTCAAGCTTCACATGCGAACCGGCGGGGACGAATTAGGGCAGACATCCGGTGCGCCGCCGCAAATTGGCGCAATTCGCCTGTCATGCAACCGAAATTCGGATTCGGACTTCTATTGGTGGGCGTTCGGCGGCAAGCTCAATTTTCGGGCCGTTGACGAGAGGTTGATCTGGACGATACGTCGTCGCCTTTGCGGTGCCTTAACCATTGGGCCGTAATGGTTATCGAATGTGAAACGGCGCGCTTGTCTTGAGTTTGGCGCGTAGGCAGGAACACGAGATGAAATTGCGTACTCTTTCGGCTCTCGGCGCATTGTTGCTGGCCTTGGCGGTCAGCGGCGAGGCGAGCGCGCAGCAATATCGCGTCGCGCAGGACGCCTATCGTGGTGGTCCAACCGTCGAAGACGATGAGGATTACCCCGGCGCATCGCGCGGCACCTATGGCCGCCCGGTTCCCCGCGCCTCCGTTGGCCAATACGAAGAAGAGCGCGTCTACCAGCCGCGCCGTGATCAAGGCTACACCGGCTCGGTCCCGCCGCAGGAAGCTTACCGCCAGCCGCTGCCGGCGCCGGGCGAGCCCGCACAGGGCGGTTATGCGCAACAGCCGCCGCAGGGCGCTTACGCAACCCCGGCTCAGCGTCCCTACGATGCTCCGCCGCCGCGTGGCTACGAAAATCAGGCCTCGCGCCCGTACGATGGCCGTCCGTATGACGGCCGCCAGTACGAAGAGCCGCCGCAGCAATACGGTCGTCCGCAAGAATACGGCCGCCCACAAGAGCGCGCTTACGAGCCGGCTCCGGGTCGTCCGGCCCCGCCGGTCGATCTCTCCGCTCGTCAGCCGGGTCCTCCGGGTGCGCAGCAGCCGCGTGACCCGCGCGATCCGTCCGCCCGCCGCGAGCAAGGCCCGCGCGATGCCGCACCGACGCAGGCCGAAGTCGAAGCCGTGCAGAACGGCAAGATCGAGGACATGGATCCGCGCTTCCGCCGCCGTGTCGTCGACTACCGCACGAAAGAGCCGGCCGGCACGCTGATCGTCGACACCACCAACACCTACCTCTATCTCGTGATGGGTGACGGCAAGGCGATGCGTTATGGCATCGGCGTCGGCCGCGAAGGCTTCACGTGGGCCGGCCGTCAGAAGATCAGCCGCATGAAGGAATGGCCGGATTGGTATCCGCCGGCCGAAATGATCGAGCGCCAGCCGTATCTGCCGCGCTGGATGGCCGGTGGCCCGTCCAACCCGATGGGCGCTCGCGCGCTCTATCTCGGCAACACGCTGTACCGTATCCACGGCACTAACGATCCGACGACGATCGGCAAGTTCGTGTCTTCGGGCTGTATCCGCCTCTTCAACGCGGACGTCGAAGACCTCTACAGCCGCGTCCAGACGGGCACCAACGTCGTCGTCCTGAAGAAGGAAGGCGGCATCCCGACCCAGCTCTCGCCGGAGCGTTTGCCGGGTCAGCCGGACGATCAGGCCGCGGCTCCGCCGCCGCGCCCGCGTTCGGGTGTTCAAGCCGCCCGCTGATCGCAAGCGACAAAAATTCTAAGCCCGGCCATCGCGCCGGGCTTTTTGTTTACGTGCAGGTGACAGACTGGCTGCGAATCTGCGAGCCATTCTGCCAATGACGAAACCGCTCTCGAAAACCGCCCTCTTCCGCGCCGACTACAACGCGAAAGCGCTCGCGCGGCTGAACAAGGCGCTACCCGAAATCTTCCCACGCGGCGTGCTCGTCCGCGCTTACGCCCGCCCCTACATCCCACCGATGCCGCGCCTTGCCGTCGACGGCTACTGGCGCGCGCATCCGCTGCGCGCCGATCGCCTCGCGCGCGCGCTCGCCCGCAAATCCGGCGCGCCCGAAGGCTGGACCTGGCGCCTCACCGAAAAGCGCAAGGACGGCCTGCCGCAAACCTTCCGAACACCGCCCGCGCCGTATCGCGAGAAAGCCTTCGCGCGCGGCCCCGGGCACTGCTGCGTCTGCGGCCAGCCCGTCTACAAACTCGGCTGGCACAAGGATCTTTGGGGCACCGGACCGAGCAAGACCGCGTCGTGGCATTCGGCCTGCGTTATCGCCTGGCGTCTCTGGGTCGCCCCGAGCGATTTTGCGCCGCTGCTGCGCAAGCTGCAGCAACGCCGATGCGCCGGCTCGGGCGGGCGGCTTTGGAAGACCGCCGAGATCGACCACCGCCTGCCGCTCTTCCGCGTCTGGCGCGAGCATCGCAATCTGTCCTGGCCGGACCTTCTCGATCACTGGGGCTTGCCGAACCTCGACGTCATCAATCGCACGGTGCATGTCGAAAAATGCGCCACCGAGGCGGGTTACCGCGCCGAGCGGCGACTGCTGGCGCTAGCGAGTAGTGAATAGGGAGTAGCGAATAGCGCCCACCTACTCGCTATTCCCTATTCACTATTCCCCATTTTACAAACCGCTCCGACATCGGTTTTATGCGCCGATGAAGATCGCCGAAGAACTCAACCCGCTGCCGCGCCTCCTGATGGGCCCAGGCCCGATCAACGTTGATCCGCGCGTGCTGCGCGCGATGTCGATGCCGCTGCTCGGCCAGTTCGATCCGCAATTCACCGCCTACATGAACGACACGATGGGGCTGGTGCGCGAGATCTTCCAGACCAAGAACCACTGGGCGTTCCTCGTGAACGGCACGGCGCGCGCCGGCATCGAGGCTGCGCTTGTCTCGCTGATCGAGCCAGGCGACCGCGTGCTGGTGCCGATCTTCGGCCGCTTCGGTCATCTGCTGCACGAGATCGCGGCGCGTTGCGGCGCCGAAGTCACGACGCTCGAGACCGAATGGGGCACCGTCTTCGATCCGTCAGTCATCGAGGACGCGATCAAGAAGCACAAGCCGAAGCTCGTCGCCTGCGTGCACGGCGACACCTCGACGACGATGGCGCAGCCGCTCGCCGAGATCGGCGCCGCCTGCCGCCGCCACGACGTGCTGCTCTACGTCGACGCGACCGCGACACTCGGCGGCGTCGATTTCCCGGTCGACCGTTGGCAGATCGACATCGCGACCGCGGGCCTGCAAAAATGTCTCTCCGGTCCGCCCGGCTCCGCCCCGATCACGTTCAACGAACGCGCCGAGCGCGCGATCCTCAATCGCAAACACGTCGAAGCCGGCATTCGTCCGGCCGGATACGTCGCACCGAATGGCCAGCGCATCGCGTCGAACTATTTCGATCTCGCGATGCTGATGGATTACTGGAGCGAAGCGCGCCTCAACCACCACACCGAATCCGCGACGATGCTGTACGGCGCCCGCGAATGCGCGCGCATCGTGCTGCAGGAAGGCCTCGCATCCGTCTTCGCGCGCCACACGCAGGCGAGCGCCGCGATGGTCGCCGGCCTGCAGGCGATGAACCTCAAATTATTCGGCGACCTGAAGCACAAGATGCAGAACGTCACCGGCATCTATATTCCGGACGGTGTCGACGGCGAAGCCGTGCGCTCCTCGATGCTCGACGATTTCGGCATCGAGATTGGCTCGTCCTTCGGTCCGCTCAAGGGCCGCATCTGGCGCATCGGCACGATGGGCTACAATTGCCGCAAACAGAATGTGCTGATCACGCTCGGCGCGCTCGAAGTCGTGCTGCGCCGCGCCGGCTTCAATTGCCGCGCCGGCGCCGGTGTGGACGCAGCCTTCGCAGCGTATGAGGCAACCCCCGCCCGCACCGCCATCGCTTCGTGAGATTGAGCGGAAATAACATCAACCCTCATCCTGAGGAGGCACGCGCAGCGTGCCATCTCGAAGGATCGAGGCCAAAAGCCTGGCCGCCCCCGTCCCTCGAGACGCGGCCCGGTCGCCTTCGCGACCTGCCCGCTCCTCAGGATGAGGGCGGAGCGAAGTCATGATTTGCCCCGCGGCCATAAGCGCCGGACCTCACGCGCATCGCGCGTTACGTGACGGCGCCAGTGGAACTGTCGCAAGCCTGTTCGAACGCAGTTTGTACGTGAAGCTCGGCGACCAACTGATCTGCATCGGGCCGCACGGCCTGGGCGATGGCCCGCTCAACCTTCTCTGCGATCCCTTCACGCATCGCCTCGCTATCGGCGATCGCGTGAATTTTGCGATCTCGCGCCTGCGCCTCGGCTCGCTCATCATCGATTGCGCGAACGTGAGCGAATGGCGCCCGCCCGTTGTCGCTTCGGCCTCGCGCGAAGGCCTCGCGCTTCTCTCGCCTTACATCGCGAAATTCCCGGCAGAAGGCCTCTCGCGCCTCCTTGCAAACGACGAAACCACGCCCGTCCTGCGCGCCGCACGCCCTGCCGCAGAGGCGCTCACAGACTTCGTCGGCAACGCAACGACCGAAGCCCCGCACGAACTCATCTCGATCATCGGCCTCGGGCCCGGCCTCACGCCCTCCGGCGACGATTTCCTCGGCGGCGCGATGATCGCACTCGCGACGCTGAACGAAACAAAGAAACGCGACGCCATCTGGCGGCTGATCGCCCCCCATCTCACCGAACGCACCACCGACATCAGCGCCGCGCATTTATCCGCCGCCGCCGAAGGCTATGGCCACGCCGCGCTGCACGCCTTCATCGCCGCGCTGAACGCCGGCGAAAATGCTAAGCTCACACCAGCAATCGACACCCTCACGGCGATCGGCCATACGTCCGGCCTCGATGCGCTGGCGGGTGCCGTCACGGTCTTCCGCGCATCAGCGCCAACAATAAGAGGCTGACATGAAGTTCACCCGGCATTCGCTCAAAGGTCAGGACACCGCCGAGCTCGACATCCACACGCTGATCGTCGCGGGCTGGACCGGGCGCGATCACGCCGCGCTGATGCATCACGTGCACGAACTCGAAGCCATCGGCGTGCCGGCGCCGTCGTCGATGCCGGTCTTCTATCGCAACGCCGCCGGCAACATCACGCAGGCGACGCGCATCGAAGTGCTCGGGCCGGATACGTCGGGTGAAGTCGAACCCGTCATCGTCGCCTTCGACGACGGCCTGTGGCTCGGCGTTGGCTCCGACCACACCGACCGCAAAGCGGAGACGCAAGGCATCGCGCTGTCGAAGCAGCTGTGCCTCAAGCCGCTCAGCACGACGCTGTGGCGCTTCGACGAAATCGCCGACGCTTGGGATCAGATGAAGCTGCGCTCTTTCGCGACGATCGACGGCAAACGCGAGCGCTATCAGGACGGCATGCTCGCCGCGATGCGCCACCCGTCCGATCTCATCGCGCGCTACGGCAAAGATCTAAAGCCCGGCACCGCGATGTTCTGCGGCACGCTCGGCGCCATCGGCGGCATCCGCCCGGCCGCGCGTTTCGACATGGAACTCGAAGACCCGAAGAGCGGCCGCACGCTCTCGCATGCTTACGAGATTTCCGCGCTGCCGGTGGTGAGTTGAGTAACGGCTTGCGAGAACGCCATTTCTGAAAGTCGTTTGAGGTGGAGCCTAACACACCGGCTGTCATCCCGGCCAAGCGATCAGCCCAAAGGGCTGTTCGCGCGAGCCGGGACCCACATATCCCTGAGGATCGATGTGGCAGCCAGACAGATTTAGGCGCAGGGATACGTGGGTCCCGGATAGCCTTGCTTGCTACGCAAGCTGCAGCTTCCGGGATGACAGTCGAGGATGTTGCGGACGCTCAACGCGCCAAAACAATCGGCTCCGGTGCGGCCTTGCCGCGGATCAAGTCGGCGGCTTTCTCGCCGATCATCAGCGTAGCGGCGTTGAGGTTCGCGGAAATCATCCGCGGCATCACGGACGCATCGACGACGCGCAGGCCCTGCAAGCCGTGCACGCGCAGTTCGTCGTCGACAACATTCATGCGATTGCTCGCCGGCCCCATGATGCAGGTGCACGCCGGATGGAATGTCGTCTGCGCGCGCGTCGTCGCGGCGTGGAGGAATTCGTCGTCCGTGTTCACGTCCGGACCCGGCCAATCCTCGCGTTCGTAATACGGCTTGAGCGGATCGGTGCGCAGCAATTTGCGCGAGAGGCGCATGCCCGCGATCACGGTGCGGCGGTCGATTTCTTCCGCGAGATAATTCGTCTGAATGATCGGCGGCGCGAACGGATCGGCGGAGCGCAGCTTCACATAGCCGCGGCTTTCCGGCCGCTGCTGCCAGCCCGCAACCGTCATACCGGGCTCGTCCTCGAGCTTGCCCTGTTCGCCTTCCTTGTAGCTTGCGGGCGTGAAGGTGAGTTGCAGATCGGAGCGGTCCGGCGACTCGCCCGAATGCCAGAAGCAGTAGACCATGGTCGGCGTCTGCGCGAGCGCGCCGGTGCCGGCGAAGAACCACTTCGCGATTTCGCCGAGCAGCGAGACGCCGCGCACTTGCTCGTTGATCGTGCGCATATTCTTCACCCGCGCTGTGGAGCGCGGCGCATAGTGATCCTGCAGCCCGATGCCGACGCCCGGCAATTCGTGCTTTACCTCGATGCCGAGCGGCATCAGCACATCGGCCGGGCCGATGCCGGAGAGCTGCAGAAGCTGCGGCGAATTGTAGGTGCCGCCCGCGAGGATGACCTCCTTGCCGGCACGCACCTCGTGCGCCGAACCGTTGGCGCCGCCCTTATTGTAGCGCACACCGACGCAGCGTTTGCCTTCGAGGATCAGCGACGTCGCGTGGGCGCCGGTGCGCACCGTGAGATTCGAGCGCTTCATCGCGGGCTTAAGAAATGCGCCGGCCGCCGAGACACGGCGCCCGCGCGCGATCGTCCGCTGCGAATACGAAACGCCCTCTTGCGTCGAGGCGTTGTAGTCCGGGTTACGCGGAATGCCGATCGACACTGCACCATCGATGAAGGCTTCGCACAACGGATGCTTCCAGTTGATGTCCGTGACGGTGAGCGGCCCGTCGGTGCCGCGATAATCGCTGTCGCTGTCGCCGACGCGATTTTCCAGCCGCTTGAAGTACGGCAGCACGTCCGCATAGCCCCAGTTGCGATTACCAAGCTGCGCCCAGGTGTCGTAGTCGAGCGCCTGCCCGCGATTGAACACCATGCCGTTGATCGAGCTGGATCCGCCGAGCGTCTTGCCGCGCGGCGCAACGATGCGGCGGCCGGCCGTGTACGGCCCGGGCTCCTGCGAATAAAGCCAGTTCACGTTCTTGTCGTAGAACGTCTTGATGAAGCCGGCCGGGATGTGGATATACGGGTGCCAATCGGAAGGCCCGGCCTCCAGCACGCAGATCGAAAGCTTCGGGTCTTCGCTGAGCCGCGCCGCCAGCACGCAGCCGGCCGAACCGGCTCCCACAATCACGTAATCGAACGTTTCCATTACCCTTCGGCCTCGTCATTGCCGGGCTTGACCCGGCAATCCATCTTTTTATTGAGAACGACTTTTGTTGCGATGGATGCGCGGGTCAAGCCCGCACATGACGACGCTGGTATCTGTTATCGCGCCGCTACTTCTTCATACCGCCGAGCTTGCAGATATGCTCCCACTCGGCGGCCGTGACCGGCTGCACCGAGAGCCGCGAATACTTCACCAGCGCCATCGCCTTGAGTTTCGCGTCCTCTTTGATCTCGGCCAGCGTCACGGGCCGCGGCAGCGGCTCTTTGGCGCGCACATCGACGCAGACGAACTTTCCGGTCTTGTCGGACGCATCCGGATACGCCTCGCGGATCACTTCGGCGATGCCGACGATCTCTTTGCCTTCGTTCGAATGGTAGAAGAAGGCCTTGTCGCCCTTCTTCATCGCTTCGAGATTCTGCTTTGCGGTGTGGTTGCGCACGCCCGTCCAGGCTTCGCCAGTCGCGCCCTTTTTGATCTGCTGGTCCCACGACCAGACGTTCGGCTCCGATTTGATCAACCAATACGCCATCATGCCCCCTCGGAACGAAACGGGCGCGTCAGCAGCGCCTCGATCGCCTGGTCTACCGTCCAGCGTCCTTCCACCACTTCGCACACGGCCTGTGCGATCGGCATCTCGACGCCTTGCCCCGCGGCCTTCTGTGCCAAAGCTAGCGCGGTGAATTGCCCTTCCGCAAGCTTCCCGGCGCTCGCGAGCCGCCCCTCGCCGAGTGCGATGCCGAAGGAGAAATTGCGCGACTGCGCGGTCGAGCACGAGAGCAGAAGATCGCCGAGGCCGGAGAGCCCCATCAGTGTATCGCTGCGCGCACCGAAGGCGCGGCCGAACCGCACGAGTTCGGCAAAGCCCCGCGTCGTCAGCGCCGCAGCGGCGCTAGCGCCGAGCTTACGGCCCGCGACGATGCCGGACGCGATCGCCAGCACATTCTTCGCCGCGCCACCGATCTCGACGCCGCGCACATCGTCCGTGTGGTACGGGCGGAAGGCCGTCGAGCCGAGCCGCGCCGAAAGGTCGCGCGCCATCGCATCGTCCGGCATCGCCAGCGTCACGGCCGTTGGCAATCCGCGCGCGACATCGTCGGCGAAACTCGGTCCGGAGAGAATGCCCGCGACCGCTGAGGGAATTTCCTGCGCGATGATCTCGGTCATGAAGGCGCCCGTGCCGCGCTCGATCCCCTTCGCGCAGGCTATGACCGGGCGGGACGCCGCAACATGCGGCGCAAGCTGCCGCGCAGCATCGCGCAAGGCCTGCGCCGGCACGACCAGCAGGATCGCATCGGCGGCACCCGTCTGCGCAAGATCCGCCGTCGGCGTCACCTTATCGTCGATACGCACCCCGGCGAGCCGTGGCGCAACACGGCCGCGGCGCATAGCCGCGACGGTTTTCTCGTCGCGCGCCCACAGCACGACATCGCGCCCCGCCCGTGCGACCGCATTGGCAAGCGCGGTGCCCCAAGCACCCGCGCCCACGATAGCGATGGTGTTCATGCAGACAATTCTTGCAGCGGCCAGCGCGCACGCGGGCTGGTGCCGAGATCGTCGACGAGGCCGAGGCGAAGCCGCTCGATGCCGGCCCACGCGATCATCGCGCCGTTGTCGGTGCAGAGATAACCAGGCGGCGCGATGAGCTTCAGGCCCGCATCGGCGGCGCGGCGTTCGAGCGTGGCGCGGATCGCCTTGTTCGCCGCAACACCGCCCGCGATGACAAGCGCGGTCGGCTCGCCGAAGCGCTCGCGGAAGCGCGAAAGCCCGACGCTCACGCGATCGCCTACAACATCGACGATCGCGGCCTGGAAACCGGCGCAGACATCTGCGACATCGTCGTCAGAAAGCGGAGCCGCGCTTTCGGCCTCGGTGCGCACCGCCGTCTTGAGACCGGAGAGCGAGAAATCCGGATTAGTGCGGCCGAGCATCGGCCTTGGGAACGTGAAGCGATACGGATTACCGCGCAGCGCCTGTTGCTCGACATTCGGCCCGCCCGGATACGGCAAGCCGAGGAGCTTGCCGACTTTATCGAACGCCTCGCCCATCGCGTCATCGAGCGTCGTGCCGAGCCGCACATATTCGCCGACGCCGAGCACGGCGAGAATTTGCGTGTGCCCGCCCGAAGCAAGCAGCAGGCAATACGGGAATTCCACTGCGTCGGTCAGCCGCGCCGTCAGCGCATGCGCCTCGAGGTGGTTGACCGCCAGCAGCGGACGCTCCGACACCATCGCGATCGCCTTCGCGGTGGTCAGGCCGACGATCACGCCGCCGATCAGTCCCGGACCGGCCGCGACCGCGACTCCGTCGAGCTTAGTAAAATCGCACTGCGCATCGACCATCGCGCGCGCGACCACGAGATCCAGCATGTCGAGATGGGCCCGCGCTGCGATTTCCGGCACGACTCCGCCATAGGCGGCATGTTCGGCGATCTGCGAGAGCACCGCATTTGACATGATCGTGCCGCGACCCTCGTCGTCGCAATGCACGACAGACGCAGCCGTCTCGTCACAGGTCGTTTCGATGCCTAGAACCCGCACGCGATCCTCGCTATAGAGCAGCACAATCGAAGTACCCTGCGAGACCGAATGACGCAACACCTCCTCCGCCTTGGCACCCGTGGCTCGCCGCTCGCATTGCGGCAGGCCGAAGAGGTGCAGGCTCGTCTCGCTGCAGCGCACGGTATCGATCCGAGCGCGGTGGCGATCGAGGTGATTCGCACGACCGGTGACCGCATCCAGGACCGTACGCTGGCCGAGGCAGGTGGCAAAGGTCTCTTCACGAAGGAGATCGAAGAGGCGCTCATCGCCGGCACCATCGACTTCGCGGTCCACTCATCGAAAGACGTGCCGACATTTTTGCCGGACGGCTTGCAACTCTCGACTTACCTCCCACGTGAGGATGTGCGCGACGCATTTGTCTCGCCGCGCGCTGCCTCCCTCGCCACCCTCCCCCCCGGTGCCGTCGTCGGCACCGCATCGCTTCGCCGCCAAGCACAAGTCTTGCGCGCGCGTCCCGATCTGCGTGTCGTGCCATTGCGCGGCAACGTGCAGACGCGTTTGCGAAAGCTCGAAGATGGAGCAGTCGATGCAACGCTTCTCGCCCTCGCAGGATTGAATCGCCTGAAGCGCGCGGACGTCGTCACCGCGCTGCTGCCGCTCGATCAATTTCTTCCGGCTATCGGTCAAGGCGCAATCGCGATTGAAACGCGCGCAAATGATTCACGCACGATCGATTTGCTCTCGCGCATCAACGATCCCGATACGGAAGCAGCACTGACCTGCGAGCGCGCTTTTTTGACCGTACTCGATGGATCGTGCCGCACGCCGATCGCGGGTCTCGCGACGATTGACGGGAACCGCATTGAATTCACAGGCGAAGTTTTGCGCGAAGACGGCAGCGAACATCTCGCAGAGAAATTGTCTGGCAATCGTCAAGATGCCGAAGCGATCGGCCGCGAGGCCGGCGCACGCATTAAACAGCGCTTGCCGGCGAATTTCTTCAAGACGTAAACCCTACGCCTGCTTTAAGACACGGTTGACGTCGATTCTCTGATCGACTTGAGTCGCGTTTCGAACGATCATCCATCAACATTTTAAGAACACTGCGCTTGGAGATTGGGTTGAATTTGTTGATCACGCGACCGCAACCTGATGCCGAGAGCACGGCCGCGACGTTGCGCGCGCAGAAACACAATCCTCTGGTCGCTCCTCTTCTCACGATGGAAGCGCTGCCGCTTCGTCTCGATCCATGCCGCACGTTCTCGGGTGTCATCGTCAGCAGCGCCAACGCCATTCGCGCGATCCCCGAAACGGAACGAAGCAAGCTTCTCGGTCTTCAAGTCGCGGCCGTCGGCGAACGCACGGCGAAAGTTGCGCGCGAGGCCGGGTTCACGAAAGTCAAAAGCGCGCAGGGCGATGCTGAAGCACTCGCGCGTCACGCCGCGAAGATTTTCAAGGATGCAGAGCATCCGGTGCTCTACCTCGCCGCAGAAAATCGAGCGGGAGATCTCGCCTCCGCGCTCGCGGCGCATGGCATCGCGGTGCAGACCGTCGTCGTCTACCGCATGACCTTCTCGCACGGCCTGCCGCATGCCGCGCACGACGCGATCGTCGCGCGCAAGATCGACGGCGTCTTGCACTACTCGCGCCGCACCGTGGACGCGTATCTGCATCTTGCCGAAGCCGACAATGTGCTCGAGGCCGCGCTCGCGCCGATCCATTATTGCCTGTCGGCCGAGATCGGCGCGCGCCTCATCGCGGCCGGAGCGCCGGCGGTGCGCATCGCGGCACATCCGCAAGAACAGGAACTTATCAGTCTGTTGCCGCCGGACGTTCCTTAAGGTTGCCCCGTTTCGGCCACCGCAGTATGTGACTGGGGTGGATGAGCGGAGGTGAGCATGTCAGGTCCTTCAGGCCCCGAACGGAGCCCTGAAAACTCCGCCGGGAGCTCAAGCAACTCCTCCGAGAGTGTCACAACTTCTACGCCGGGCGCGAGCAAGCGCCCCAGCGTCCCCGTCATCGACACGACTGCCGTCGACATGACCGCAAAGGAGGCCGGCCCGGTTCCGCCGACTGCCGATCCGATCGCGGATATGGCCGAGCCGATCGTCCCGCCGCCCGAAACTAAACCCGAAGAGACCAAAGCGGACACCACCCCGCCCCCGGCCGAGAAGCCGCGCCGCGTCGGCGGCGGTTGGGGCGCCGTGACGGGTGCAACCGCAGGTGTCATCGGCGGCTTCATCGCCGCGATCCTGCTCAGCCACATTCGCGGCGACGAAGAGCGCGCGCTGCAGATGGATCGCCGCATGCAGGCGGTCGAAACATCGCAGCAAGGCTTCGCGACACGACGCGCCGCCGACGAAGCCGCGCAACAGATCAAGACGCTGGAGACACGCCTCGCCGCCGCCGAAGCTGCGGCGCGCCGTCCTGGCGGCGATCCGGAACTCGCGCGTCGCGTCGAGAATCTCGACGCGACGGGACGTGAAACCGCCGTCATCATCACGGAGATGCGCAGACGTCTCGACGAGATGGCAACGATCGTCACGGCAGCGCGCGCATCCTCCGCAAGTCCCGGCGAGATCGCATCGCTGTCGCAGCGCCTCGCTGCGGTCGAGACGGCCACCAAAGCGTTGGAAGCCGGCCTCGGTGCGCCGTCACGCGAACGCGATATCGCCGCGCGTTTCGCGCTCGCCGTGATGACGCTACGACCGCGCGTCGAAAGCGGCACGCCGTATGCGCGCGAACTCGCTGCCGTGAAAGCTCTCGGCGGCGACGGCACAGCTGTCGCGCCGCTCGACGTTTTTGCCGCCACCGGCCTGCCGACTGCGGTGGCACTCGCGCAGGAAGTCTCCGCGCTCTCCGCACCGGCACGCGCCAGCGCCGCTCCGGCGGCCGTTACACCGGCACCGGATAGCTTGTGGGATCGCTTTGTCGCCGGCATCGGCCGTCTCGTGCAGATCCGTCCGGTCGACCAAGCACCCACCGCTCCGGCCGGAAACGTCGGCCGCGTGCAGACGCTGACGGCCAGCGGCGAATTCGCTCAAGCCATCGCCGAGGCCGCAAAACTTCCCGAAGCGAGCCAGCGCGCGCTTGCGCCTTGGCTCGCACGCGTACGGCAGCGGCTTTCCGCGATCGAAGCGCTCCACGAACTATCCAACGTCGCGGCAACACGCCTATCGGCCGGTAATCAATGACACGCGTCATCGTTTTTCTGATTTTCGTCGCTGCTGCCGCGCTCGCGGGCGCGTGGCTGATCGAGCGGCCCGGTAACGTCACCATCGTTTGGCTCGGTCACGAAATCAAAACTTCGCTGACCGTTGCGGTCGCCGTCTTCGCAATCTCAGTGCTCGCCGTCATCACGCTGTGGGCGTCCGTGCGGCTGATCTTCCGCTGGCCCCGCATTGTCGCGCAGCTTCGCCGCGAACGGCAGAAGCGGCGCGGACAACTCGCGGTGTCGCGCGGCTTGATCGCGGTCGCATCCGGTGACATGCGCGCAGCAAAGCGATTGTCTTACGAAGCCGAGCGTTTTGCCGGCGATGAGCCGCTCGCGCTGCTCCTCCGTGCGCAGAATGCGCAGCTTGCGGGCGACCGCCAGCGGGCGGATTCGGCGTTCCGCGAAATGGTCGAACATCCGGACACGCGACTGCTCGGCTTGCGCGGCCTCTATGTCGAGGCGCAGCGACGCGGCGATGCAGTCGCGGGCTTGCGCTACGCCGAAGATGCCGCGCGCCAAGCACCATCGCTCACCTGGGCAGGCCAAGCCGTGCTGCAGGCGCGTTGCGCCGCGCAGGATTGGACCGGCGCGTTGCAGGCACTCGACGCCAGCCAGAAAGGCGGCCAGATCGACAAGGCTGCGGCGCGCCGCCAGCGCGCGGTGCTTACCACCGCGCAAGCGCTTGCGGCCGAACCGACGGATCGTGCGAAGGCGCGGCAAAGCGCACTCGCCGCCTTGCGTCTCGTCCCGGATTTGATTCCGGCTGTCGCGCTCTCCGCCAAGCTCGAGGCCGAAGCCGGCAACGCGCGCAAAGCCGCCAAGCTCATCGAAGCGGCATGGCGCACGAACCCGCATCCCGATCTCGCCGAGGTCTACGCCTACCTGCGCAGCGGCGACTCGGCGCGCGAGCGTTTGAAGCGCGTGCAGAATTTGCTGCGCATCAACGCGGCAGGTCGCGACGGCGCTTTCGCTCTCGCCCGCGCGGCGCTGGACGCGAAGGATTTTACGGTCGCCCGTGCCGCCTTGCTGCCGCTCGGCGGCGAGCCGACCCAGCGCTTCGCCTTGCTGATGGCCGAGTTGGAGGAAGGCGAGCACAACGACGTCGGTCGTGGCCGCGAATGGATGTCGCGCGCGCTTCGCCTGCCGCGCGATCCGGTCTGGACCGCCGACGGCGTCGTCTCGGAGCGCTGGTTGCCGGTGTCGCCGGTCACCGGGCAGATCGATGCGTTCGTTTGGAAAACACCGGTCGAGGAACTTGCCGCACCGGTCGCCTTCGACGACTCACCCGCCGGCCCCACACCGTTGCCGATCGCGAAGCTCGAGCCTGCCGCCGAACCGGAGCCGATCGCGCCCATCGTCGAAGTAGTGCCCCCGGCGCCCGTCAAACCGGCTCTCGAGGTCACGGTGGTACCCGCGCCTTTCGTTCCGCCGGCTCCGAAGCCGTCCACCGAAACCACACCACCCGCCAAGCCGCGCGATGCGATTATCCCGGTGATTCACGCCCCGGACGACCCCGGCCCGGAGCCCGATAAGCAACCGGAGCAGAACCGCCGCTATCCGGGCGGACTGACCTGACTTTTCGCTGTAATTCGGCCAATCCGCGACTTGCGTCCCGGGCCCGTGGCGGCTATTGCATGCCGCGTCGGCGGCCGGGGATTCCGGCCGTATCCCGGACTACCCCCGGGGTGATCCGATCCGGCGCCGCAATAGCTCAGCTGGTAGAGCACGTCATTCGTAATGACGGGGTCGGGGGTTCGAATCCCTCTTGCGGCACCAGCCTCCTCATTGAAGCTCCAACGGTTTTTGCGTCTGAGCGGGTCGCAGCCGCTCCGGATAGCCGCCGCAAATGGACTAAAAATTCCCGAATGCATCCGATAAGTCCCGGAATAAGTCCCGGACTAATCCACACGCGTTCGCGCAGACTGCGAGACCCAAGATGAGCAAAGCATCGCTCGAATTGGTGGTCAGCAATCCCAGCGAGAAACTCGCGAACACGGGTACGCTCAGCCCAAAATCAACCTCTGCTCAACCTGCCAAAGTCGGCCTCACAAGCAATTTTGCGAGTGCTGAGAAGATTGGACACAGTCAGCAGCTGTCTATTCTGAAGAACGCCGTCCTCGCTTCGCTAGATGCAGAGACCTTCGCGTTCATTCAAAACGCTCCTGCGATGAAATTGCGGGACCGTTTCGTTGCTGAAGCAAACAGCCACCGCAACATGCTTGCGAGAGCTGCCAAGCAAGGCAAGATGGTGCACCTGTCTATCATTGAATTCCGCGAGTTCTTGATGCGCATTGGTCCTATGCCAAGTGCCGGCATGACCCTCGACCGGATCGACAACTGCGACCCCGAATACGCTCCAGGCAAAATTCGATGGGCCGACAAAAAAGTACAGAATAACAACAAGAGTGACACGCAAACATATACGATTTCCAGCGGCCTCACCTATACCACTTCTCAGTTAGCTGAATTGCACAGCGTTTCCACGGATGCGATCCGGAAGCGACGAGCGCAAGGTTGGACTAACGACGAAATCTTTCTCGGCAAACGGTTAGTGACTTCGTCAAATAACTTGGTGCCGCCCGGAAAAACTGCAGCAGCCCTAAAATTTCCGAATGGGCTCTACACTCCCAAACAATTGGCGCTGTTGTCCGGTAGCGAAGCTCAATTGACGTATGCGAGCGATATTGAATTTTACCGAACAGCGCATTCGCATCAACACTATCGGACAACCGAGCAGGAAGAGTTTCTCGTGATGACGCCGGACGAGCACCGAGAAAACTATAAGAAAAATCTGGAGCTTCTTCTGGCGAAGCCGTCGCAAGATCATGCAACTTTCCGAGCTATAGTTGAGACCCGACAATTGATGAGCCTTCCAAACGCGAGCCTTGACAGGGCTTGGCTGCGTCATTGGAGGAAGCATCGCGCTCATACTGTCTACGAATTGCTCACTGCTGAGTACAAAGCTTACGTCGCCAAGATCGATCCGCAGTGGGTCGCGCGTCAGATGGCTAAACAGAGTGTTACGCAAGAAGACGAGTGATCAATATTTTTCGGAGTGAGATGTTCATCGCAGACAGTTGGACGTGCTATAATCTGAAATGAAGCAGCTTCAAAACGATCCCTCTTCCCAAGAAGATGTTGCCGAAATCAGTCTGTTCGGTTTGGGCCATTCTAACGCCAGTCTTTCTCACTTCGTCAGCCTTCTCGAAGCGCACGCTATTACTGTTGTAGTCGACGTGAGGTCTTCGCCGCGATCCCGCTTCGCGCACTTTTCGGGGACGGCTCTTTCCCGGTCTCTCGCCAAAGTCTCGATCAGCTACGCGTGGCTCGGCGACAAGCTCGGAGGGAGGTTCAGCCCGACGCTGACTTACGCCGACGTTGAACGATCAGATGTGTTCGCAACTGGCATTGCGGAGGTGTTGTCGGCCGCCCGCGGAAGCCGGGTCGCGCTAATGTGCAGTGAGCATGATGCTTGCACCTGCCACCGCGCGCTGCTCATCGGTCGACACCTGAAATTCGCGGGGACCCAAATGACCCACATCACTCGAACGGGAGAGACCGAGACCCAACAAGAACTCGAACAGCGACTAATGCGGATGCACCCGGCTCCGCCTCTGGATGCCACCGATCCTGTAGCCTCTGCTTACGCAATGCAGGAGCGGAAACTGTTCGGGCGGAAACAGCCGTGAGCGTGTCACACAAGATCGAAGTCAACTCTTGGACTTTCAACCACTCGCACGCCCCAGTTACGCCTTCCGTGCGTGTCGCGTTCGCACAGTCCTCGGTTGCAATTAATTGCGCGCTGCCGCCTCTAGTCGCCAGCTACATTGCCCAGAGCATCGCGGCGAGCACGCGGAGAGCATATCGATCAGACCTGGCTCAGTTCGAGACCTGGGGAGGCACGGTGCCCTGCACTCCTGAGGTTGTGGCGGACTACATATCCGCAATTGCGAGCGTTTACTCAGGCTCGACCCTTCGCCGCCGGCTGGCTGCGATTGCTAAAGCCCATCGCCTTAGAGGGTGCCTCAGTCCTGTTTCATCAGAAATCGTCAGGGCGACCATACAGGGCATCTCCCGGACACACATCCATTCGCGTAGGGAAGCGGCCCCGTTGCTGAAGGAGGACTTGGTCGCGGTGCTCGACGCAATGGGCTCCAGTCCTAAGGACGTTAGGGACCGAGCGTTACTGCTCCTGGGCTGGGCCGGCGCATTCCGCCGAAGCGAGATCGTCTCGTTGAACGTCGGTGATGTTGTGCAGGCGCGACAAGGTCTGGTCGTCACTTTGCGTCGGTCGAAGACAGATCAGACGGGGACGGGCCGACAGATTGGCATCCCATATGGTCGCACACGCCACTGCCCCGTGAACGCGCTCAACGATTGGCTAGCGTTGCGCGGCGATCACGAAGGCCCCCTGTTTTATTCGGTAAGGCGATGCGGCCAAATGAGATCAAGCCAGCTACCTGCTGCGACGGTTTCCGAAATTGTGCAGCGACGAGTGGCCGCCACTGGTTTAGTCGGGGGTCCCTATTCTGGTCATTCGTTGAGGGCGGGCTTCATTACGTCGTGTGCTTTGGCCGGGATCGCGTCTTGGCGTATCCGCAATCAAAGCGGCCATAAGTCGGAGGCGATGTTGACTAGGTACATCAGACGCGGCGAGTTGTTCACCGAGAACCCGGCCGCACAACTTCTCTGAAGCCGAGTACGGCGCATCTGCGACAAAAGTTCGCTGACAGCGAACTTTTGTTGACCGTGAGCGAAACGCAGGGTACGAAGGTGCCGGCACTTGGTAGCAAAATGCCGCTTCTACCCGGGGTGGTAACACCCGAGAGGTCTCTCCTCGGAGGGACCTTCCATCTGTCGTTTGGGTTGAGGGAATACAACACAGCGACGGGTAACACGAGAACTAAGGCACGTTCTCGAGGGACCTGAAGTTACTCCGTTCAATGGTCCTCGACACACAGGCACCCTAGGGCAATCCAGCTCTAGAGGGTGTTGAGGAAAGGCTAATGGAAGTTAGTCCGCCAAGTGCTGAACGGAATAGGGTTGCCCCGTCCGGGCGAGTGAAGCGCGCTTTGTTGCGCGTGTTCGTTAACCGGAAGGTGCTGCTGTTGGCGCTGCGTATTGTCTACTGGATGGTACGCATCGTTCGCGCGGTGTCCGGGGGTTAGCTTCAGGTGATTTCCCTGCGTAGTACGAGGATGAGCGTCATGTACAACCGAGCACTCAAGCTGATCCGCGAGTATCACCGGATGAGCAGGACCGAAGTAGCGAACAAGTTAGGACTGTCGAAATCGTACGTATCGGAACTGGAGCGAGACAAGAAGCCGACGATAGACGTAATCGAGAAGTACGCCGAAGCGTTCAACATCCCTGTGTCGTCGTTGATGATCTTCGCGGAAAATTCCAACAATAGTCGTTCGGAACGTTTCCGAACGTTCGCCGCGAGCAAAGTCATCAACATGCTCGATTGGCTTCACGAGATTGCCGACGAAGATGAACATGCCGAAAGCAAAAAGCTCAAAAAAACTCAAGCTTGAGGAATGCTTCCTGCATTCGGTTGCTTCGCCAGTCGATCTGGCGCGTCGCCTTTTGATCGATCTCCCGGACCTTGAGCGTCTCGCGAACGCTGATCACCGCTTTAAGCAGTGGACGACCAAGAAGGGGCGAAAAATTCAAGAGCCGGTTCGCGAACTGCAGGTCGTGCATGGCCGCGTGATGCGCCTGCTCTCTGCGGTGGAGCCACCGCTCTATCTTTACTCGGCCGTAGCGGGCCGTTCGTACATCACGAACGCTCGGCAGCACGTTGGCGCATATCCGACTGTTAAGCTCGACCTTCAGAAGTTCTTTCCCTCCGTAAAGCGCGCGGCAATCCGCAACTTCTTCGTTCGTGAGATGAAATGTGCCGGTGATGTCGCGTCGATCTTGGCGAAGATACTGACTTGCAATGGTGCATTGCCGACCGGCAGCCGTGCCAGCTCGATTATGTCGTTCTACGCTTTCAAATCGATGTTCGACGAACTTGGTGATCTAGCGATTGCCAACAATTGCACCATGACAGTCTATGTCGACGATATCGCCATCTCTGGCGAGGGCGCACGTCCGCGCCTCTTGGTCAAAGCTCGTCGTATCATCGCAAGGTATGGCCTTAAGTCTCACAAGACGAAGTTCTTCCAAGCCCTGCAGGCCCGCATCATCACGGGAGTTGTTGTCGACCCTGCCGGCATCGCGCTTCCTCACAGTCGGCGAGTGCAGATCGAGCGCGGCCTCGCGGTCTTGGCTGCTGAATGCGATCCAAAGTGGAAACTGGAAATTCTTACGCGGTTAGTTAGTCGCGTGTATGAGGCTGCGCAGATCGCGCCTGCGGAGTTTCTTGCACTGGCAACGGAACTCTCGAAAGCTCGCGCGGAGCTTTTGAAGAAGGCTTCTGAACTCGCTGTTGCTTCGGTTGCACCTGACCGCCGTTCACACCTTCGTCTAGTGCACTCCGATGCCAGCACATCAGATCGGGTCGCATCCCCGTGAGCAGCTCTCCCGTTTACTACCAGCGATAATGGTCTCTTCTCATAGGTTGAAATCGCATTGATCTCGACACGAAGAAGTCGATCAAACCTTAGTCGAAAGGCTCAGGCGTATGACTGCGATATAAGTCGGGAATCTCACTGGCCAGAAATTAAGGCCGCGTACGCCCCCAACCTATAGACTGCCCGGATCGGGCATCGCCAAGACACCCCCCAGGTAGTCTATGAAGACCGAGTATCACGCGCGTCAGTTCTGCAGCGCTTACACGCGGCCGATTTTTTCAAGTCGCCGCCGGGTCCTGGACGAAGACAGAGGTGCCTTTGGGACCTTAACCACAGGCCAGGTGGACAACCTTAACCACCTTCATGCAACCTCCGGGTGTCTCGGGAGCATTGAAAGGTATGTCCGACAACTTCGGATTTTTGGCCGCGCATGACGAACGGCTGCCAGCGTTGGGAGCGCTGGCGGAGCGGTATTTCCGTGACGATCCGTCGACCTCGATTTTCAAGGTCCGTCAGCTGGCCGAGATCGTCGCCAAGCTTATCGCGGCCCGTTCAGCCTCGTATCGTGACGAGCGCGAGACCTTCGAGGAGGTCCTTAGACGCTTATCGTACGACCGGATCATCCCACGAGAAGTCTCCGACATCTTCCACGCGCTGCGGAAGGCTGGAAACCTTGCGGCTCACGAAGCCAAGGGCAATCACACGACCGCCCTGACAACTCTTAAGCTGGCGCGACAGCTCTGCGTCTGGTTCCACCGAACCTTCGGCAAGCAACCGAACTTCAACCCCGGAGCTTTCATCCCTCCCGCCCAGCCGGTGGATGCCACCGTCGCGCTGCGTAAGGAGATTGAGGCGCTTCAGCAGAAGGTGGCAGCCAGCGAAGATGCCGCGACCGTCGCGCGCCGCGAAGCGGAGGAGCACGCGCGAGCCCGCGAAAGCGCGGAGGATCGCCTGCGTCGGGAGGCCGAAGAACGCGCAACCTGGGAGCTGCTCGCGCAAGAGATCGAGGGTAAGAACACGGCGCTCAGCTCAAAGCTGGAAGTCCTGCAAGCCGCTGCTGAGGCGACGCCGCGAGCCGAAGTTCTTGAGTTTGTCCAACGCGGCGAAGAAGCCGCCACGAAGATCGACCTCGACGAGGCCGAGACGCGTTCGCTTATCGACCGTCAGCTCCGCGACCGCGAGTGGGAAGCCGATACAAAGACGATCCGCCACAGCGCGGGCTCGCGTCCCGCGAAAGGTCGCAATCTCGCCATCGCGGAATGGCCGACGACCACGGGCCCAGCTGACTATGCGCTTTTCGCCGGAACAACGCTCGTTGGCGTCGTCGAGGCAAAGCGGAGACGCAAGAACATCTCTGCGGCTATCGACCAAGCTCAGCGTTACTCGCCCGCGATCCTAGACAGCGAAGCCTATCTCGCGAGCGGCTCACCATGGGGCGAGCATCGCGTCCCCTTCGTCTTCGCGGCTAATGGCCGTTCCTATCTCAAGCAGATCGAGACCGAGAGCGGCATTTGGTTCCGCGATACGAGACGGGCCGCCAACCATCGGCGGGCGCTCGTGGATTGGCCGACGCCGGACGGCCTGCTCGGGCAGCTTGAGGTCAATCAAGATGCCGCTAACGCGCATCTGAAGACCCTGCCGTTCGAGTTCGGCTTTCCGCTCCGCCATTACCAAGAGAAAGCAATCCGCGCAGTCGAGACAGCACTTGCGCAAGAGAAACGCACGATGCTGGTCGCAATGGCGACCGGTACCGGCAAGACCAAGCTCGCCATTGCGTTGCTCTATCGCTTGCTCGCCGCGAAACGTTTCCGCCGTATCTGCTTCGTCGTGGATCGGAGCGCGCTGGGCACGCAAACGGAGGATGAGTTTTCGACCACTAAAGTCGACGCAGGAAAGACCTTCTCTGAAATTTTCGGGCTCAAGGGGCTGGAGCAAATCGACCCCGAGGCCGAGACGAAGCTGCATGTCTGCACGATCCAAGGGCTCGTCAAGCGCGTGCTCTACGCGGCTGATGTGTCGGAAGCGCCGCCGGTCGACCAATACGACCTCATGGTCATTGACGAGTGCCACCGTGGCTATTTGCTCGACCGCGAAATGTCCGACACTGAGCTGAGTTTCAGAGGCCAAGAAGATTACATCTCAAAGTATCGTCGCGTTCTGGAGTACTTCGACGCTGTGAAAATTGGCCTGACAGCAACGCCCGCGCTGCATACCACCGAAATTTTCGGCGAACCTGTGTACAAATATCCCTACCGCGAAGCCGTGATCGACGGCTTCCTGATTGACCATGAGCCGCCAACCCGGATCGAAACCGCACTAAGCCGCTCCGGCATTGGTTTCTCAGAAGGCGATCAGGTCGACTACCTTGCGTCCGATACGGGTGAAGTAAACACCGCAATATTGCCGGACGAGCTTCACTTCGAAGTCGAGCAGTTCAACAAGCAGGTCATCACTTCAGAATTCAATCGCGTCGTCGCCGAGGAACTTACGCGGCATATCGATCCGGCGCTGCCGGGAAAGACGTTGATCTTCGCCGCCACCGATGCTCACGCGGATATTGTTGTCAACGCGATCAGGAACGCTTTCAGAGAGGCCTATGGCGAGATCGACGACGATGCGGTTCGCAAGATCACCGGAAGCGTTGATCGCGTGAAAAGCTTGATCCGGTCGTTCCGCAATGACGCGAACCCGAAGATCGTCGTGACGGTTGACCTACTGACCACGGGCATCGACATCCCAAAGATCACGAACCTCGTCTTCTTGCGCCGGGTCAACAGCCGCATCCTCTACGAACAGATGATCGGCCGCGCGACGCGGCAATGTCCCGAGATCGGCAAAGAGGTCTTCCGTATCTTCGATGCGGTCGATCTCTATCCGCATCTGCAAGGCCTGACCGAGATGAAGCCGGTCGTCGTCAATCCGTCGATCAGCTTCGAGCAACTTGTCGGCGAGATGATCGGCGCACGCGACGAAGCGCAGCGCGAGACAATCCGCGAGCAACTCGCGGTTAAGTTGCGCCGCCAGATCAAGCGACTGCCCACCGAGGCCCGCCAACGCTTCGAGGCGGTCGCGGGCGAAACGCCAGAAGCGATGCTCAACCGCATCCTCGAAGACGAGGCCCCGGCCTTTGCGGCCTGGCTCAAGGACCGCGCCGCCATCGGTCCAATCCTCGATTGGCGCTCGGACGATGGCAGTCCGCGCCTGATCCCGATCTCCCCGCACGGCGATGAGGTTGTTGCGGTTACGCGTGGTTATGGCGAAGCGCAGCGGCCGAGGGATTTTCTCGACGGGTTCTCGGCGTTCATTCGCGACAACCTGAACGTCATCGCGGCGCTCAAGCTCGTTGTTCAGCGCCCGCGTGACCTCACACGCGCGGACCTCAAAGAATTGCGCGTCGCGCTCGACCTCAAGGGTTACTCAGAGGCGAACCTTCGCCGTGCCTGGGCTGACGCCAAGAACGAAGAGATCGCTGCATCGATTATCGGGTTCGTTCGCCAGGCCGCGATAGGCGATCCATTGACGCCCTACGCGGACCGTGTGAGAGCCGCAATGCGCCGCATCTCGGCGAACCGCAAGTGGACGGAACCGCAGAAGCGCTGGCTCCAGCGCATCGGCGAACAAGTCGAGAAGGAAGTTGTCGTCGACCGTGAGGCCATCGACAAAGAGCCGTTCGTTGCGGACGGCGGCTTCCAGCGGCTCAATAAGGTGTTCGGCGGCGAGCTTGAAAGCGTTCTCGCCGAAATCAACGAAGAGATGTGGAAGAAGAGCGCCTGATGACCAGCACAACCGACATTGTTGCGAAGCTCTGGGGGCTATGCAACGTCCTACGCGACGATGGCGTCACCTACAACGAGTACGTCACCGAGCTCACCTACCTGCTATTCTTGAAAATGCTGGCCGAAGTCCCGGATCAGAGCGGCAACCTAAGAGAAAACCGCTTACCCGGCGACTACCGTTGGGGCATCCTCGCTAAGCGCGAGGGCATGGATCAGCTCGACTATTACAAGAAGATGTTGCTGGACCTCGGCAAGGCGAAAGACAAGCTCGTCAGCGCGATTTTTACGGATGCACAGACGCGGCTCCGCAAGCCAACCAACCTAAAGGCGCTGACCTCGAATATCGATCAGCTCGATTGGTTCTCGGCACGCGAAGAGGGTCTCGGCAATCTGTACGAAGGCCTCTTGGAGAAGAATGCTTCTGATAAGAAATCTGGTGCGGGGCAGTACTTCACGCCGCGACCGCTGATCGACTGCATTGTCCGATTGATGCAACCAAGAGCCGGAGAAACGATCCAGGACCCGGCAGCGGGTACGGCCGGCTTTCTCGTCGCGGCGGATCGCTACATCAAGGATCAGACCGACGACCTCTACAAGCTCGCCCCGGACAAGGCGCACTTCCAGCGCAGTAGCGCCTTCGTGGGTGCGGAGCTGGTGCCAGATACACACCGGCTCTGTATGATGAACCTGTTGCTGCACGGCATCGAGGGTGGCGTCGACAACGTCGACACGCTCTCTCCGGATGGCGAACGTCTCGCGAAAGCTGACTTGCTGCTAACCAATCCCCCGTTTGGTGCCAAGAAAGGTGGCGGTCGCCCGACACGAACAGACTTTTCGGTCACGGCCGATACTTCGAACAAACAACTCGCCTTCGTCGAACATATTGTCCGCGCACTTAAGCCGGGCGGTCGCGCTGCCGTCATCGTGCCTGACAACGTTCTGTTCGAAGACAACGCTGGGCGACGCTTACGCTCATGGCTGATGGACCTCTGCGACCTGCACACGATCCTACGATTGCCTACTGGTATCTTCTATGCGCAAGGCGTCAAAACCAATGTGCTGTTTTTTCGGCGTGGCAAAACCGACAAGGCAAGCACGAACGCCGTGTGGGTATACGATATGCGCGCCAATATGCCGGCGTTCGGCAAGACGCGTCCGCTCGCCGTCGCAGACTTCGCTGACTTCGAGGCCGTTTACGGCTCTGATCCGAACGGCGCAGCCGCGCGGAAGGATCAGGGCGAGCAGGAGGCGGGGAGTTCCGCAGGCGCGACTGGGATTGGAAAGGAGGTCCGCTGGCGCATGTTCAGCCGCGATGCGATCACCGCCCGCAACGACAACCTCGACATTGCGTGGCTCCGCGACACAGAGGCTGAGGCCGAGGAGGCGCTGACCGAGCCGGAAGACATTGCGGCTGCGATCATAGGGCATCTCAGGGCTGCGCTAGATGAGATCGAAGCACTCTCAGAAGAGATAGAGCCGCCCGATAGTCTCAATACCGAGGCCACGGTCGTTGCGGATGCGGCAGAATGAGCGCGTTTCCAAAGGGATGGGTCACCGCCAACCTCGCTGAGGTCTGCAAGCTAATAACCGATGGCACCCATCATTCACCAAAAAATGGACCGTCTGGCGCATACAAGTACGTTACAGCGAAAAACATCCGACCTTGGGGGCTCGACCTATCGACGATCACGTACGTCGATGCGGAAACGCACGCACAGATTTTTCGACGCTGTCCTCCCGCGAAAGGCGATGTTCTCTACATCAAAGATGGAGCAACAACGGGAATTGCAATCGTCAATCCCTTAGACGAGCCGTTCTCGATGCTATCCAGCGTAGCCCTGCTGAAGCCTCTTACTGACGTGACTTCGGGAGAGTTCTTATGCAAATTTCTCAATTCACCTGATGCTTTCCGACAACTAACCGGCGATATGACGGGTTCGGCGATACGCCGCCTGACGCTGACGACCATCAACCGACAGCCCATTCACTTGCCGCCTCTCCCCGAACAGCGGCGGATCGCGGCAAAGATCGACAGCCTCACCGGAAAATCCGAACGCGCGCGCGATCACCTCGACCACATTCCCCGCCTCGTCGAGAAGTACAAGCAGGCCGTCCTCGCTGCAGCGTTTCGCGGCGATTTGACGCGCGAGTGGCGGCAAAAAAAGCATCGCGACCTAGTGGCTGTTGTCCCACGGAACACAGAAAGCATCGCAAAAAAGTACCTCGCGAAGGGCGTCTTTGCTGCTCCGTATGTTGTGCCTCAAACTTGGCAATGGCTCCGCCTTCCAGATGTCGGGCAACTTGATCGAGGGAGATCCCGCCACCGGCCTAGGGATGACGAGCGTCTATTCGGTGGCGCTTATCCTTTCATACAAACCGGCGAAGTTCGGCAGGCAAATCGCTTTCTCGCGAGCTACTCGCAGACGTACAGTTCGTTCGGGTTGGCACAGAGCCGTCTGTGGCCTATCGGCACCGTCTGCATCACGATTGCCGCCAACATCGCGGAGACGGCAATCTTGGCGATTGCAGCCTGTTTCCCGGACAGCGTGGTTGGCTTTCTGGCCGACGACGACAAAGCGGATGCGAGTTACGTTGAATTCTTCATGAGGACCGCGAGAGAGAACCTCGAAGCGTTTGCGCCAGCAACGGCCCAAAAGAACATCAATCTCGATACACTAGCGGCTATGCGCGCACCCATTCCGTCGGTCGCTGAGCAACAAGAAATTGTCCGCCAGATCGAGCTTGCATTCCGCTGGATCGACCGGATCGTCTCCGAGGCGACCAGCGCGCGAAGACTGATCGACCGCCTCGATCAGGCTATGCTTGCCAAAGCGTTTCGCGGCGAACTCGTGCCGCAAGACCCTAACGACGAACCTGCAAGCGCCCTCCTAGAGCGCATCAAGGCTGAACGCGGTGCGACGCGCGAGACGATGCGAAAGCGGAAGGTTGTTGCCAAATGACGATGCCGGACTTTCAAGAGTTCATGCTACCAGTTTTACGTAGTGCGGCTGACGGCGAAAAGCGCAACGCAGATATTGCGGACCGCGTTGCCGATGAACTCAAGCTGACGCAAGAGGAGCGCGAGCAGCTTTTGCCCAGCGGCAGGCAGCGCGTTTATCTCAATAGACTGCAGTGGGCCAAGTTCTATCTAATGAAGGCCGGGCTTGTCGCCTTCCCGTCGCGCGGAAAGTTTGTTGCGACCGAAGAAGGTCGCGCGGTCTTGGCGGCAAATCCTCCACACATCGACCGCGCGTTCTTGATGCGGTACCCAGCGTTTCGCAAATTCGAGGTTAACGACGATCCGGAAGCCGAGGTTGCCGGTACGCCCACATCGTCGCAGCCATCGCTAGCGACTACAACGCCAGAAGAGCAAATCGAGAGCGCCGTCCAGTCGTTACAACAAGCGCTGCGCAGCGAGTTGCTGGATCGCATCCTTGATAACTCTCCCGCCTTCTTCGAGCAGCTCATCGTCGATCTACTGGTTGCGATGGGATACGGCGGCTCGCATAAGAACGCCGCAATGCAGCTCGGCCGCTCTGGCGACGGCGGGGTTGACGGCATCATCAACGAGGATCGGCTCGGCCTTGACCGCGTTTATATCCAAGCGAAGCGCTACAAAGACAACAGCGTCGGCAGACCCGACGTTCAGGCTTTCGTCGGCAGTCTTGTAGGTTTCGGTGCGACGAAGGGTGTGTTCGTCACGACCTCCACGTTCAGTGGGCAGGCGCGCGACTTCGTCAAGCACCTTGCGCAGCGCGTGATCCTGATCGACGGAAATCACCTCGCCGAGTTGATGATCGAGCACGGCGTCGGCGTTCGCGTCAGTCGCGCGGTCGAGTTCAAGCGCCTCGACGAGGATTTCTTCGTCGAGGACTAGAGGCAACGAAGCGGATCGAGGTCGTCGTTGGATACGCAGGTAAAAACACCGCAGCTCATTTTCATGCAACCTCAGCGGCTGCTCGTTCCCCTGTTTCAACGGCCTTATGTCTGGAACGAAGACATTCAGTGGGAGCCCCTCTGGGATGACATCGAACGGCTAGCCGAACGGTGGCTCGCACAGCCTCAAGGAAAACATCAGCCGCACTTTCTCGGTGCTGTCGTTCTGCAGCAGATCGCGCACCAAACCGGGCAGATGCAGCAGCGTACAATTATCGATGGCCAACAACGTCTCACGACCCTTCAACTTCTCTTCGATGCCCTTCACGCCGAGTTGACGGAATTAGGGGCGTCGCAGGCTGCTTTGCGCATCAAACCGTTGATCGAGAACGACCAAGCTTACTGCTCGAACGAAGGGGAGAAGTTCAAGGTCAGTCCGACGAACCGTGATCGGCCGCATTTCAATCAGGTGATGGGCGCGCAGCCCCCCATTTCCTATGATGCGCTCGCGAAAGGCGAGCGCATGATACAGGCGCATCGATTTTTTGCGAGTTGCGCGCGAAAGTGGCTAGAGCTAGATGGACCCGATGGTGTGCAGCGACGCGCCAACGCGCTCGATATTGTAGTTCGCGATTTGCTGCAACTGGTAGTCATCGATCTGGCGGCCGACGAGAATGCTCAAGAGATTTTCGAAACTCTCAATGCGCGTGGGGAGAAGCTTACCGCGGCCGACCTGATCAAGAACTTCGTCTTCCAGCGACTTGCCGGGCAGGTCGACGTAGAGGCTGTCTATGAGCAGCACTGGAAGTCGTTTGAAAATACTTTCTGGGAAGAGGAAGTTTCCTCCGGGCGACAGCTCTATCCACGCTCAGCAGTCTTCCTCAATCATTGGTTGATTGCGGAGACCGGCGAAGAAATCGTTGCGCGCAAAGTTTTCGAGCGGTTCAAGCGCTATGCGGACCACGACGCCGGCGTCCCAATGCTGGAGCTGCTGAAGAGAATTAGCGCCTCGGCGCGCGTCTACAAAGATTTTCTCGATAGCGCGGCCGAGAAGACCGGTTTGATGACGCCGCTTGCACTGTTCGGGTATAGAACCAGCGTACTCGAGAGCGAGGTTGTGAAACCTCTGGTCCTCTACCTCCTCGACCCTAACCGAACGAAGGTCCCACAGGATCAATTTGAGCGCGCCTTGAATAGTATTGAGAGTTGGATGGTGCGTAGGATGCTCGTGCGCGAGACGACGAAGAACTACAACAAGATTGTCGCCGATCTTATCGCTGAAATGCGGAAGCAGGATCGGCAATCTCTAGGAGATTTCATCGCGCAATATTTACAGGAGCAGAGGAGCGAGAGCTCGTATTTGCCGGACGACGACGAAGTACAAAATGAGCTTGGCGAGTTGATGGTCTACCGCCGTCTGAAGCGCGGAAGGCTTCGCATGGTGCTAGAAGCGTTGGAGGATCACTTCCGCGGCTTCAATGATCCTAAGGGAAGCTACGCGGAAGGACGCGTTGCTCGCTCCTCTCTCGCGATTGAACACATCATGCCAAGGCGCTGGTCGGCTCATTGGCCTGTCGGCGAAACTCCAGAGCCGGAGCGTGATCGACTAGTTCATACCCTCGGCAATCTCACGTTGCTGAACGGCAAGCTGAACTCCAAAGTTTCGAACGGACCGTGGCAAGGCGTTTCAGGTAAACGCGAGGGCCTGAAGGGGCACAGTGTGCTTAAGCTTAATGCGCGAATTGTCGAAAACGAAACGTGGCCTGAAGCGACCATCGTCGCGCGAACTAAAGAACTGGTTCGTTCCGTGCTGGCGATTTGGCCGGTGCCTCCCGGCTACAAATCTGAGTTTCAAAGCGAGCGACGACGCCCCCACCGCAAGGTCGAGTTGGCTGATCTGATTGCGGGGAATGAGATTGCGCCTTTCGCAACGCTAACTCCCTCGCAGAAGAAGCACTCTCACCGGACGGCCAAAGTGTTAGCGGACGGTCGCGTCGAAGTAGATGGGAAGTCGTTTGCTGGCCCCACTGAGGCCGCGAGTTACATAAGAGGGAAGCGAACCGGTGGATGGTGGTTCTTCTTCGTCGACCCCGAGAAGAAGACTAAGCTCAAGCATCTCAAGCAGCAGTACGTCGAGAAGCTCTCGGTCGATATTGACGACGACGAGGAGGACGGCGACGAGGACGAATGACCGGGGACTACGAGCTTGACCGTGACTTGCTCGAATCTCATCCTTCTACTCGATGGCAAGGTGTACCCGGAGTACTCGTGCTTTGCGCCTAAGGGCATAATTGCCACCTCGTCGCTGAAGGCACTTCTTAGCGCCGTCCTCGCACATGTCCTCGACTTAACGATAAAGCTAGGGACCGCAGTTCCCGGCGCGAAGGACATCTCAATCGGGGCAACACCAGAACCACCGAGAATGAAGGACCTGGAAGATTGGGATCGCGGTCGCAACTAAGCTGCTGACTTAGGCAGCGTTGCAGTACTACGATCTCAAGTAACCGAACTGCTCCCCCAAGGTAGTCTCTTCGTAAGCGCGAGATCGCGCTTCGACATGGTCGCGCAAATTGCCGGCGGATTTTTTTTCAGCAAGTGCCTTCCATCACGCTAAAAGAGCTTGCCGAGCGCGGGCTCAAGATCGTCGACCGGCAGCGCACTCACCATCCGTGCTAGCGATACTTGTGAGTGCACGCCTGTCTTCTCGAAACACCTGGACAAGTGCGTTTTGACGGTCGCTGGCGAGACCTTGAGCGCATCAGCCACCTGCGGTCCACTCATCCCGCTGGCTATCATGATCGCGACCCGCGCTTCTGCAGCTGTAAGCTGAAATGCCGCCTGTAACAGCGCCGCTTGGCTCTTGGTAGGGCCTGTCGGATCGATAACTAACAACAGGACACGAGCTAGACCCAACAGGTGCCACATTGCGAACGCTGGTTGTGGCAGAGGCACAGGGATCACAAGCAGAGGCGAGCCGACCAATCGAGTAAGGCGTACGGGCGGGCTCAGCTTGTCGCCCGAACTTGATGCGACCGCGAGCGCCATGTCGAGTGACCTTGCGAACTCAGACGCCTCCGCCGGCAACGTGGTGTTTGCGTAGACGCGCCGGTTCTTATCTAGCCTGAGGCTACCGACATGCACCTCGAATAGAGGTTCAGCCGCTTTGTTGGCGAGCAGCAATCTGCCCTGTCCGTCCAGGACAAGAGACGGGTTGGGCATCGCCTGAAGGACACGCTCCAGTTGCCGAGTGCCGTCCATCATCGGCGCGAGCTTCAGCGAGGCGTCAAGGGCGCGTCCCAGGTGGGGAACGAGATGTTGAAGCCGCTCCATGTTCGCTCCGATACGGTCGCGCTGGCTCTCGGAAAACATGAAGCTGAAGCCGCCAATCCCGTCGCGGATATTCAGCGCCGGGTGAGTGAAACTCAGGATGTCAGCGATGGATTGGGGGTCCAGTACGTCGGCGTGGAATTGGGTGCGCTTGAGCGCCGCCATATCGACCTGGCGACCGAGCTGAACCACTCGCTCAGGCGCTGCAACACTCATCGCTCGCGACATCGGATTGTCGACGTGCTCTTCGGCGAACTTTCGATCTGCTTCCGTCGATAGCCGTCCGGTTATCACAACCCCACTCTCGCGGCCGGGAGTGAGGTTGATGTGTGCCATTAGCCCGCCGATAGCCCCGAAGTAATCTGCGAGCTGTGTCAGCACCAATGGCCACGCGGCGGGGTCCGCTATAGCTCCGTAGATCAGATCGAGTGGATCGCGCTCCATGGCCTCCCACCTCACTCGTGCCGATAGCACTCGCAGACGGGAAGCTTATCACCCGATTGGGGGACCTCTATGACAAGAGCACGCAGAGCTTCTCTGCGGGAAGTATAGTTGGGTGACGCGGGTAATCGCTGCGCTACATCGCTCACAGGCGAACAAGGCAGCAACCCACTCGTCCAGCAGGCTGCGCAACTCACCCTCGCTGGTCGGGACTGCGTGTGAATACGTGGACGATCCTATCGCCGTCCTCAATCTCGATAGCCGCAGCGCCGAAGAAGGTGCCAACCGCCGCAATTGCATCTTCATCAGTCGCCGCGTTCACCAGGCTGCTCACAACCCGATCTCCGGCGATACTAAGGACCGTGTACCTCTTCATCGCACGCGGTGGGATGTCGTGCTGGAGGTCCGCGTGAAACGGGACATCGTTCATCAGCAGTTCCGATCATTCCAGGCGTCTTCGCCTTCTTCATAGAGGTTCATGATCGCGTTTGCCTTCATCAAGCAGGGCGCACACTCAGAGCCCCCGCGTGAGCAGTTCTTCGCGCCGCAGAGGAGCGACATGACCTTCATCCGGTTGGGCCGCTGCAGGATGATGTGAATAGCCCGCACGCAGATGCGGGTGCTCTCTGGCGTAAGGGTCGAGTTCTTCCCGCGAACCGCCCGGCGAAGCATCTTCTCAGCTAACAGACGAGCTTCAGGGGAGGGCAAAGGGTGCATGCAGCAATGAGAACAAAAACGGAACAAAACGCAAGTTCATTTCGGACCTAATGCCCGGCCTTCTCCAAGGCTACCTCTAAGCCATTCACCTTCGCAGCTAGAAGCTCGACGGTCTGCCGGAGAGACGCGATCTCGAGGACGTGTTCCCGCACCACGAACTCAACCTCCGGCAATGTGGCCGCTGTTTCACCAGCGAGCCTGTCTTCTTCGCGAAACGCGTTTTCCAGCCTCGCTACTATCTCTCCGTTGAGCGAGCGGCTGTTGAGCTTGGCAGCGGCTTCGACGCGGTTTTTCAACGTGCGAGGCAGCCGCAACTTCATCTGTGGATCGGCGGACATGGTCCCTCAGTAAACCAAATTGGTTCTTTTTCTATTGCGCAAACTTCGCCGAAGTGCAATAAACCACTATGGTTCACATTTAGATCATGGAGACGTTATGAAGCAGGCAATAACTGTGAGAATTCCGCTCAAGCTGATGGGTCAGCTGCGCGAGAAAGCTTCCGCTAATCATCGTTCGCTGAGCAACGAAGTCGTTGCGGCGTTGGAGCATACTCTGAACGTCCCGACCGCTAGTCGGGAGGTCGTGTCATGCCGCTGACCCTGCCAACAAAGAAACACGTCGCTCCTAGTCTCCTACTGCTGAAGGGTGAGAAGCCAACGGGGTCTCCCGAAACGCTCGGTATCATCACCGAACGGATCAAAGCGCGGCTCATAGACAGCACAATTGAAACGGGGCGGGACCTTCTCAAGGCGAAGACGCTGATCCCGCATGGTCAATTTCAGGCTTGGATAAAAGACAATTTCGGCTGGTCGGCCTCACTCGCCCAAAAGCTGATGAACATCGCCGAGGACCCCAAATCCGTACAGTTTATGGATTTGCCCAAAGTGGCTCAGTACGCGCTCGCTGCTCCATCGACCCCGACCGCCGCAAAGGAGGCCGTGGCAGAGGAAATTGAGAGCGGCAAGAAGCCCTCAACCAAGCGCGTCAAAGAAATCATCAAAAAGGCCAAGGGGAAATCCGCTGCACTGCCGGCTTACGTACCTTCGGACCCAGAAGCGAACTCAGAGCACGACATCAAGATTTCGCTCGTCCCCGGTGAAGACGGCAATGAAGACTTCCAGACCGATCATGTAATCGCTGTACTGAAGCAGGCCACCTTTTCGGTGTCGGCCGTCGCATTCGAGAAAGCGTTTCCTTACGCTCGGGTGGAGTTGATCGATCCGGGAGCGGCTAGTGCTTAACTCGCTCGACGGTCCCCTGCTCTCGCCGGATGACGCGGCTGCAAAACTCGGCATCAGTGTGAAAACACTTATGCGGCATATCCGAGACGGCAAGCTTCGCTTCATCAATGTCAGCACTGGGAAGCGCAAGCGTTACAGGTTCACGCAAAAGAACCTTCTGTCATTCATCGAAAATCAGAAGACGCGGGATCAGCCGAAGTGTCCGTCTATCTCCCCAAAAACCGCAAGACGCCGTTCTATCAGTTCGACTTCCAGATCAATGGTCGTCGCTTTCACGGCTCTACCGAAGCCCGAACCGAAAAAGAAGCCAAAGCCGTAGAGCGCAGGGAGCGCGCGAAGGCGCGAGCTGATCTTGAGCGTGAGCGGATCACTGGAAACGGCCCGATCACGCTCGACCAAGCTTGCCAACGCTTCTGGCATGAAGTCGGACAGCACCACCGAAACGACACCGCCACGTATCAGCAGTTGACTTGGCTTGCGGTGTTCTTCGGCAGCACAGTGCGTCTTGACGAGATAACAGATAGGCACATCGCCGAGATGATTGCGGCTAGGCGGCAGCGCCCCCGTCACGGCCGCGCTAAAGACAAACTCGGAAACCCGACACCGAAGGTCGCCAATGCTACGGTCAATCGAACGGCGACCGTTGTCATGAAGGCAATTTTCATGCGCGCCAAAAAAGTCTGGAAGTATCCCCTGCCCCTTGAGCCGAACTGGCGCGATCACTGGCTTCCAGTATCTCCAGAACGCGTTCGCGAGCTGGATGATGCCGAAGATAGCGCACTCGACGCAGCCGTTCGTTCCGACTACGGCTTATGGTTCGAGTTCGTGCGGCTCACCGGCTTACGCAGAAACGAAACCCTCATCAGATGGGAGAACGTGTTCGCGAAGCATATCGCAACGACAGGCAAACGCGGCCGGCCCGTCAGAACCCCGATCACGAACGCGATCCGAGAGATATTAAATCAGTGTAGAGAGCATCACTCAGAATACGTCTTCACCTTCATCTGCCAACAGTCGGACGCTAGCCGTGGCATGGTGAAGGGCATGCGCTATCCCATCACCTCCGAAGGAGCTAAGTCACAATGGCGTAGACAGCTCCGACGCTCCGGCGTGAAGAACCTTCGCTTCCACGACCTCCGCCACGACACAGCAAGCAAGCTTCTGCGAAGACAGAAAAACATCAAGCTGGTTCAGAAGGTGCTCAATCACGCTGACATCGCCACAACTTCAAAATACGCACATGTGCTCGACGAAGACATTGTAGCGGCGCTGGAAGATTTCGCATTGTACCGGAAAAAATCCCGGACTAACGGAGAGGTAGATACTTAGATGTTGACATCGAAGCCGAATTTGCCGACGACCGATGTCGTTCGTAATGACGGGGTCGGGGGTTCGAATCCCTCTTGCGGCACCATTTTCTTACGCTTTTTTCACTTGATTGCTAAGTGCCAACTTTCGATTTTCGCGATCCGAATTTCGTTCACTCCCACCGCATCAAGTGCAAAACCGACCCTGTGCGTTAGCAGGGTTATAGAATGCGACGTTACACATGAAGGAGCGCAAAAATACGCGGTCGAGCTTCAATATGTAACGTTCCGAAATTTATGATATCAGATATCAACAGTGTGCCAGTTTGACGCCGCGGTAGTGTGCTGTGCATGCGCATCAGCCCCCATAAGCGTAAGCTTCTTCAAGCGCACTCATCGCAGTCTCGGCTCCACGCACAGCTTGGGTGTAATAAGACAAAGTCACGTTGGCATCCGCGTGGCCTGCGAGTTTAGCTACAAGCCCGATCTCCACTCCTTTGATTTGCAATGTCGAGATGAAAGAGTGACGCGCGCTATGCGGTGTCACTGCGGGCAGATCGCAGTCGCGCAGGAACGGCAGCCAAATTCTGCGCCGGAAATTTGTGTAAAGAAGTGGGCCTCCCCCGCCGCTCCAAGACAACGCTTTCGGGTTCAACCTTCCCAATGATGGAAAGACCCTTCGAGGCTCGCCACTTTTCCCCGGGCATGACTTTTGCCATTCGGCAAGCATCCCGTGCAACGCAGAAGTCATTGGGATTTCCCGCAGCCCCGCGATCGATTTTGTGATGTCCGTAAGCTTTCCGTTCCTTTCCTGCATCCGCCGGATCTTGATCAGGTTGCGCTCAAAATCGATGTCCTGCCAAAGCAAACCTAACTGTTCGCTTGGACGCGCGCCGGTCAAGAATGGAAAGATAACAAAGATGCCTGGGCGCAACTGTTGACGTGACACCGAGAGCAACCGACCTACCTGCGTCGGCGTCAAAATCGCTTTTTTATCGCGACGTGGTTCGCGGCCGGTTGCGCGCGGCATGACAGGAGTACGCAGATCAAAATCTTCGCTCGCGAGAGCTAGTGCGGCCGACAGAAACATTTTGGCTCGGTTAGCTGTGTGAGCACCGACTTCGTTTCGAACGACCTTGATCCACTGGCGAATTTCTGACGTCTTCAGTGCTTCAACTGGAATACCGCCAAGCACAGGGAGAAGGTCGGCCCCTGCCGTGCTCGTTCGCCCCGACGTATACGCCATACGTTGCTGTCGATTGCCGCGGAAAATCGGACCGATGATGCAATTGCAAGAACGTACATACCCTTCGAAAGTTGACGGCTTTACGTGGTGTCGACGGTCGTCTAGCCAGTAGCCGACCACGTCAGCCACAGTAAATTGTCGACCGCGCCTGTCGCTCTCAACCCGCCCTAAAGAACAATTTTCAAGCATCAAAATCGTCCGCAATTAGCACCAAAAGCCAGAGTTGATGATATCAGATGAAGCAGCAGCTGAGAAGCAAAAAGCCTGTGCGAGAGAAGCGTTTAGCAGGCCGTCCACGCATCAATAGCGAGCAGACACCAGCCCGTTTTCCGGCCGGCACGTTAGCGAGCATCGACGCCTGTTTGGCACCAGGCGAGCGGTTAGCAGATTTTCTGCGCGAGGCTGTTTCGCGTGAGCTCAAACGGCGTGCGCGCACTCAGAATGCGACGAACAATATTGAACATCCGGCGCCCACCGCGCCGATCGGGAATCAAAATTTCACGATCGACATGCTAAAGCCAGCGAAGCCTAAAAACTGATTTGTCGATCGGCGAACAAATGCGCCAGAGCGGCGGCGCACCAACGTCGATGCAACGTTGAGCAGAGCACGTGCGATCGAAAGTCAGGTTTTTTAACCGCATTGTGCGGAAGCGCACTCCCCGACCTTCAGTCGAACAGCGACACATTCTGCACGAGCTTGATAAATGATTGCACACGATACGAGCCGGACAGTCGTCCTCATGGGCGTTTACAACGGCGAACAGTTTCTTCAGGAGCAGATTGAGTCGATCGACCGTCAGACCTTCAAAAATATCGATCTTCTCGTTTCAGATGATGGGTCGACGGATCAATCGATTGCACTTTTGTCAGCGCAAAAGTCGCGATGGAATAAAGGCTCGTTTCACATCGTGAATGGGCCGAAGCAAGGGTTTGCTGAGAACTATCGCTATTTGATCACGTCTGTTGCGCTCGATCGCGACTATTTTGCATTTGCCGATCAAGACGATATTTGGGACGAGGATAAACTAGATGTCGCGTGTTCGTGGCTAGGCCAGCAAGGCGACCAGCCGGCGCTGTTCTGTTCACGTACTAGGACGATGTCGGTGAACGGAAAAACGCTTGGCTACTCGCCACTTTTCGCCAAGCCACCTAGCTTTCGCAATGCCATTGTCCAAAGTCTTGCGGGTGGCAACACAATGGTCATGAATCGCGCTGCAATGAAACTTGTCGCAGAATCTGCAAAACGTTCTAAGTTCATCAGTCACGATTGGTGGAGTTATTTAGTCGTTACGGGTGTAGGCGGAACTGTCAAATACGACCCAACTCCACGTATAGGATATCGCCAGCATGGGGGAAATGTCGTCGGCGAAAATGACTCTTGGCGCGCGCGCTTTCTTCGCGTGCGTCATCTCTTTGCGGGACGATTTTCGTGTTGGAACGATCAAAATATTTCAGGGCTCAAAGAGAGCCGCGAGGTTTTGACACCGGAGGCACAGTCGGTGATTTGCCAATTTGAGCGAGCTCGAAATGCATCGCTCGTTAAACGCGTAACAACGCTGCATCACGCTGGCTTTTATCGTCAAACACTGTTTGGCAATCTAGGTCTTTACTTAGCGTGCATTTTTCGCCGACTGTGATCAGTTCCGGTCTTGCCGAATAGATCAGCAATTCGCACAGATTTTCGAGGAGCGACGGAGTCTCTCTTCGGCGGCGTCGTTGCGTTGATACCATTCCGGCGTGAGGTAGTTCGGATGCGTGCTGCGAGACGAAACCGAACCATCGCCGACGCCTGCCGTCGTTGAGCGTGCTGTACGTCGACCGCGCGGCTTGGCTTTCACATCATCTGTTACCGCGGATTGATGCATTGCCCAATCGGGGATCCCAGTCTGCGGAGAATAGCCCATGCGCGCGCAGCCGCAAATCGCCACACCGCCCGCCATCAAAACTGCTACTGCTAAATGCCTGCTCACGATCATCGATTATCCCCTGTGAGAGTGTTCAAGCTTTGCTTGAACAGCATGTCAACAGTTTGCTTTTGGCACCGGCCGCCCTCGGCTCATACTTCATATCAGCTTGTCGCAACTGCAGAAGCCGATCAGCTTCGGGAGCTTCCCGGTCACAATTTGAGGCAGCACCGCGAAGTTCGGGGAGAAAATTGGCGATGCTGAACTCACCCAACCTGGAGGGCAAACATGGGCTTATGATACGGCTTGGGTTCATGAAACACCGCTATTCAAACAAGGATCTGATCAGTAGGCTCATCACCGTCATCTACGGTCACCAATGAGATCTTTGAGGCCAATGTCTAAACTGGCAAATGCTCAATACAACGTTGCGGCGCCTGACTCTCTACCAGTTCGGCTCGCGACGTATCAGCGGCGGCGCATGTTCGATATATTCCTGCGGGAGTTCGATTTGCCCAGCCCCGACGTCAAGATATTGGATGTTGGCGTGACAAGCGATCGAACGTATTCGTCGTCTAATTATCTGGAAGCTTGGTACCCACACAAGCACTGTATAACTGCTGCGGGTATCGACGACGCTTCATTTCTCGAGACGCAATATCCTGGAATGACATTCACATATGCCAATGCCAAAAATTTGCCGTTTCCTGATCGGCATTTTGATGTCGTTCACTCTTCAGCAGTGCTGGAACATGTTGGGTCGTTTTCAGAGCAATCAAAGATGATTGCTGAAGTCGCGCGTGTAAGTAAACGAGGCTTTTTTCTTACCACGCCGAACCGATGGTTCCCGATCGAGTTTCATACAGTTCTGCCGCTGGTCCATTGGTTACCCAAACCGACATTTCGTCGCATTATGGACGCGACAGGACGTGGCTTTTTCGCCAAGGAAGAAAATCTAAATTTGATGTCATCTTCTGAGATCAAACGGGCAATCCGTATCAGCAGTGTATCAAAAGAGTTCGCCTGGGATGTGAAGACTGCGACGTTGGGATTTTGGCCGAGCAATCTACTGCTCATAGCGCGAAGAATTTTGTGAGTTGCAGGACCCCGCAGCTCGTTAGCGAAACACCCAAGCTCGCGAGGCGGCAAAGCCAAAAACCGCGACGATCAACGCAGGCAGCGCTCCTGCGACAACTTTCGGGGCTCCTGCTACGGACAAGATTTGCGTACAGACGCTCGCGACAATCAGGCAACAAACCTGGAGGGTAAAGTACCGAAGAAACGCTCGACCCGACCCGCCCTGTCGAGCGAAAGTCCAGTATTGCTGCGCAAAGTAGCTAATAAGAAAAGATATCAAGTATGATAAAGCGCCAGAGAATAATCCATTTAACCCTGCCTGCAGAAAAGCCCAGACGAGCACCGTGTAGAGGAACGCGCAGCCGCAACCAACTATAAAAAACTTAAGCGTTTCAGGTTGACCGAGAGACTTGCGGAGCCGGGAAATGGTCACTGCTGGCGGCTAGACGTTTTGTGCGATGACAAGGGGATTCGCAGAATTCCAATCAGAAATCCAGAAAAAAGTATTTGAAATCCGATCACGCTCAACGTCAGACCAGCGATCACAACCCGCGGGACTCGCGAAGAGCCCAAATCACCGAAATCGTGCTGAGCCCATGATGCGAAACCTAAAATAACAGCGATAAGCCCAAGGAGAATTAGGGCAAGTGCGTATACAGACATCCGATCAGTTGAGAACAGTCTCTCGAGCATCATCGTTCGTTCAGACCAAGGAAGCAGGCCGTTCAGAGCAGCATATTGGCGTGCTGTCGCACCAATCGTCATGACTTGAACGCCCACAATGATAGAAAAGCATGCGATCACAAACGTGTTCAAATCGAAAACAACGGCGCCAACTTTGAGCGGCGCGATGAAAAGAAGCGCGGAGCTCAGAAAACCGACCAAAATAAGCACGCCTCCAGGAATGAAATAAAGCCAACGCGGGCTATACATCAGGAGAAATTTCAAGTGGCGCCAGCCGTCGCGCCAAGTCCGGAGATGCGGAGCCCTAGACCTTCCGTCTTTCTTCAGCGTGGTGGGAACCTCACGAATGCGATATCCGGCCAGCGAACATTTAACAACCATCTCACTTGCGAACTCCATGCCGGTGGTAAGAAGACGAAGAGCTCGGATTCGCTCAGTGTTGAATCCTCGAAGTCCGCAATGAAAATCGCCGACCGGTACTTTGAAAAAGAGGCGGCCGATAAAACTCAACACAGGATTTCCAAGGTAGCGATGTAGCCATGGCATAGCGCCCTCGCCAATCCCGCCCCGGAAACGGTTGCCCATAACAAGATCTGCGCCGTTACGCAGCTCAGCGAGGAAAAACTGGAGGCTATCAAAATCGTAAGAGTCGTCTGCATCCCCCATTACGCAATAATCGCCTCTCGCGTGCGCAATGCCTCCCAATAACGCGGCCCCGTAACCTTTTTCAGGAATGCTCACGACGCGAGCACCCAACGCGACAGCGATCTCTTGCGAACCATCGGTTGAGCCGTTATCGGCGATCAGGACTTCTCCGGCGATTTGATGTCTCTCGATAAACCGAATGGCTTTCTCCACGCAGATGCCGATCGTTTCCGCCTCGTTGAGGCATGGCATAAGAATCGTCAACTCTACATGCTCAAGCGCAAGCACAGTTTGGCTGCTGTTTGTATAGGTCAGTGTCATAGTTCGAGCGCTGAGTCGTTTGGCTTTAGGCAGTTTAGAAGTTCGAAGCGATGGTCAATAGGCATTGCGCTTTCAATTTCTTAAGCGGCGTAGTTCGAGTACACTTAAGCGGCATTGTTCGGTGTATACCACAGTGACATCCTCGAGGAAGATGATGTCTATCGCGTACCCCTGCTTCAGGCAGCGGGTGTACGATCCGCCGCACCGCCCTAGTTCATTGTAGTGCGCCAGCGCTTGCAGGCGTTGCAGGTCAAACACTACGACAGGACACAGCGCAAAACGATCTGCATCGTTTCAACGATCACTACCGCGGACCCATCACCCGGTACAGCTTGATCAGACTTACCGAATGAATTGGTTGAAGCCGGGGCGACACCAACTCATCGGTGGTCAGAACACAGGTACCGTCTGCAGCTTTGTCTACCACTTCAGCTAGCTGGACGTTCGACAATACGCGGAATGGCATTGCGACGCCGATTCGAAACACAGAATAAATCAGCGGTACGAATGTCTGTGCAGTTCCGGCTGCGATAATCGAAGAATTCGGATGGCACACAAGCTTGGCAACGTCCCCTATTTGTCGAAAGCCGTTAATGAGCGACGACTGGGACATTACACGTTGAACTTTCGCGGAATTCCAAAGACCGACGCTCGAAAACGCCATCACGGTTACAAGTGAAATCGTGACGAGCTTGTCGCGGAAGAACAAAATGGCGACCGATGCCGCTATCGGGATGCATACAACCGCGGTGCGAAGCCAGCTTGGTGACACGGCGCCAAATTCTTTCTGAGCGTAGAACATAAACAGCTCAGGCGAGTCTGCCGCTAAAAACCGAAACTCATCGAAGGTGAGCCAAACGAAGACGGCCGCGATTATCCAACAGGCAGCAATGGAAGCAGCGAACAGCGAGGAAATTTCCGGCGGCCGAGTTTGAACAGCTAAGATCACAATTATTGGAAAAACAAAATTTAGATAACGGAAATGTATGCGATCGGGCTCGATCGACAGCAGATAGCAGATGGACACTGTCACTATGAGCAAAGAAACGAGAGCAAATACAGTGAGAAATGTTCGACGGCCATCGCTCGGGGTTTGTGAAGATGACGTGTAGGACGACTGCTGTCGTAGGTATCTGACCAGGAGAAAAACGAACGGCGCAAATAGAAACATGAAATACATCGAATAACACAACAACAGATACGCGAAAGCTTTGAGCTTGACAGACGTTGGAACAGCGTTGCGGAACAGTTCCAAATAGAAGGGGCCAACCGCACTCGCATCGGCGGAGACTAGCTTAGGTGCGAACAAAAACTTAAGTGCGAAAAAGGCCGCGACAAAAAGTGTGACTTGTTTCGCGACGGGGGAGAGCAACGAGGTCCACTGCGCCCTCTCGAAAATGAGTCGATATGTGATTATCGAAAGGATAAAACCGCCGAATAGCATTGCACCATGCGGCTTGATCAGGCAAAGAGCTGAGAACAACAAAGCTAGAGTAGCTTGATGGCTAAGACGATCAACCGGGTGAAATCGGTGTAGAAAAATGCAGATCAATGCGAATATGAATAAGTAAGCCATTTCCGGCATAATGTACGATACATATGTTATAAGTGGCATTGTAATGAGGGCCGCAGCCAATAATTTTTGGTTTTCTCTTCGTTCAAATATTATCCGAAAAAGTGCGACTACAGCTCCAACGAACGCACCAACATTCAACAATTTTGCAGCTATGTCGAGCTGCATTCCAGTGCTGTAAAGAAGGTTCAATATTCGCAGGTATAAGAAATTGTTTATCTGCGGGATCACTGGCGCCAGTGTAGTCCAATGGTCCCAACGTTTAAATTCGACTGCGCCGATATGATATGACAGCTCATCGAACACTATGATCGGACTAAATACACGCAGCGCCAAGAAAGCGCCGAGCAGGACGCCCAAAACAGACATTGATCTTGCAACGAGCACTTGATCACTGTCAGCGCTATGAGATGTCAATCTTCCCTCCAAACAGACTTAGCTTGTAAATCAGCTAGACCAAACGCAACCCTGTCGCGATTGCTCTAGAAGGCCTTAACACAACGAGAATGCATAACCGATTTGAGCAAAAAACACGAACTCGTCGGTTGGCACATCCATCCAGCGAATATGACGAAGACCGAGAAGCACGAAGACACGTGGGGGCTTTTCGCGGCCAGAAGGAGCCAACGTCGCCGCGGCTGAGCAATGGTGTCGCCTTCGAGGGCTGGACTGGTCTCTGGACCATCCCAATTTATCGAAGACAAGCAGTGGCTCGGCTATGTGTATGAGAAGAAGGCCGACGCTGAGGCCATGCTCGCCGCCTTCGGAGGCGACGGGTTCCTGTCCAACCGGCCGCAGTGGCTGAACGCTCGGAGAAATCCAAGACACCCGTTCTTAAAGCGCCCCACTTAGCCCAGCATCGTCGTTTTTACACATCGACGGCGGCTCAGAGCAAGAACGCCCCGACCTCGTAGGTACCAAAAGACTGGTACGCACTTTTTGCTGCAACGTAGTATGTACCAGCCTCGGTGGTTGTGTAACCGACAGCACCTTCCCAGCCCGGGCCGGTTGGCGTGTTCGCACCGGGTGTAGAAACCAAGACGTGACCCTCGGCATCGAGGAGATCGACAAAGATAGATTCTGCCGTGCCGCTGTTTGAGTGGGCACCGCGCCCGAGAAATCCATACCTTTGATTGGCTTCCAACTGGACGGCAAACCAGTCAACATCGCCGGCCTTCTCGAAAACACCGGTCGAGGTCGAACCAATAACGAGAACACCATCGGTTGAGATTGATGCGGGGTAGTCGTCTGGGTCGTCATCCGCATCGAAGTCAGAGCCATCAGCGATTTCAATGTTAGTGAACTTTTCGCCAGACTGTGGAATCTGAGCCGTGCCGTTGTTTACTGCGGCCAGCAGATCCACGACCGCATCACCCCTGCCTTTGATATCTTGATCGACCAATATCTTCATCAACGCAGCCGCGCCAACAACGCCTACGCCAGCAACGGGCGAAAAATCAAATTCAGCGGCTCGATTCACGAAGAAGTCTTGTTGCGAGAGGAAGTACTCTCGGCCCTCTGTCGATCGCATTTCGATAGGGACTAGCTGCTGATAAACCGTAATCAGCACTGTGCGCGCGTCGAAACTGCTCTCAATCAACTTATCGAAGACTGCTCGACCTTCGTTGTTGCCTTGATACAGATTGACGAACGAATTGATGTAGATGTTCTCATCATTGAACGCGTAGGACGAGTAGGAGCCGAAGTTCGTCGCGTTGTTGTTGCCGATAAGATCGGTGTAGCCTTTGATTGTCGGCACGCCGAAGCCGAACAACTCATAAGCTGCTGTCAGCGCTTTAAACTGAGAAATATTTTGACCCGTCGCATTGACCAACGTTTTCAAATCAGAAAGCGACATATTTCAATTCCCGCAAATATTTGACTTAGTCTTGTTACGCACAAGCGGTTGATCGCGCAACCCAACTCGAGTACTAGCTTTTTCGCTCCGCGCCCAAGTCTGCGTTCCGTTCAATCGTTGCCGCCTCGCGTCAGGAACCGGTCGGAAAAGGGTTTTGAGGTGATCAAGGGGTTGGTCTGTGGCGTCACTTCTTAGTCGACCTGCCCAATACGACCGAGCTTGATCCGAACCAATTCAAACCTTTGCTCAGGGAGCGCTCGGCGACCCGCTTGCGGCTTGCGTGAGGGCGGGACAACGTGCCACGCGCTCGTGAAGGCCATAGGCAGCGACGGCTTCATATCGAACCGGAAGGCCTGGCTTGAGGCGCGGCGGCAGGGGCGTATGCACCTGTCGCGACCGCTCAATACCTCAGATGGGGGCTGGTGATTTATACGGCGCATGTGCTTCCATAAGCGTGGAGACTTGGGGAAAGACGTTCGGCAATGCAGCACGATCCGCCCGATCAAGCGGGCTACTATTGGGCAAAGGTCATTAAGCCCGAAGGAATGCGCAAAGGCGAAGATTGGCGCTCAATTGATTGGGAGATCGTCCAGGTCGTCGTGAACGACCTCAGCGAACGATCGACACCCTTCGACAGGTTCGGCGTATTCGTACCCGGTATCGGCACAATGCAACGGGTCAGTCGCCTGCAGTGGGGCCCACGCGTAGACGCGATCCCTCCCGATTAACGTCTCGACTTGATCCGCCGGAATTGGACACGCCCATTGCATCCTGCCGACGTCAAACTGCTCATCGCTGCGATTGCATTCATCGCCGCAGCAACCGCTGCTCATATCTATGCTCCGAACGTCGGCTTCCCGTTGTGGGAGTCGCTAGTAGGAACTGTTATCGCCATAGTCGGGGTGCTGGCCTGGTTGTTCTGGCCGGTTCGCAAGAAATAGAGGGCCTCATTTCCGCGCCCACCGACCCCGCTTCGGCTCGCCTGGTTTTGACAGCACGAATTTAAAAAGTCGGACCAATATCTCGCTGAGTTAAAAGTTTGCGCCGTCTAGGTGTGATCCGATCTGTGTCGCGAGCTTGCGCCAACGATCTGCGAGTTCGCGCCATGTTGCCGCATCAGAAACATTAGCCGCTTGGTCGGCAGCTACCTCGCAGCGTCCGGCCTCGGCTCTGGCAGCATCAGCGGTTAGATCGTCTTCCGGCAGGCCTGGCATACTCGGCGACTCCGACGACATCGCGACAATTGTCATAAGTCTCCAACAGAACATACCGCTACGCACGCAACGCATGCCTCGAAAAGCAAGCTATGCGTTGTGTCGTTGTGACTGCTGATTACGGAAACAACCGCACAAATTACGTGGAGAAGCGCGTCCGAAGACAATCGGACCAGGGAGGGAAGATGGCCGACAAGCCAAAAGAGCGCCTTACGACTAACCCCAGCAGCCGACGCGAAAAGGCGCGGGAGCTGATGCGCCTCGCGGACAACACCGAAGATATGAAGGAAGCCGCCGAATTGCTGCGCCAGGCTGCGTCGGAGCTAGATGCAGCTCGACGCGATACGGATCACTGACGCTCACTCCTAGCCCACCTACCCCGTTTTGACCTTTCCGTCTTCACCCGCACGAACTGAAATCCTCGTTCACGGAGCGTCTCAGCCACGCGCTCTGCGGCTTCCTTGGCATCGTGGAGAATGAGGTCGCCGATAATCTCTTGGCCGTCGTAGCGGACCGACCAGCGGTTGCCGACTGGGGTGACGTAGACGATGGCAGCGATGTCAGATGGCATCGTCGATGTCGCCTAATTCCTTTGCCAGACAACGTTGATGTACTCACCGTCCTTCACGCGATCAACGACCGCGAAGCCGGTGAGCTCTCCGAGCTTTTCGGCAGAGCGACCGAGCAAAAACAATGTATGAAATCTCGTGAACGCATATGAGTATTCATAGCAAGGACTCGAGTGAGCCATTTTGGCCCCCGGCTGAAGGTGACCGTGGAATTCTGCGAACTGCGCGATCGGATCGCGAAAGTGCTCGATAACATTATTCGAAAAGATACCAGCAAATTTCGCGCTGATGGCCTCTCGGGTGTGAACCACGAATTGTCCGCTCGTCTCGGCGCTCGGCTCGAAGCCCCAGACGTCAAAGCCTTCAGCCCGAAGCTTTGCGACCGTCGGACTCCATTCGCCACCACAGCCCCAATCGAGATACGGCCCGAGCTTGTGAGGATCCAAGGAGCGGAAGGTCCGCTGCTCGTTCTCGCTTGAATCACTTTCGGAATACGACGCATATAGCTTGCGGTAGTCGAGATCGACGAACTGCTCGTCGAGATCGAGATACTTCATTGGGCCGAAGATGCAGTCGCAGCTAGGGCAGACATAGCGCTCGAGCTCGCCGCCTCCAAAGATGCAGCGGTCTGTCTTGATCGCGTAACCGGAGCGCTTGTCAGTGTGCTCGCAGACGATGCATTTGATGTCGCGCGTCGGCAGGCTTGAGCGGTAGGTTGCATCCAGGACGTTCCAGAGGCCCGCTGATAGGTGTCGGTCCAGCAGCGACACTTGGCGCTCAAGCTTGGCAAGACGCTCTGCAAACTCGTCCATGGGCCCTCAAGCTAGCTTCGGTTCTGCGGCGTCCATTGCTCAGTGCCGAGCACACCTCCGCCGAGACTTGTCCATGTACCGCTCAGGCTGCCGCTTGAGTTGAGCTCAAAAAACGCAACGCCGGCAGCTCCGGTTTGAGGTTGGAAAACGACAGCGAGTTTCCCGTCTCGGAAGATGCCCGTGCCTGTCGCGCGCGTCTGACCGATCTGCCAAACGATCTGGTAGGTGTCGCCTTTCCGCTGCACCGTCACGCGGCCTTGATAACGACCCGCGCCATCGGGGTTCTGACCTTCGATCGCATACGGTCCGGAGAGGTTAGCTTGTTGAGCGTGCGCTGCGAAAGCAAAGCAGATGCTCAACACAATCGCGATCAGCAAACGCATCACTACCCCCGGTCGTTTCATTTGATCAGATGATCTGCAAACTCTTCAGCACTGGAAGCTGTTTCTCGAACAACTTAGCCTGAGCACCAATCTCAGCAAGGTTCTCTTCTGCAGTGTCTAAGCGTTTGCCTTCTTTGACGACGGCCTGCCCTTGAGAAGAAATGACCTGCCAGGCGAACTCTGCCCATTCTTCGCTGGTTTTTTTGCCTTCGGTAAAAGCGAGAAGGAAGAGTTGTTGAAATCGCCCAATTCCGACACCTCCGCCAGTCACCGGCGACGCCAGTGACTGTAAGTCCCCGCTGTCGCGAGCCCGATGTAAAACTGCTTGATTAAATGGCTTCGTTGTACGCGCGCGTTTTCCATCATCTTTGGCGGGCAAAGCAGGCTGCACGTGACCGGCGCCGATCAAGATCACAAGTGCTTGCTGGAGATTGCTCCAGCTGATTTGACCGACCCTCGCATCGCCTACCATCTCGCGCAACGTTGCGGGCCCCGCGCTCAGGCGATCAAGAATCGGTGCATAGATATCAGCTTGCATGGTCGCTTCACCACGACCAGCCTTCACCCTCAATTCGATGTCAGCTCGATTGGTCGACAACGCAAATCGCTGTTTGAGCCAAGCTTCGCGAGCCAGTCTAGGCGTTAGCGACAAAGGCCCTTTGATGAAAACGTCACGCCGAAACTGTTGATTGAGGATGTAATCGCGTGTCGCTTCGCGATGGACAATGTCGCTACTCTTGCCGAGTAATTCACGCTGTTCGTCCGTGAAATTGATCGAATCAATGTGATCCAGATAGTGTGTCGAACCCACAAAGCTCAACTTTGCCTCAGCCAGATCGCTAGCAACATCCGCGAAATAAAAAGGCGTCCAGTCCCGATTGAAATATTCGTGCGCCAAATAGCCGTGTGGCATGTCTTTCAGCTTGTCAAACCTCGGCCCAACAGTTGGATTTTGCGCAAGATAGGCCGGAGAACTTTTCAGGAATTGCGCAACAGCGTCGAGAGCTTGTGGGACTTTTCTTGCGGTTGGGCCGTGTACGCGCGATGCAGCGTCAATCAACAATTGACGAAGCGGCATTGCTGCTGCCCAGCCCGGAAGCGCGTTGTAACTGATGTAAACGATCCCGCCGACTTTCAGCTTGCTTTTGATGAATTGAACAATGTGCTGTCGATTTTCGAAGCTGATCCAGCTGTAGATCCCGTGCAATGAAATGATGTCGAACTGATCCGGTAGACCCGGCGTGTCTCCGAATTCGGAAAATGTCGCATCGTAAAAGTGAGCGTTTGAAAGCTGCGCATCGACGGCAAGTGCTTTCGCGCCGGCGATCTGTGACGGGTTGAAATCGGTCGCGTGAAATTGGATCTCTGGATTGGCGGCAGCCAACAAATTTATCGAAAAACCCCGCCCGCATCCTAGTTCGCAATAGTGGAGCGGGCTTCCGACTGTCGTCCCGCCGAGGCCGACGATTAGTGGCACGAGGCTGAGCAGCGCTGGCGTCAGCTCACGATAGAAACCATGTGTGTAGTTGATGTCAGCTACGTAACCAGCCGTCCACGAGCTCATTGCGTGCGCCTGTGTTCTGCGGTTGATTGGCGAAAATGCCAGGTTGCTACGATGACGTTGAGGGCCGTCACAAAATGAAAACGGCAGGAGGTCACGAAGACCCCCTGCCGCCTCAGTTTCTACAGCCCGGGCCGAACCGGGCCGCATACTTGGTTAGATGATGTCGGCAGCTTCGATGCCAGCGAGCGTGACGCCGGTTAGCTTCACGACATGAGTGTTTGTCTCGCCGGTGACCGTTCCGTTATCGTCGAAGAACACGTAGGTATCGCTACCAACCTGCTGAGCACTATACTTGACAGTTCCGTCAAGCTGCGCATCGGCAGCTGCGAGAGCGGCTGCAAAGTCGGCAACCGCAGCGGCACCTTCCTTGTAGTTCGTCGCCGAGCCAGCAGCAGCACCGAACTCGATCTTGTCAGACTTAGTGACGAAATCGGTGATGGTATCAGCTGAAGCTTGGATAGCTGCGGCAGTGTCCGCAGTCGGATTCGTGATGACGAAAAACGTATCGCCACCCGCGTTACCCGTCATGGTGTCAGCGCCGGCGCCACCATTGATGATATCGGCTGCACTACCACCCTTGATGATGTCCGAAGCAGCGCTGGCACCGATGATGTTGAGTTTGCCAGTGAAAGACGAGCCATCAATGTTGGAGCCGGTGCCGCCTGGGAAGTTGGCGTAGGTGAGCGTGGTATTCTGCGAGCCTGTCAGGTTGATCGACTGGTTGTCAGCAACAATCAACGTGATGTTATTGTCCGCGATACCAGCTGTACCGGTAGACGACACGTTGATCGTCGACGAGCCTTGAACAAAGAGGCTGGCCGATGCGTCTGCCGCAGCCGTAGCGCTTCCCTGCAGATCTACGTTGAGGATGCTGGCGCCGAGCTTGAGAGCGACCTGTGAAGCCGCCGCAGCACCAGCACCGAACTCGACAGTTGAGCTTTGAGCAGCGTCGACGATGTTGAAGCTGCCAGCACCACTCGTCGAGAAGCGAGTCTGACTGACAAGATCACCATCAAGGGTGAGTGTGGCACCGACTGTGCCAAGCTCTTCAACTCCGACAACCTTCGAGAGCTTCGCTGCATCAGTTGCATTCAGGATTGATACAGCATCCGTAAACAGAAGCGTGTCGTTCGTGCCGACACCGAGGTCGATCGAATCCGCCGACGTCTGATTGGCGAATACGGTCGTGATGGTGTCGTTCGCGGAGCCGCCTTTGACGGTTAGGTCTTGAGCGCCGACAGGAGTAAGATTGGCGTTCAAGGCGCCCGTCAGTGCCGAAGCGTCGAGGCTCTTCAGTGGGCTAACCGCCGTGAACTTGAGCGATCCGCCGCCGGCCGCGGTGATCGACGTTTGAGAACCAACCAAGAACCCCAAATCATTGGTGCCCGTGGCCGTGATCTTGACTGTCTCGACACCGACCAACGAGGTCACACCACCAGCATCCACCGAAGCACCATTAGCGACCAGCGCAACGGAGTCGGCCGGACCAGCGGCGTTCGTATAATTAAATTGAGCTGTTGAACCAACCTTGCCCTCGAGCGCAGCAGTTTGCGCTGTGGTTAGCTTGATTTCGTTGCCGCCGGTCGTGCCGTTCGCGAAACCGACAACTTGAACACCGGCATTGCCTGACACGTCGAGTGCCGAAGCACCAGCGCTGGCAAGCTGTGCGTAGACCTGTTCGACGCTCGTGATCGTTGCAGTTCCAAACGCAGCAGCGTTTGCATTGCCGAAGATGTTCAGGCGGTCAGTGCCGCCGCCACCATTGATCGAATCGCCCGCGTTGATTGTTGGGTTGCCGCCATCAAGACCAGCAATGACGGTGTCATTCGAGCTACCGCCGTTTACCACGTCGACCTTCGATGTCAGGACGAGCGAAGCACCCTGCTGTGTAACGTCGTCGCCGTCGAACTTGGTGCCATCAGCAGTTTCTATCGGCGTGAAAGCAGCGCCCGACTGCGGGATAGCTGCCGAACCGTCGGCAACAGCAGCGCGAAGATCGTTGATCGAGTCGCCGAGACCGCCGATGTCGCTGTCGACAACAATCTTGGAGAGCGCAGCAGCAGCAACGACTGCGCCGGCGTTCGGACCCGTGATGCCGAGTTCAGCAGCGCGCTGAGAGTAGAAGTTTGCCTGCGAGACGAAGTAGGCCTTGCCAGCAGCTGACTGCGCCGAGAGCGGAACAATGCTGTCGTACACGAGGCCGAGCTTGTCTGAGTTGGTTGCGCCACCGCCAACGATCGCGTCGAAAGCAGCCTTAGCGTCTGCATTGAAGCGGTAGAGCGAAGCGAACGAATTGATGTAGACGTTCTCGTCGTTGAAAACGAAGTTGCCGCCAGCGCCGAAGTTCGTGGCGTTGTTGTTGTTGATGAGGTTCGTGTAACCATCAATCGTCGGTACGCCGAAGCCGAGATACTGATACGCAGCGGTCAGACCTTTGAACGACGACAGGTTCTGAGTCGTCGAGCCATTCGGCGCCGTGGCGTTGATCAGCGTATTGAGATCGCTAAGAGCCATGAGGGCATCTCCAAGAGAGGTGAATCCGTCGGGCCTCTGCCCTCAGGGTGTCCCCTTAAAGAATCGATTGATTAAACTGTCAAGCTAGAATATATGGTGGCCACCACATTTTCAGTCAGTGTAGTGCATTCATGTCAACAAATGCTCAGAGCAATCCAAATGAGGAGGCGAAACGCCTTCGGCAGTCTTGTGGATTGTGGTTGCGCGAACAACGCGAACGCTTGGGTCTTACGCAGCGCAATGTGTCCGAGCATGTTGGATTCGACACCTACATTGCGGTTTCGACCATTGAGAACGGAAGAGCTCGAGTGATTCCGAACAACTATAGAAAGTGGGCCGAGATTCTCGAGCTCGAACCGGCCGTTTTCGCGAAACAGATGTTGTTCTTTTACGAGCCGATGACGTACGAACTTCTCTTTGACGAGCGTCCAAAAGCGGTCCGTAATGTCGAGAAGTTGCTCCGGGGGCCAGGTAGGCCGAAAGTAGCGAACGATAACCTCTAGTCGTTCATGCCTTCGCGCCTAAAGCTAACGCCTTTATCGCCAGAGCAATTGCGCTAAAGTTTTCAGAGCGACGGCGGGTCTGAGCCAAGCTGAGGTGGTCCGAGACCGCCTCTCGCAGTCCGGACGCTTCGGTCAAGCCGTGGCACTGTTGGAGGCGCTATGGAGGACCGGAGCATTCGGCGGAGCCACCCGCCTTGAGCGTCCCGGCTCGCTTCTTGCTAATTGCTCAGCAGCCCGGTCGCAGTGCCCTGCATTTGGTCGGGTCAGAGTCGGAGCGCTCGGCAGCGGCATCCTGCCTTGAGCGCTTCGGCTCGTTTTTCGATTTTGAGCTGGTCAGTCTTCGTTTGCGGCCCCTTAGCGAGGGTTGAAGTCGGGCTTTCTTAGCACCCGTCTGACGTCCGGTCGCTTTGCGCTTGGTGACACGCCCGGAATCAGTTGTGCAGGCGATCCGACCATGGCGAAGGATAGGCGCAGCTAAAATCGATGCGACCTAGCCAAAGCACAATGTCCGACAACTTCCTCCTCAGAATATCATGTCGTCTCTCAGCATCGCGAAGTGCTGGAGAAGGAACAGCTCGATCCGATTGAACGGGAACAAAGTCAAACGAAAGCTGGAAATGTTGAAGCGCGGCTCGAGCGCTGGACGGTACTCAGAGCTAAGAAGTAGCTTTGATCAGCCCGATCCACGTTGCCCAAACATCGATCGTCGGGGCGATCAGCGATGATCCAACAGCTTGAGCGCTCTCGCTCGCATAACTATTGGCCGGTCAGCACATCGGACCGCCTGATTGGTGAACCGGATTGTCTCCTGTAGGCATTCCGGCTCTTTTTTATGCTAAGATGCGCACGGCCTGAGGGCAGTGAACGTGTTCGACGGGCCGAAGAGCCGGGCCGCAACCGGTTCGACAAAGCCTCTGGCGGTCCGGCTCGCTATTATTTTCGTCGCGTTGCAAGCTGGCTTCAGCCTGGCGCTTCCAACCCCAAAGTTTGATACGCCGGGTCAGAGCCGAGGTAGAGGAGCGTAGGCAAACTCTCCTTTGGCCTCGGCTCGCTTTTTCCCAAACCGCCACCAAAAAAGCCCTGCCGCATTGTGGCGGCTGCTCGTTCAAACTCCGTTTTCTTTGCGAGGGAGCTGAACCATTTTGTGGCCTGCGCCGACCAACTCTGTGACGGCCAGCACAGCTGGCTCCAACAGCTCACAGGGGAGTAATCACAATGGCAAGGACCGGAACGAATTCTGCCGACGTCATCTATGACTCGGGCTTGGGCGAGACGATCTACACCTATGGCGGCAATGACGTTATCTATGCTGGCCTCGGCCACGATACGATCGATGCCGGGGCGGGCGACGACACAATCATGGGAAGCTCGCAAACGTCCAGCGTTACTATGGCGTGGGGCTACGATTACGTCGTCGGGGGTCAAGGAAACGACTACATCAACTACAGCATGACGACCAACGAGGTCATCATTTACGGCGACGACGTCAACACTCACGTTTTGCCGGGCAACGATTATATCGTCGGCGGCCGACAGAGCGATACGCTTATCGGCGGAGGCGGCGACGACCAAATCTGGGGCGGCAATGGCGGAGACGCGATTTACGGCGACGCTGTCCTGTACATCCAGGGCGGCAACGATCGTCTCTTCGGCGAGGGCGGCAACGACACGATCTCGGGTGGTTTCGGAAACGATCTTATCAACGGCGGCGCAGGTAAAGACGTTTTGATCGGCGGTCCCGGCACCGACTGGTTTGTCTTTGATACGATTGGCGACTCGCTATCCTTCTATGCCACCGCCGATGTGATCAAGGACTTCGATCGGACCTCCGATTGGATCGTCATGAATCACGCTGGCAACTCGGGGAACTATAAAGAGTTCGCATTCAGCGGCTCAACAAACGCTGAGGCCAACTTCAACAAAGCGCTGCAGATGGCGTCACAGGTGATACACCAGGTCGACTTTGTGTTCGTGACAGACGGCCACGATGGATATCTGTTCGCCGATCAGGATCGGAATTCGACGGTCGACACAGGCGTAGTCCTTATGGGTGTCGACTCGCTTTCCAAGTTCCAAGCCACCGACATCATGGTTTTCTAAAAAAGCGGGCTTCCATCCAAGACGCCCTAAACACAGCTGGGCTCAACATCTCGTCGAGCCCAGCTGCTCACTTAAACCCGCGTATCTCAACGAAGACCAAAAACGCAGCCACGCTCACAAGCGAGCGAGGCCGCAACGTCGCGCGAGTCGGTCAGCACGACGATGTGAGATAAGAAGGTGACACGTGAGTCATGACGTTTCTCAGACGGTCCGCTTCAACAGGATCGATAAACGTCGGGAACACATTCAGTGCCAACTTAAGAATGCCGTGCTCTTGTACTCGCGCCACCTCGGCTTCGCAAAGCTGAGTAACTCAAGCGCCGTATTCCGCGAGAAGGTTGATGTTGAACTTTGCTGAGCCATCAGCGAGATCGGCCAGAAACCGTTCATCAGCAGCTGCATAAGGTCCCAAATCTGCCTTGATTGATTCTCCGAGAAGCCACCCGACCATCGCCGCCTTGGTGCCGATCGCGTCTTTTCCGTAATACGCAAAATAGTCCGCTCGAGTCATCATTTGACCCGCAACGCTCACCTGACCATTCACGAGTTCAGCAACCTTGCTATCCAACGGAACGAGCCCGAAAATTTCCGTGTAAGCTTTCTTAGTCGCATCAAACAGCGAAAGCGCCCCGTAGTCTGCTGAGAACTTAGCGTTTCCTTCGCCGAGCTTCCCCAGATTAACGCCGAAATTGATGTACCGATTCTCCAGGCTGAACGTTTGATAGTACGTATCGTTCAGATCACTGGCGTTGACGTTATCGGGGCTGTTCACCAGATACTGCATCCCGGCTTGCGTCGGAGTTTTCCCAGTGAAGAATTGATACGTCAGGATCGCGACAGACGTGGTTCCGTCAACCAAATCGATAACCGACTGCGTCATCTGTGAAGCAGAAGCTTGCCCGCTGCTATACGCACTGGAAATTTGCTCAAGCGCCGTCAATGTCGTGGCAGGCAGATTGGCGGCACTGACCTGCATCAAACCAAGGTTTAAAAAAGTCGCAGCCACTGCAGGATCAACGACAACGCCAAGCACAACAGATCCGTTGTCGAACTGTAGTCGTTCGATGCCCGTCACAAGGTCGGTCCCGTCTGGGCCTACAACCTGATACTGGCCGCCGATTTTCGTTATTTGATATTGTGATTGGGTGCCTGAAAATACCGCGGTGTCAGTTCCGGCTCCCCCCTCAAGCGTATCATTTCCTTTGCCACCGGTGAGAACGTTGTTGGCGGCATTGCCGATGATGTAGTCGGCGCCAGTACCGCCCTTCGCATTTTCGACGACTGCACCGATTGCGATGGAGACATTTTTTACGAGACGGCCAACATTGGAAAATTCGCCCTCTCGAAGGTCGATGCGTTGATTTGTGGCATAGCCGGAAAAATCTAGCGTATCGATACCGCCGGCGTCCCAAATGCTAACAGCGAATTGATCTGTCGCACTTTTCAGATAGTACACCGGTCTGTCGGCGTTAGAATTGAACCCATAAACCGTGTCGCCTGTCCGTGTTGATGTGTTAGCACCGTAAAGCCGCTGGAGTGCCGCGATATCGTGCAACATGAGTGTACTGGGCCCATAACGCACGCCTGACCACGTGAAGTCGGCCCCAGTCTCTTCGGGACGAAAGTAGCTCATGACAGAGTACTGCTTGCTGTCCTCGATGTACTCAGCGTTGCCAGCGTACGTAATCGTGCTCTGCTTATAGACGTCGTAATCTCCAGGATGGGATAGCCCTAACGTATGGCCCGTCTCATGCAACAACAGCGCGAAACCGGGCCCACCGATCGGGAAGGAAGTGTAGCCAGACGTCCAAACGTAGCCACCGCTAGTCTGCGTGTAGAAATACGCAAGGCCGCCAGTCTCGCCCGAGTTGAAATTGCCGTACGAGATTTTGTTCGCGTTTGAATACGCCGCAGAACCAATACTACCGACACCGTTGCGCTCAAAATTGATGTTCGCGACGTCTTCAAAAAGAAGAAGCGCAAGGTCGGTTGCTTCGATCTGCGCAGCATTGAACGGAGTGAAAGTCTCCATCTCGGTGTCATATGATTTGTACGGTGGGGTGTTCGACAAAAAGCCATACGTCAGGACCGGCGACGGAGAGCCTATTGGACTCGACCAAGAAAAATTTTTGCGAGTGATTTGCAGCGCAGCTTCTTGGACAGTCAAAGATTCGGTCGGCATCGTTTCCCCTTAACCAGAAAATCGTCGCTGCTCTCAGACGTATCTTGATCGCCCGTCATTGCGCATACCCCATTTAGGGGAAGATCACACGTGCGGCTGTGCTAACTTTGAATGTCATCAAGGGGGATTCTTATGACAAGAGCAGCTTTTCTCATCGGAGCGCTTCTCGCGATTTCAGTCGCAGATGCAAAGGCGAAAAACATCATCGAACAACTGTCCGCGCAACAGCAGTCTTGCTTCCAATATTGCATGGGGCGGAGCGAGCCGCGATTTCGTGGTGAATGTCAGGCAAGATGCGAAGCTTTCCGAGCCAAGAATAAATCAACAGGCTCGAAGCCCAAGCGGTAGCCGACTTCCTATCCTGCCGTCTTTAGGTTGGAGATTGATCGAGACAATTATTATCCGTGCGGCAGATGTCGCAATCGGCTGCCTGACGGACCGTGAACCTCTCGATCGCGCTTGTCGCTTCGTGGAAGTAGGCGTGCAGACTTAGCTCAAGCGCAACTTGCCTCTACCTCCGCTACGCCGTCACACTGGGGGCTAGGACGACCTTACATAGCCAAAGAACGCTATCGTGAGGTCGCACAAGAATCACTTTTACTTTCTCATTTAACTATTTTTCAAATAGCGACCTGTTATTAATTGTTAAAATATAACAGGGCTAGCATCTTGCGGATAATCTCCTGTGTGGTCTACGAGCACAATTTATGGCTCGTAGCGCTTGCTGCTGCAGTCTGCATCTTTGGCAGTTGGATTTCGTTTGGCCTTTTCGAAAGGGCGTGTGAACGCGAGGGCGCTCAGCAATATGGCTGGAGTTTCCTCACAGCGATCGCTGCCGGCGCATCTGTGTGGTGCATGCACTTTATCGCGATGCTGTCTTATGAAATCGCCGTGCCAGCTCACTTCGACCCGACTCTTACGATGGTGTCGCTTTTTGTAGCCGTTGTTGGCTGCAGTCTAGGCTTTGGGGTTGGCGCCGTTAAGCGATCGCAGTTCGCCCCAGAATTGTGTGGAGCGGTGGTTGGTCTGAGCATCGCGATTATGCACTACACCGGCATGATAGCGTACCGCGTGTCCGGCATCATCGAATGGAATTTCACATACATCGCAGCTTCAGTGATCTACGTCATTGCAGCATCGAGCGTGGCATTGAGCGTGGCGGTACGAGTGCGCTCCAAACTATCTCAGCCTTTGGCGATCGCCCTGTTTGTAATGGCTATCGTTGGTTTACATTTTGTTGGAATGACCGCTCTTGAGATCACGCCTCTCACGTCTGACGGTGCCGTGAACGAGCGGTCAGTTGGAGCTATGGCTGTGGCGATCGCGGGCGTGGGTTTTCTCGTCCTGGGTACCGGAGCTGCAAGTTATCTCATCGATGAACGAACAAGTGGGGAAACAGTCCGCCGGCTGCGCCGACTCGCACTATTCGACACGCTAACGTCTCTCCCGAACCGCGCGCACTTTAGCGAATGCTTGGCCGCTGAGTTAGCAAAAGCGGCGGCTCGAGATGGAAAGCTGGCGGTGATCGTGGTTGATCTCAACAATTTCAAGGAGCTGAACGATCTGCGCGGCCACCTCGCCGGCGACAAGCTACTCGCAGAGATCGGAGCGCGACTTTCGACGCTCGTCGATGTGGGAAAATTCATTGCGCGTGTTGGCGGAGACGAATTTGCGGCAGTCCAACGTTTTGAAACGGTCGGAGAGATCAACGGATTCGCCAGGTTAATCGACAGCGCGCTGTCTGCGCCCTTCTACTTGGACGGTTTCGAGACGCGTCCGTCGGCTGCGATCGGTATATCCTTGTATCCCTCCGATGGAATCGAAGCTCCTACTCTCGTTTCGAACGCAGATTTTGCGATGTACCGTGCCAAGAATCAGTCCGACAGCCGGATCTGCTTTTATAAAAAGGAGATGGACGAAGCTTCCAGGGAACGAGTGGCGCTCCGCGGCGACCTGAAACGCGCAATAGAGTCGAAGCAATTCGTCCTGAACTATCAAGTACAAGCTTGTGTAAATTCAGGAGAGATGACGGGCGCGGAGGCGTTAATCCGGTGGCACCATCACGAACGAGGATTGATTCTGCCTGACTCGTTTATCCCTCTCGCTGAAGAGACCGGTTTGATTATCGAAATAGGTGATTGGGTGCTGCGCACTTCGTGCAAGGCCGCGGCTGCATCTGGCGTCAAGGTAGCGGTTAATGTATCCGCGGTTCAACTAACCCGAGCAAATTTCGCGCATCGCGTGCACGCGATATTGGTCGAGTCGGGTCTATCACCTAGCTTACTCGAATTGGAAATTACAGAAACCGCTTTAATCGCAGACAAAACGGGCGCCTTGCATGCACTACGGAGTTTACGTGCACTTGGCGTCGGCATCGCGATCGACGATTTCGGCGCCGGCTATTCGTCAATCGAAACACTGCGCACTTTTCCTTTCAGCAAGATCAAACTCGACCGGGCTTTCACCAGGGACCTGGAACACGATCATCAAGCGATTGCTATCTTGCGTGCCGTTGTTGCCTTGGGCAAAGGCTTGAACATCACCGTGCTAGCAGAAGGTATCGAGACCCGATCGCAACTTGACATTATTCGACGCGAAGGCTGCGACGAAGCTCAAGGCTTTCTCTTCGGCCGCCCTGTAGCGACCATCTGTTCAGAATATACGATCGCAAAGCGGGAATTGCAGACGGCGGTTTGACATGCCGCTAAGATCGTCAGCCTGGCCGTAGCCCTACGCAGCTGTCACGTCTGCCGCGGGGTTCTCGCGGGGTTGTCATTGAACTACTGGCACTTTTTGCCTGGCTTGGGCGTTGCGGGTCGCGATCGCTTTGGCATAAAACCGCGTCACGCCACACGGCACGATCAATGCTAGCGGCGGGCGTGAGCCGACTCTAACCAGCCGAACTGTCGATGAACTTACCAAGACGATCTCACGCTGTCCTGGCTGCATTGATAATGCACGAAGCGCGAAACCGCGCGTTGCACCGCGTTGAAATCAAACCAAATGGATTTTCGGACTGGACCGCTATTGCATACGGTGAGACTGCACGTTTGGTGGAAATTACCAAGTTGGTGGAAGATATCAGCGTGCGGCTGCGTGCCCGGTTTGGACTCTTGCAGCACCCCGCGAGCGTTCGTAAGCGTGCCGAACTGCAGCAGCTCGAAACAGTCCAAGAGGGTGGGAAGCAGAGCGAAAAGCAAAGCTCGCAGCAAAGAAGCCTGATCGGATTTTTGGCAAACGATCTTATTATGGCCAAACGTTCTGTGAGACGTCCACGCCCGACGAAACCACGGGCATGAAAACAGACGTCGAACACTCACTTGCGATACGCGTTCCGAGTGACATGATCCAACCGATGATCAACGTAGGTTTAGGTCGCGACCGCGAATGGCCGGTCGAGCAATCATCTCTTCCAAGCCGTCGGGATATGGTGATCGCGCTATTGTGTGATTGCGCTTCGCCTATATCATCGTGCGGATCGTAAGAGGGCCAACCGGGGGGCACCGTGCGCGCATACGTCATGAAGAGGTATGGCAAAGCATCCGACGTCGTCCGACTTGTCGATCGACCGGCTCCCACGCCACGACCAAACGAGGTCGTCTGCGATATCGCAGCAGCGGCACTAAACCCGATAGATCTTCGGATTATTGAAGGTGATCTGAAGCGCATTGATCCGTACCGAATGCCTCACCCTATCGGATTTGATGCTAGCGGCACCGTTCGAGCTGTTGGCTCTCAAGTTCGCACATTTCGGATCGGCGATGAAGTTTTCGTTCGCGCCTCCCGCGAAACAATCGGCACGTTCGCCGAACAGATTGCTCTCCCATTTTCGTTTTTTGCTTTAAAGCCAGTTGATCTATCGCACGAAGAAGCTGCATCGTTGCCGCTCGTTGGCTTAACAACGATCCAAGCGCTCACCGATCGTTGTAGGGTCAGACCTGGACAACGCATTCTTATCCACGCTGGGTCCGGCGGCGTGGGATCGTTCGCTATTCAGTTCGCAAAGGCGATTGGCTTGCATGTTGCAACGACAACAAGCAGCCGCAACACTCAGTTTGTTCGCGATCTTGGCGCAGACGATGTGATCGCTTACGACAAGCAAGACTATTTGCAAGGGCCGACTGACTACGACGTCGTGTTTGACACTCTTGGCGGTCAACATACTTTGGATGCATTCAAGGTTGCACGCAAAGGCGGGTGTGTCGTGTCGATCGCCGGACCGCCCGACCGAAATTTTCCCGACCAGGTCGATGCCAGCTTCGCCACACGTCTCGTGATGCGTTTTCTGTCGCGGAAGGTCTTCGCTGCCAGCCGCGAAAAAGGTATTCGTTATTATCGGTTCCTCACAGAGTCGGACGGAGCGCAGCTCGCTGATATCGCTCGGCTCGTTGACCAGCAAAGAATTAGACCTGTCATCGATCAGATTTTCCCGTTCGAGCAGTTGCCCGAAGCGCTCGTGCGTTTATCTAGCAAACGAGCGCGCGGAAAAGTCGTGATCTCGATGGCCCACACTTAGCGAGCTTTGGCATTACTTGGGTTCAAGCCTCGATCGATCCTGATCGGGCTTTTGGTGAAGAACTCGAAAGTTGCGCTATTGCTCTTCTCTCCACCTGATACTTTGCGTTACCTGTCCGGACGCCGCGCGAAATTGGTTGTGACTTCGCTGTTTTCGCTTTCGCGCACGACCTCGCGTCAAACTCCATTAGATATTGAGGGCGCCGTACCTTCCGTTAAATGCGGAGCGCACGAGCCTGCCTCTCGCCTTGGCCGACACTTTGGCTTCCATAATTAATAAAGACTAAATAAATTCATCGAAACTGATTGAGCGAACGCCGAAGGCGCGGTGCTTAGGCATGCCAAGCAAATATTCGGGCTATTCCGAATCCCGAAAGTCTATCGGCATTCCGAAGAGTGCAGAGGCATTTCGCTACAAAAGAAGCCTTCGGAACAGCGATTTCGGAGCAGTTTAGCTCGAAACGACGGACTTCAGCTGCAAACGAGCCCACCCTTCCCGGAGATCGAAATAAAATTGGTTCTAAATATTTGTAAATTTCAAATCATTATATATGCGCTAACTTTCAAACGATTATAACAGGGAACCAAATTTAAAAGATGCTATTATTTTGAAATGCGGACGGTCCGCTCGGAGGATACAAAATGGCTCTTGGTTCAATTGGCAGCATTCTAAATCCGGTGACTGGCGTTTTAAATCCAGTCACTGGCGTGCTCAATCCTGTGACCGGCATCCTTGACCCCGTAACCGGCATTTTGGATCCGGTGATTACGCCAATCACAGACATTCTGGACGGCATTCTCGATCCCGTAACGGGTGGGTTGCTCGACGGCATCCTTCCCGACATCCTTCAGCCTGTCGGCGATATCCTTGGCGGCCTCACGGGCGGCGGTGGCGTACTGAATCTAACTGATCTGTTGGACGATGGTTTGTTGGATGCGCTGAAGCTGACAAAGCTGGACGGCATCGATCTCAGCAACCTAGATCTCGGCGTTCTCGGTCTTAAGCTCGGCGGTAACGACAATCTCATTCCTGAAGTCAAACTCACCAGCGGTGACGTTACCCTTCTGGATCTTGTCACGGAGTTGGGTAGTTCGCGCGGCCTGCTCGTTGTTGACGGCAAGCTGCTGTTCCAAACGGCTGGCGATGCTTTGATCGACCTTGGACTGTCGGTTGGCAAAGACGGGACGTTGCTCGATTTGATCGGCTTGGACCTCAGCCTCGGCGATCTGATCACGATCATTATCGGCGGTGGCGGCGGCGGCGACGACGACGATCCGACAGTTGAGCAGCTCGCGCTCAACGAGGCGTATCTCAATATTACCCGAATTGATCCGACAACTTCAGAAGCTCCGGCAGACGAAGTGGCCGCGCTGAACACGATGGCCAATCAGATGAAAAACGGCACGCTCACGCTCGATCAAGCGGTGGCGAAAATCGTGGATTATGCCGACGATGGGACGTCAGTTGCGAATACTGCGTACCAATTTTTTACCGGCAAGACCCCGACGGAGGCCGGCGTCGATTATCTCGTTAACTCGCCGGACAGCATCAACGCCACGGATCTCAACGATGCTTACTACCAGCATTTCAATCTTGAGAATCGAGCGATCAACTTCGGCGTAAACCTCGGTAAGCTTGGCGAAGGCAATGCGAAATTCGTTGCTGACTACGGCGGTCTCAGCCTTTCGCAAACGGTTGGCAAAGCATACCAGGAGATCTTTGGCGTCGCGGCTGATCAGAACAAGATCAATGCGATCTTGAACGATCAGGTGCAGAACGCTAGCGGTAACGGCACGACGTACGCGCGCTCGGAATACTTTAAGTACTACGGCGGCGATGCGATCGGCACAAAAGCCGCCCTTGTAGGGTGGCTGATGACTGAGGCTGTCAAAGCAGACGTTGGCGCCTACGCGATTGCAAATGAGCATTTCCTCACCGATCTGGCTGACGGAAAAGCGCAGTTCAACGTGAACCTGATCGGCACCTATGCGAGTGCTGAGTCCGGGCACATCGACTACACGTCCTAATCTCTCGAAAAGACGCCCGGCGATCGATTGGACGCCCGGATTTTTGCCAATCGCCCGCAGAGACCTCCTCTCTGCGGGCGAAGAGCCGGGAGCGCCTGGGCCGACACCGCAGACCATTAGGCGTTCCCGGCTCGCTCTAACAAGGACTATCGAGATAGAACGTCGGCACGACTTAGAATGTCCGACCGTAGGCAAGATTCAGCTGTCCAACCTGACAGGTCCCACGAGGTCGTCCGAATAATAGTCTAGCGTCACGTTGAAGCCGGCTCAGGCTTGGGCCAGACGAGGCCTCCGGTGCTGGGGCCTATATTCGAGCGATGAGAGTGAGCGCATTGTGTTGGTGGAACCGCCAGTTTCGATCACGACCTCCCCCTCCTTGAGCGAAGATCTGTCCGTCAAGCAGTTCGTTGCGCAGCTCTAGTTGAAGCTTTTGCCGTATTCGTTCTCCAAGGGGCCGCGGCGCGATGCAAGGAGAATTTCGGGTCCGCAAATCCGCTGCGCATCCGAGGCAAGCTAATTCAACTGCATTCTTACGTTGGCCCGAAAGGTCCAAATTCTCGCGTCGGATCCGATGCCGCCGTATTCGCCGCCGAGTGCGACCGACAGGCCGTTCGGCAGTCGCGCCATGATTCCGCCTGTGACGCGCGCCGACCACCCGGACAGGATCGGCACCGAAGCCAGACCCTCTAGGTTCACCCCCTCGTAGTCGCGCGAGAAGTAGTAGTCCGCGTAGAGACCGATATACGGCGTGATCGCGGACTCCATCGAATATGCGGCTTTCGTACCGACCGACGCGCGCCCGGTCATAAAGTCGCGGGCCGGCTGGAAGGTCGACAACGTGTCCGTGTAGGAGCGTTGATGCTCCCACAGCGTGTAGAGTTTCGCGGACGGTTCGATCGCAAAGTCGGCCCAACGGTACGTGCCGGTGAAACCAGACGAGATTAACCAGCGGGTGCCAGTGAAATCGCCGGCGGCCGTGGCGGCAACGCCCGTGTAGTCGATGCCCGAATACGCTGCCGCAAGATCGAAGCGGAACTGATCCTGCAGTTTCCAACCAAAATAGCCGCCAACCGTCCAGCCGTCGCCAGCCAGCCGTCCGTTCAATGTGTCGGATGCGTAACGGAACGTTTCGTATCCGCCGAACGCGCCGACGACTACCTTCGGCGACAGCCGATAGGACACCCCCGTCAGCGCGTTGACCTGCTCGCCTTTGAGCGGCTGGATGTAGCCGGCACTCTCGATGCCGCTGTATTTGATATCGAGCCACAAGCGCCAATCGGATTTGATCTCGTAGAGACGCGGCTTGGCTTTGTTGAACGAAGCGAATGCGTCGTCGAGTTTCCCTTTCATCAAACGATCGCGCACATCGTCGCGCTGCGGCTTGGTGTCCTCGCGGCCGCCCGGGTCGGCCGCAAAGTTGACCCGCAAGCTGTTGCTGCCCGGCATGATGAATTGACCGCTTTCGCTGAACGCTTCGTCGATCGCGGAGTCGATAGAACTCGTGATCGCACCGCCTGAATTCTGCGCGACAACCCGAGAGCCTGCGATCTGGAGTTCGCGTAGCTTTGCGCTGTCGGCAGCGTTGCTGACGGTTTGCACCAGCGCCGGCGACGTACTGCCAGAGAAGCCTTGCACCTGCGTGTAGACCACCGTAATCGAATGAGCGCCGACGGAGAGCGAACTCGTCGTCAGCTTGGCGGTGCCCTGTGAAAGCGTCGCAGTCCCGATTACGGTCGCGCCGTCGCGGAACGACACTTCGCCGATCGGCACACCATTGCTGCTGCTCACTACCGCCGTGAAGGTGACGGCTTGCCCGGCCGGCGCCGGATTGCGGGATGAACTCACCGCCGTCGCGGTCGAGACGACGTTATAGCTAAACGCATTCGCCAAAGAGGCGGTGCCGTTCGGCGTCGTGATCGCGATAGTGACGACCCCAACCGCATGTGCCGGCGTCACAGCTGTAACAGTTGTCGCGTTGATCACAGTGACGGCCAAGGCGGCCGTGCCGCCAAAAGTCACCGCCGTTGCGCCGGAAAGGTTCGTGCCGGACAGTGTCACCAGCGTGCCACCAGCCGCCGATCCTGAATTCGGACTCGCACTCGCCAGCGTCGGCGCTGCGGCCGTATAGGTGAAACTGTTCGTCAACGTGGCATTACCGTTCGGCGTCGTCACGACGACATCCACGGGACCGGCGATATGCGCTGGAGCGACTGCTGTTACAGTCGTCGCATTCACTACTGTGACGGCCGAGGCTGTAGTGCCTCCGAATGTTACGGACGTGGTGCCGCTGAGATTGTTGCCAGTGATCGTAACGCCGGTTCCTCCCGTCACGGGACCCGATGTTGGCGACACACTGGTCAAGGTCGGAGCCGCCGCGACATACGTAAAGGCATTGGTCAATGATGCCGTACCGGCAAGCGTCGTCGCGGCAACCGTGACGGCCCCTGCCGCGTGCGGCGGTGCGACCGCGAGCACGCTGGTCGAGCTCAAGATGCTGACCGAGAGCGCTGGGATGCCATCAAACGTGACCGCGGCACCGAACAGGTTCGTGCCAGTAAGCGTAACGCCGGTTCCTCCCGTCACGGGACCGGATGTTGGCGACACACTGGTCAAGGTCGGAGCCGCCGCGACATACGTAAAGGCGTTGGTCAATGATGCCGTACCGGCAAGCGTCGTCGCGGCAACCGTGACGGCCCCTGCCGCGTGCGGCGGTGCGACCGCGAGCATGCTGGTCGAGCTCAAGATGCTGACCGAGAGCGCCGGGATGCCATCAAACGTGACCGCGGCACCGAACAGGTTTGTGCCAGTAAGCGTAACGCCGGTTCCTCCCGTCACGGGACCCGATGTTGGCGACACACTGGTCAAGGTCGGAGCCGCCGCGACATACGTAAAGGCGTTGGTCAATGATGCCGTACCGGCAAGCGTCGTCGCGGCAACCGTGACGGCCCCTGCCGCGTGCGGCGGTGCGACTGCGAGCACACTTGTCGAACTCAGGATGCTGACCGAGAGCGCCGGGATGCCATCGAACGTGACCGCGGCACCGAACAGGTTCGTGCCAGTGAGCGTAACGCCGGTTCCTCCCGTCACGGGACCCGATGTTGGCGACACACTGGTCAAGGTCGGAGCCGCCGCGACATACGTAAAGACATTGGTCAATGATGCCGTACCGGCAAGCGTCGTCGCGGCAACCGTGACGGCCCCTGCCGCGTGCGGCGGTGCGACTGCGAGCACACTTGTCGAACTCAGGATGCTGACCGAGAGCGCCGGGATGCCATCGAACGTGACCGCGGCACCGAACAGGTTCGTGCCAGTAAGCGTAACGCCGGTTCCTCCCGTCACGGGACCCGATGTTGGCGACACACTGGTCAAGGTCGGAGCCGCCGCAACGTATGTATAGGCGTTGGTCAATGATGCCGTACCGGCAAGCGTTGTCGCGGCAACCGTGACGGCCCCTGCCGCATGCGGCGGAGCGACCGCGAGCACGCTGGTCGAGCTCAAGATGCTGACCGAGAGCGCCGGGATGCCATCAAACGTGACCGCGGCACCGAACAGGTTCGTGCCAGTGAGCGTAACGCCGGTTCCTCCCGTCACGGGACCCGATGTTGGCGACACACTGGTCAAGGTCGGAGCCGCCGCAACGTATGTATAGGCGTTGGTCAATGATGCCGTACCGGCAAGCGTTGTCGCGGCAACCGTGACGGCCCCTGCCGCGTGCGGCGGAGCGACTGCGAGCACGCTGGTCGAGCTCAAGATGCTGACCGAGAGCGCCGGGATGCCATCGAACGTGACCGCGGCACCGAACAGGTTCGTGCCAGTGAGCGTAACGCCGGTTCCTCCCGTCACGGGACCCGATGTTGGCGACACACTGGTCAAGGTCGGAGCCGCCGCAACGTATGTATAGGCGTTGGTCAATGATGCCGTACCGGCAAGCGTTGTCGCGGCAACCGTGACGGCCCCTGCCGCGTGCGGCGGAGCGACTGCGAGCACGCTCGTCGAGCTCAAGATGCTGACCGAGAGCGCCGGGATGCCATCGAACGTGACCGCGGCACCGAACAGGTTCGTGCCAGTAAGCGTAACCGCCGTTCCGCCGATCGTTGGGCCAGATACAGGGCCAATACTCGTCACAGTCGGCGCAAGGAATTGTGCGTCAGCAGGGAATTGCAAAAACACGGCCATCGCGCCGGCGAGAAAACCGCGAAGGAAAAAACTGAGCAACACGAATCCTCCAATAATTCAAATACTACAAATAACTTTTATAGTTAATAAATCGTATATTAATATCCTATTAACCCTTTTCCCGTCCATTTAACGTTGGCACCACGCTTCTACCTGCAGCCGAGGAAAGACAGTCAACTTTGGTGTTCCGCCGACAATCGCGCGCCATGTAGGATGCAAAGTTGTTTGCTATCGCCGCGTCAAATGTTCCCAGCGCGCTGCTTGAAGCGATTCCAATATTGTGTTGTTCGCCAATTTTGCCGGAAACATGCTCGCTGAGCATGTGGATGACTGAAGAAAAATCACGACGCACTGCTCGAAGGAATTTCGTCGGCGGCGTCAATACGACCTCTAGCCCATACTGACCGTTGCCGTTGCATGATCGTAAACTGCGACGCGCTCTGTTTGCGATTGTCTCGTCGGCGTTTATTGAACCTTAGCCAAGATTTTGCAGCGAAAGAACATGTCGCGGGCAACGTAAAAAACCGAATTAATCAAAATAAAACTCGCGGCCGACTAACGCTTGGAATAGTCAAGGAGCGTCATGCACCCGCACGAGCAAATCCGCGCGCTGAAGTTGAATCGCGGCAAACCGGCATGTGTTAGGACAATTTGAGCTTACTGCTGCGCAACAAACATTTGAGCCAGGCGTCCCTGCTGATATGAAAAGTGCGCTGCAGAACGATGGCCCCACAGAAATTACGCTGAACGGCGTTGACGCTCTAGCTCAAGCGTAGCGGTCAAGCGTCTGTGGAGACGAGCCAAAAATCTTACTTAGCATCCGACTCATTGGCCGTACCGAGCTTCTTGATTCGCATCGATGGCAGGCGGGAAACCAAAAAAAAAGCCCCGCTGTCCAAGTAGACAGCGGGGCTTTCTAAGAAGACGAGATTTCAGTACGAGGCGACGATCGGAGCGCCACCAAAGCGATAGTTCACACCGAAGCGAACAGTGTGGAATTTGAGGTTCGCACTGACGCCATCGATCAGTGTTTCGAGATAGCGTTCGCGACCGAGATCAACGTACAGGTATTCAACCTTAGCCGACCAGTTGGGTGCGAATGCATACTCAAGACCGCCACCGACAGTCCAGCCGGTATGTGTCTTCGTCTGCTCGAGAGTCAGCAACGGCGTGTCAACACCGATCGTATTACGACCCCAGGCGAAACCGCCTGTCGCGTACCAAAGTGTCGGACCTGCCGCGTAGCCAAGACGACCACGAGCCGTGCCCCAGATGTCCAAGTCCGTGCGCGCGGTGAGGCCAGCGATCGTCTCGCGCTCGCCAATGTTCGAACCCTGGACGTCAGCCTCGATGCCGAACACCCAGTTCGGAGCCAGATGCCAGTTGAAACCGATTTGGCCACCGCCCGTGAAGCCCTCGACATCGACGCGGCCGATGTTCACGCCGCCGTCGAATGCCGTAGCACGGCCCCAGCCATAGCCGGCGTTACCGCCGATATAAAAGCCGTTCCAAGTCGTGTACTGCTCAACGACAACAGGCGCCTTGTAAACGGGGCGGCCCAGATCAGCGGCATGCGCGCTCGTGAGTGCTGTGGTGGCGAAGAGAGCCGCCGCGAAAAACTTCTTCATAGCCCGAAACCCCAAAAGATTCTGATGGGCCAGCATCGTATTTTTCGGTGATTCCAAATAGTGCAAAAAGGCAACACCCTGTGCCTTTCTCGGCAGCGTTGACCTTTGTCCAAACGGGTTATGGGTTGATGCTGCTTTTTGAACAGCGGGCGGCTAGGTTGCAGCAGCCTGCAACGGCCTGCCTTGCCTCGCAGGTTAGAGCCGGATCACTAGTTCGATAAAACCTCTGTCGATCCGGCTCGCACTACCTTGCCGACTCGCACGATGCCTATGCGGCCCGCGTTGGCTTGTGAAGCGCAGAATTCAGTTCCACTGGATATGTGATTTCAATGGCGAACATCCCCATTGGATGGCAACCCGGGTAGGGCCGAAGTATTCGGCGCGCGACGCACCGCAGCTCTCAGCGTTCCGGCTCGACCTCACCTACCACTTTTCTTAAGATTTCCGGCGCCCTGGCTCCGGGAGCAGAATTCAAACCTGCGACCGTCCGATTAACAGTCGGATGCTCTACCGCTGAGCTATCCCGGAATGGTGCCTAAAATCGCGGTTTGGCGCGGCCACCGCAACCCGCACGGCGACTCTGGGGAGCGGAGTGAGAGAGAGATCCGTCTGGCATTTACGCGACCTTGCCTTCCTCGGAGCGCTTGTTCGCTTCACTGAGCTTTGATCACTACGCCGCTCCTGCATACCCTATCTCGGTCATGCAAAGGCGCAACAGTTGGATAATTCCAAGCTTTTAATCTATTTGCGAGCGCTAACAGATTTGCATTTCAAACCGACTCTCACTAGCCAGAAGTGGGAACAGCAAACGAGCGCAGAAAATGCGTTATCAGCAAGACATCGTTAAAAGCGTTTGGCTAAACGCGCCGGCGATACCAGGCCTGAACGAAGATATGTGGCGGATGGCCGAATGTGGCCAACCAGTCGAGTGGGCTTCTTTTAATCTATCGGGAGCCGAACATGGTTGGACAATCCGAGAAATGAAGATTTTCGCATCCGCCCCGCTTGTCGACATCTCCGCGACCCACGACGTCCTGGATATTCGCGCTCAATTGCGTGTCTGACACAATCGGCGATTCGCGCGTATTGCGCTAAATTATGCTTTTGTCGATCGCTTGAGAGACAACGTCAATTTATATGACGCTTGTAATATCCGCGTGGAATATGAGAGACAGGCGTTTCTCATCGAAGGATGCGTGGTTTTCGGTTTTGGCCGATCGAGATTTCGCTGCTCTACAGGGATGGCTCCAGTGTTGTCCGAAGATGTCGATTATTGGATAAACGTCGCTGAAGGTCATCTCGACTGGTCGCACTCATTCAACGCCATCCATCTGTCGAAAAACGTTAGAGCTTGCTGCGCCAAGATAGCCGCCAGATCCGTTCCAGATGAAACCTTAGATTTAGCGCTAACCGGAGTTATCCTCGCTACGGACAACGTCACTACGGCATTGGCCGACCAGCAATGCGGCGGCAACTTTCGAGAAGTCGATATAGCAAAGCAGCAAGCGCAGCTTGCGATCCAGAACCTCCGAGAGCTCTTTTCAAAAGTCCAGCAGAGCTAAGTCACAGACGCGGACCCACGGCGGCAAATCGATTCGACCATCAAGCGCCGTAACATCGAACTTAAGGTCGCCCGACAATTGCAGAAGTTTGATCTTTGTCCATCGAGCAACCTGTGCAGCGATCTTGATCGCCACGCGTCCGGAAGTGCGCCCACCGTTAAATTCTCAGATACCAAACGTACTGAACGTTTTAAAATGCCGAGAACTTTGTGCAAACTAGTCGCTTAACTGGTCGCGGTATATAAAAATCCGGGAGATCGTGATGACGAGAGCAGCGGCCGTGGATGTGCTTATGAGCCAAGCTAATTGTCTAGCCGAGGCCGAACGGTGTGAAGGTTATGCTGCGTTATCCCTCAATGACGACAAAGAGCCATGGCTGGCACTTGCGGCGCGCTGGCGAATTCTTGCTGCAAAAATCGCCCAGCCCGCGCTCAAAAATTTCGCTAGTATTCGGTCACACTCGCCAATACCGCTGCAGTGACAACTGCAAACCGCGCGCTCTGGTTCTGTCGTCGCGGTGCACGAGGGCGAATTTGCAAACTCCAAAACCCACGTCGCGCTAATCGACGTCTTCAGTTCAAGTCTGCCAGACGGATAAATTTACGAAACTTTCGGGAGATGTGAACCATTGTAGCGATTCGATCGTAGCAGTCTGCATGACGAATATATCGGACAACGAACATTCCAGCTCTTTGACGGCGAGAGAGTGTCGCGACCGAGCTCACCACGCTATGGATTGCTCGGATCAAACTATCGACGTGGATGAGAAACGCGAGCTTCTTAAAGAAGCGTCGTATTGGCTCGAGCGTGCCATGAAGAGTGCGCCGGTGTAATCCGATTCACGCCCTGAAAATCAAACTTCCGGCTTCGCAAACGTTGAGCATAATTAGCTTGAGATGCCGACCCGCAAGCGGTGGTCGCGAAGTCTAGAGATGAGCAAGAATCATTCTTCAAATTAAATACGGTTTTCTGCGACGCGTATATCTTGACCAAAGAGAATGCGTCGATTCGATTATCAATCCGAGTCTGCCTTGAGGTTTGCGATAGGGCCGCACAAAGAGGCAAAAATTGAAAACAAATTTAGATTAGCGTTGGATCTAGGAAACGCATCAGGTTATCGCTCGCTTGATAAAGAAGTTCAGCTTTCAGCGCGATGACTTGGCATGATACTACTCTTCCAGCTTTCGTTCGACTCCGCGAAGCTGTGACTCAATCTCCGTCAATCGCGGGCACGATGATCGCTGGCTTTGAGCGCACGTCGATTGCCATTTCGGAAAGGAGGGCGCGCGCGTTTTCCCCTTCCGATAGACATGGAAAACTCGTCTCAGGCAAAGGTTTAAGGAGCGGCAAACGGCGGCGCTTCCAAAATGCGCGGCCCCCACGCTAGCGCTTGAACATGTTGCATTGAGCCGACACCGGGCACGAAAACGCCAAAACGTCCGAAGTGGGCAGCATCAACGCCAAATATATTCACGACGACGTGGACGATTTCCCAGTCCACAGACCGCCAGTCTTCACCTGCTGGCGTACCTTGCGGCCTGACGAGTCTCGCCCAGTAGTACCCTGGTCGATCCGGCGCTGTTAACATGAGCATCCAGTGAACACCACTTGTTTAGAAATCGCGCTAACTGAAGCTGCTCTGCTAATCAAGCGCGCGACATCGGCGTGTAGTACGCGCCACGTCATCTACATTGACTTGGTTAACAACTAGAACCTGCCATCAGCCGGATTGCTCTGCTGCGACTAACGATCCAAATTTCGAAGGCTGATTGCTTCTCGGTAAGTCTGCGCGCAACTGATAGCGGATTGATAAGAGCTAGCGGTTGTCACACCAGATTTGGCGTTTTTTTCGCGGCCGCCGGCAATCGCGCGCCATCCTCTCGCGTTGGTCATGTGAAGACTTGGTCATGAAAGCTTAAGCAAGATCGTCGCGTGTCAAAAGCGCCTGCGCACGGCTCAAGATCATTTCGATTGCGGGACCCTGTTTTAGCTGGAGCCCAAACAGACACGATGCAGTTATTAAAGTAACCTTCAGCTATGTCTGACGCGCCTTAGCGCTCCTGAGCGAGATAATTCTCAATCTTAGCGCTTGGTGATCAGCATACGACGGCGGACGCGAAGATAACCGTGGCACCGATAGACCGCCGCGGCTAGCTCAATCGAGCGCGCTTGACCACAGTCAATCGATGAATGATCAGCGGACCAGAACGACCCGATGGCTGGCGCCTCAGTCGAGAAGCCGATCAGCGTGCCGATTGAAGCATTTCGAAACCGCGAGTAGCTTACTCATGTCACAAATCGGGAAGCGATCGTCATGCACATAGCGGCAGCCTTTCTACTCCTCATTCTGATCTCCTTCGAAGTGGTTTCAGCAGGGAACGCACAAACATCGCAAGAGCAAATTTGTATGGCTGCTGCTGTAAGGGAGATCCCTCAGGGAGTTGCGATAGCTGATGTTCGAATGTCGTCGTCGACTTTGAAGCCGTCTGCAGACGCCCAAGACGGTATCGTCGAAATCGAAGTAAAATCGGGCAGCTTGCATACAACTCTTCAGTTCGGCTGCGTGCTGGAGAAAGCCCAACTGCCAAAAATCCGCGAACTAGAAGCGCAGTAGGTTTCTTTCCTAATAGGTCGATGCCTTGCCGACATGACCGTCACGGCATCAATCGGCGTCATGTAATATGTCAGTTATCCGTCGACCTATTTGGGCACGTCGGACAGATATCAGAGTTGTCCGAAATGGGCCTAGCAGCCCGTTTGAGGGTTCCATTTCGCTTTCCCCGGCTTCGGCTCCAGGTAAACTTTCGGAGCCCGTCTCAGATCTGTCTCAACAAGTTTGAGCCCGGGCTAGAGCCGAAGTATTAGAGCTTGGTCAAAGGTCTCGCGTCGCTTCGGCTCGTTTCATTTGTTCACAAGGCCCCGTCAAAGAGATTGCCTTACGGGGCAGCGGTGGAAGGTCGTTGATCAGATGGTTGAATCTTGAGCGCACGCTGCTCTCGTTGCCGCCATGCATTCACTAAAAATAACGGCGAAGGCGCACGCTCTAACGCCCTCTTAGACTGGACGTCGTGCCAAAGCCTTCAGCACTAGTCACGTGGATTGTTTGTTTCCCACGGCAATTCTCGGAGCGGCGGCGTCGACTCTCGCGGATTCAATAGCGCGTATCGGTGCTTAACTTTTTGATTTAAAATTCAAGAGTCTTTGTAGCCGAAAATAATCGGGCACCTGTTAAACCTACAGTACATTGTTGGGTAGACCTATGAAAAACACCATTGAAATCGCCACACGTTGCCTTCGATCTTTGGAACGGTGCAGGCACGAGCCAGCAACGATCAGTCGTGCGCTCATCGACATTGTCGAAGCTGATTTGCGGCCGAAAGGAAACGTCCAAGTTGAGCGCGTTGAGGCTTACGGTGCGGTATGTGCACTGCGTTCTGCTCGAACGCTCGGCAATCCCACCGATGGCAAATTGGCCGAAGCCATATCTAAAGTCCAGGCATGGCTAAAGCTGATGGGTGGCCGCAGCACAAGCTCGAGGGAAACTGGACACGTATCACGCAGAAGCGCTGCTTCAGAGAGGGCTCAAGCGAGAGTCTCGCGCTAGTTTTTACCAATAATTGCGCGCCGAGCGGATCGAAGCCAGTAGGCGATGGCCGGTCAATAGATGATGTCCGAGTGATCTAACTTCCCAGTGACTCCAGTGACGTCAATCACCACGTTGGCGAATGATTTCCATGAAGGATCAGTGGCGCCCTGCGCCACAAGATAAGTTTCATTTCCGTAGCTAACCAGACCGAAGAACGCTTGTTCTAGCTGCTGCTCAGTGACGAACGTTGTCAGCGCACTGAAAAGATCCGCTCCTTGGATTGCTATCACTTCGCCGTTGTTGAGAACGATCGGCGTGTGATTTGCTGAGTTGACGAGACCAAGCTGCGAAATGTCGATTTTATCACCGCCAGTACCGCCAAATCCTCCAAGATCGAGATCTGTGATCGTCAGCAGCGGCTTGCTGACCATATCTGTTCTGTCAGAAACGTCTAAAACGAACGTATCCTTCCCCCGACCACCACTAAGTGTGTCTGCAGCGTCGAATTGTCGACCTCCAGTTGAGAGGACATCATCGCCCTCGCCACCTACGATAGATTGAGCGTGAACATTTCCACTAAGACGAAGGTTGCCGATGAAGGAGCTTCCATCCACGATCTTGATCGAAGGCGCTTGAACGTTAGAGAGGTCAAAATTTTGACCGATACTTCCTCCAGTTAGCTTCAGTGTTGTTGCATCGTCACTGTAAAAAGCAGACATCCCCGCAACCGTTTTAGTCGCGATTTCGTTAGCCGTGACATCAACAAACACCGTTGCGGCCCCAATCGTTGTTACCGCTCCCGCAAAGCGTCCAACCGCCTGGTCGAACCCTCCTATTTGATCGCGCATACCTAGAGACAAGTGGATAGCCTGCTCGGACGCGTTCTGGCTCAAAGATGCCGTTACCGAGCCGCTGTCTAGAATAGCGATGTCGGCGTGATCCTGCGTTGCACCGAGATTGAGATAGAAGGCAGAAGCGGTGGACTTGTGAACGATGTTTTCTATGGATGCGAACTGTCCAGCGTCGAAAGTAAAAGTACTCTTTCCGTAAAATTCGAGAGTTTCGATGGATTTAAGCGACGCGGCAGAGCTCGCAGTTAAGTCGGCTGATACCGCGAGGGTGTCCGAGCCGCCGCCGCCATCCAAACCGTCACGGAAATCGAACCCGGCTCCGAAATCAAAGCGATCGTTTCCGGCACCACCCTGCACAACGACGGCTCTAGATTCGTCAAGCGCTATGGATAAACTGCCGGCTAGCTTCCCGGCATCGACACTCGTCGCGCCTTGCAGTGCGGACTGTATCGTCAACGAGCCCGAACCGGAGAAACTATAGGAGCGCGTCCAATTCGCCGCCTCGATGTCTCTACCTAGAAGCCCACTTGTGCTCGAATAAAGCGAGTTAAGATAATTGTGCCCTATCAGTCCTACTTCAAGTGACTCGACGCCTTCGTTCAACGTCCCGCCGATGTTAACATCACCGAACTGTCCCGACGCCGCACTGCCGACATCCTGCAGATCGAGGTGGATTTTTGTGTCACTGCCCGCAATTGCGGCGTCAGCAAAACGGAACAGAAAGTAGGTCGGTAGGTCCGTAGATACATTCTGCAACGCTAAATTTGCTGGCGCTTGAATCTCGACCATTGAGAGAATGGCGCCTGCAGCAGCGCCGTTCACCGCTATGTTCTTTGCTCCTGTCGTCCCACTAAAATCAAATATTGAAGCGACAGCTGCGGAGAGGTTGATAGATTCAATCCCTGTGATTATCGGCCGTGTCGGGCTCAAAGAGCTCAACTGTGCATACAGGGCGCTGCCTTGTTGCCCATTGATCGTGTCATCCGACGAAAGAGTTTGCTTCCACACGCCATCAGAGAGTACGAGCGGTGCAACCACGAGGTTCGCCGTCACCTTTTCACTAGCGACACTTAAAAAAGATGCAGTGACCGCTGCGGTAGAAGAAGTCGCGGTAGCAAGGGCTGTGTGCAAACCGCCATTGCCTAATTTCTCCCAAGCCAGCGAAGCTTCGCCAAGCTTGAGGCCCCCCGAAGAAAAATCAGTGGTTTTCACCGCGTCAGAAGTTGCATTCTTTACGGCAATAGCACTTTGCTGATTCGATTTGGCATCTGCTGGTTCAGCGACAATTTCACTAGCTTTCGAAAGAGCAGGCGCTGGCGCACTAGATCCTTTCGCAATACTACGCGCCGCCACATCTACGGAGAGCGCGTAGAACGCACTATCGGTCGCGATCCGTTCGATATGGCCAGGAGCCCACAGCGCCTCCTTTTGGACTAGCCCAGCGGATGGCGCGGGTAGGTCGTTAGACTTCTCTACAGCCGGCCCGCGGCCGGGCTGGGGAAATACGCCAACCCTAACGGGCGTGTCTTCGGCCGCTGAATGGCTATCAAAAGAGGACTCGGGAACGCGCGCTCTATCGACGACAGTCGTCCAGTCAGCCGCAGACAGGTCGCTCGCGGGCTTCGAGAGCGATGCCAGTAGTCCGTGAAACGAGCTTACTTCGTTCGGCTGGCTAACATGCGCGGCAGCAAGACTGAACGAAAAAATGCTGATCCAAGCTAATGAGCCGACAGCTGTGTTTTGAGCCGATTGCTCGCGAGCAACCGCGCGATTGATTGCCTCTTTGACGCTGACGTCGCCCCCACTCTTGTTGCGTTCAGCCTCTGCCGCATCCGCTTTCGAGATGTTACCGAAGACGTCAGAAATTAAAACGGCGGATGCAACGAATGCAGTGAGAACCGCGCTGGGTAAATAGATGACGTTAGTGGCTTTGTTCCGTGAAACACCGTTGTGGTCAGCCAGAATTTGATCTGTAATATTCCGCAGGCTGTTCCCGCGATACACTTTCTTGAACTGCGAGTTCACGACAACGATGGAGCCATCGAGACGCGCAATTTGAACCAATACGTCGCCCGTCTCGTCGTTCTCAAAAACCGCCCAAGGCTCTTCCTCGTCGGTTTTTCCGAAATTCAATGATACCGGCAGACCTGCATCGATTAGGAAGTGCAGGACGCGATAAAGATCGGCGGTATCTTGCGTCGACCACGGTTCCGGCAACGCACGCAAAGACGTGCTCGCACGACCAAAAAGGGAGACGATCCGTGCTGCCAAGTTAACACCTCAAGGGGCTGAAACTACAGCCTGGCCTTTATTTCTCGCGGAATGTTCGCTCAAGTCGCCGTACCAGCGGTGCAGTAATGTACTTGAACACGGTGCGCTCGCCAAGCGCCACCATCACTTCCGCCGGCATTCCGGATCGAATACGGGTTCGGTATTCTTCGGGGATTTGAGCCCGATCTATCGACACGATTCCAAGATAGTAAGGCTGTTTTGTAGCCTCGTCGACAAGGCGATCGTGCGAGATCGACTGCAGCGTCCCGATCATCACCGGAATGATGCTCCCGTGAAATGAGGAAAAGCGTATTTCCGCGCTTTGACCTGCAAAAACACCGTCGATATCGGTTGGCGAAAACTGGGCACTGATTACTAGCGGTTCGTCCTGCGGAACAATGTCCAGCAAAGGCTCACCAGAACGTAGCACCTGTCCAAGGGTGAAAACTTTTAAGTTTTGCACTGTGCCCGAACGAGGTGCGCGGATTTCGACTCGCTTTAAGACATCCCGAGCCACAGATAGCTTTTCGCCGAGGTCGGACACTTTTTGCCGGACGTCGACGAGCTGCGCAGCGACGTCCTCTTGAAACTTCTGCCAAAGCTGCTGAATTTGAATCTTGGTTTCGCCAAGCTGTGCTTCGGCCTTGGCGATGTCGGAAATTGCGCGACCGATAATGCCGTCGAGGCGTGCACGCTCGCGTTCTAGCGAGTATAGCCGCGAGATGGGGATCAGATTTTTCGCGGCTAGATCACGTACACCAACCAATTCTTTATTGATGAACTGAACCTGCTCTTCGGCCGACTCTTGCTCTTTTCTTGTGCCCGAAATCTGCGTGTTGAGCTGTTCAATGCGCGAATTCAACACGCTTATCTGGCCGTCGATGGAGGCCCGCCGCTCGACAAACTGCGACTCCTGATCAGCCATGACGTTCTTCAGGTGCTGAAGCGAAGTCTCGGCCTCTTGCTTGAGATCTGCCGGCCATTCGATCTTAGCCGCTCGAGAACGTTCTGCCAGCAATCGAGCCTCAATCGCGCGCGCTGAGAAATATTGAAAAGCGAGTGTGCCGGAATTGGCCTCTGCCTGCGTCTTTTCAAGCCGTAGCAACACTTGTTGCTCACTAACGACATCGCCTTCTTTGACAAAGATCTCTCGTACTATTCCGCCTTCATAATGCTGAACCGTTTTACGATTTGTCTCGATGGAGACGACGCCTTGCGCGATGGAAGCTTGGTCAATGTTGGTGACAGCTGCCCAACCGCCAGCAATCCCGAAGATAGCGAAGATTAGAGAGTAGCCGGCAATGGCAACGCCGCGCCATTCAGAAGAGGCTTTGGGTTTAGTTTCAGTCATTGTGCAGCTCCGGTGGCCGCGGTTGGCTGCGGCGGTGCTTGCGGTGTTTGGCTCACAACCTTTGGTCCGGCGATTTTGCTAAGAACTTGCTCGCGGTCACCGAACATCTGAACAGTGCCGCCGTTCATCAAAAGAATCTTGTCGACGACCGCGAGAATATTGATCTTGTGGGTGATAGTGACGACGGTCATTTTTAGTTGTTTGGCGCGTTGAAGAGCTCGCAAAAGAGCCTCCTCCCCGGCTGCATCAAGATTCGCATTTGGTTCGTCGAGAACCACAAGACTCGGCTTTCCGTAGAATGCTCTCGCCAAACCGATCCGTTGCCGCTGTCCGCCGGACAAGATCGCACCGCCTTCTCCGATCTGCGAATTGTACCCGTTGGGCAACTGCTGGATGAGCTCATGGCAGCCAGCTAGAGTTGCAGCTTCGAAGAGAGCTGCTTCATCGATTTCCTGGAACCGAGCAATATTCTGAGCGACTGTGCCCGAAAAAAGTTCAATGTCTTGCGGCAGATAGCCGATGTGTTTGCCGAGGAGCTGAGGATCCCAATGCGATAGATCAGACCCGTCGAGCCTGACCGCGCCCGAAGCAATCGGCCATACTCCGACCAATACACGAGCAAGACTCGACTTACCTGCAGCACTTGGCCCAATCACAGCAAGAAGTTCACCGGCCTGGATACCGAACGAAACACCCTGCAAAATTGGTTTTGGCTGACCGGGTGCTCCGGCTAGGATACGATCAACGAAAACCGACCCAGCCGGCCGAGGCAGCGCTATTTTGGTCTCCGCATCAGCGCCAAGCGAAAACAGCATAGACAATCGAGCTGCCGCGCTTCTAGCAGCGACAAACCCCTTCCAGCTCGCAACCGCAAGCTCAATCGGGGCAAGAGCGCGACCAATGATGATCGAAGCAGCGATCATGGCGCCAGGCGAAGCTTCTCTTTCGATGACGAGGTATGCACCAGTACCCAAGATCACTATCTGGATGAATGTTCGAAAAAATTTCGTGGACGAGAGAATGACGCTACCGCGATCCGACGCTCTCGCCTGCCAGGCAAGATGAGTCGAATGATGATCGAGCCAGCGCGTCCGAAGCGCCTGCAACATGCCCATCGCCTGCAGAACTTCAGTATTTCTGAATGTCGCGTCGGCGTTATTCGCCGCCGCCATAGAGGCTTGGGCAGCGTTATTCAAAATCTTCTTAGTGATGAATTCGTTTAAGATCGAAAGCCCAAAGATAATTACGCTGGCGCCGAGGCCGATAAAGCCGAAATAAGGGTGAAGAATGAAAGCAGCACCGATAAAGACTGGAAACCACGGAGCATCGCACAACGCGAGCATGCCCTGCCCCGTAACAAACTCGCGAAGGGTATCAATGTCCTTCAAGCACTGTTTGTGTTGGCTCCCTGGCTGACGAAGGTTGCCGCGGTGAACTGCGTCGAATACCGGTTGAGCGATTTTTTCATCGAACAGGATACCTGCGCGGATGAGGACGCGTGATCGCATTCCTTCAAGACCAGCGTATACCGCCAGAAGAAGCCCGGCTAGTATTGTAATACCGATCAGAGTTGTAATGCTGCGACTTGCGAGTACTCTTTCGTACACTTGGAGCATGTACAGTGGACTGACCAACATCAAAATGTTGATGAAAAAGCTGAAAACCAAGACAGTAACAAACGCAGGCGCAGTCGCCTTCACGCTTGTAGCTAGCGCACTTGGCGCCCGCGAACCACGAGGTCTATTTGCCATTTTGATTCCGCATGTCGTTGAGCAGAGGGCCCTCTCTGCACTCAGAAGCAGCTAAGTTACCAGAAACGCTGGCATTCCGCGATCTTTTTGTGATTACATCTTTGTAAGTCGCAGAAAATCGCGCTCATGTAATGCCTAACCAAGCATCATGCGTTTCCCAGGGACGGGCTTCTATCACGTAAATCGCGGCTGTGAAGGTAATGCTGAAAAATTGCGGACGCTGGTCCGACATCACTTGTGGCAGATGATGAGCTCCTCCGATCGGAGGTCGCTTGACCGATCGAGCGAGTACCGCTAGCCGAGGATTAACCGGCGCCACCATCCCTTCGGAGCATCGATGACCAAACTGCCATCTAGAACAAGCGAGACGGCAGAAGCCGTCCGCTCGTTCATTCCGGTCTACGAACCGAGCATCGGCAGCCTCGAGAAGGAGTACGTCAACGATTGCTTAGATACATCGTGGATCTCGTCGATCGGAAAGTACGTCGAACGCTTCGAAAGCGAAATCGCGGCGATCACAAATTCTAAATATGCAGTTGCGGTGACGAACGGGACCGTCGCTTTGCATTTGGCGCACCATTGTCTCGGCCTACAACCGGGCGACGAAATCATCGTGCCTACCTTTACTTATGTAGCCTCCGTGAACACGATTGCGCAAACTGGCGCAAAGCCGGTTTTCGTCGAGTGTCGTAATAGCGATTGGTTGCTCGACCCCGATGACGTGCGAGCAAAAATAACGCCGCGCACTAAAGGGATTGTACCGGTCCATTTATATGGTGCGGTATGCGCTATGTCAGAAATAATGGCGATCGCAAAAGAGCACGAACTCTACGTTGTTGAAGATTGCGCCGAATCTCTTGGTTCTACGATTGACGGCAAACCCGCGGGCTCGTTCGGCCACTGTGCGACGTTTAGTTTCTTCGGTAACAAGACGATCACGACCGGCGAAGGCGGTATGGTGACAACCAACGACGACGAACTGGCTGAGCATCTGCGTCTGAGCAAAGGCCAAGGACAGGATCCAAACCGCCGCTATTGGCACGATCGCGTTGGCTTCAATTATCGGCTCACCAACATCGCGGCAGCCATAGGATGCGCCCAGCTGGTCCGGCTAAGCGATATCTTGGTGAGAAAAGCAGAGATTGCAGCGCTGTATCGAAAGTTATTGTCGAATCAGCCCGTCGAATTTCAAAAAATTGCAGCGAATGTGGTCAGCTCCAATTGGATGTTCAGTCTGCTTTTGCCTGAAGGAGCGGATCGCGAAGTCATCATGGCAACTATGAAAGACCGTGGTGTTGATACGAGACCGGTGTTTCACTGCAGCCATACGATGCCAATGTATTTTGATCGCGACGCCCCGTCTTTCCCAGTTTCGGAAAAGATATCCGCTCGGGGGATTAACCTTCCTTCTTATCCGACAATGACAGACGAAATGGTCGCGCGCGTTTGTGAGACCCTTATCGACGCAATCCACCGGTGAACGAGTGTCGTTGAGCCGGGCACGCGAATTGCGAAGACTGTGCATCGTCGGCGCGGGCGGTCACGCCAAGGTTGTCATCGATGTAGCGAGGAAGGCAGGTTGGACGCCAGTCGCTGCGTTTGATCCTGGCGGTACGCGAGGTGTCGGTGGTGTGCCTGTCGTCGGATCTGATGAAGCGCTTCCCGATTATTGGGCGAGAGGATTGGCTGATGGCGTCATGATTGCGATCGGCAACAACCAGTTGCGAAAAAAGCTCAGCGACCGGGTGCGATCTTTAGGAATGGCAACACCGTCGATTTTTCACCCGACGAGCGTTATCTCGCAAACCGCAAAAATCGGACAAGGCGTTGTCGTAATGGCAAATGCGGTTGTCAATGCCGATGCCTTTATTGGCGATGACTGTATTCTAAATACGGGGTCGATTGTTGAGCACGACTGCGCGATCGGTCATGCTACACACATTGCTCCGCGCTCGGTGCTTGGCGGAAACTGCCGAGTAGGTGCGCTAACATTGTTCGGCATCGGGTCGAGCGCGCGACCTGGCGCAGAAATTGGATGCCATGCGGTAGTGGGTGCGGGATCAGTAGTGATCGGAATTGTTCCGGATGGAGCCGTTTTCGCCGGCAATCCTGCTAAGAACCTCCGCCCGGTCGCTTAAGCTTTCGGTGGCTATTGCCGCACGCTGCGTACCCGATGGATCAAATTTTTTGCTGCTTTCCGTTGCGCGCGACCACCGCCGCAAGATCATCTGTCTGCATCATTCTTTCAGCAACCTCGACGAGCGCAAGTCACGATTCTTGTGATCGAACTCGCGCAAAAGCACGCGTCAATCGCCGGCCTTCTGGTGTTGAAAGGACAGTTAGCAGGTCAGAAGACGATTCTGACGAGGGCACCTCAGCGAAAAAAAAGGCTATCGGGGCGGAAAGAGCTTCAGCTATCGACTCTAAGCGAACTGCGGTAAGTCGATTCTTGCCTTTCTCATACTTCTGTATCTGCTGAAACGATAAGCCTAAGGTCGCAGCAAGTTGAGATTGCGAAATATTCAAAGAGAGCCGTCGCTCCCTTATCCGATGCCCTAAGTGTTCGTCGATCGCTCGAGGTTTTTTACGCTCGTGCTGAACTGTATAGCTCACTTGATCTATCCCAGCGACATCCTCGATCGCGAAAACTCAATCGAGCAAACGTTCAAGCGTTTTGTCCCAACTGATATTTTTTGACCGCCATAGCTCACGGCTACGACCACCCATCAGTCTTGTTCGATTTCGGTCCGTGAAAACTCGATCGAGAGCGTCGGCCAAAGCCTTTGCTGATGCAGCACACACATAACCATTACTCTGATTTTCGACGAGCTCAAGCACTCCACCAGAGTCTGAAGCAGTAATAATAGCGCGTCCAGCCTCCGCAGCCTCCATGGTGACATATCCGAGGCTGTCCTCATCGAACGGAATGTAAGCGCACGCCAAGGCGTTCGCGGCCAAGGTGCCAAGTTCCTGTCGCGTATGAAGTCTCATCTGCAAAGTAACGCGGTCAGTCAGGTGGTTAGCCGTAACGAGCTCTTGGAGTCGGTTCGCATACGACGGATCGCTGACGGGACCTGCAATTACAAGACGGCATTGCGGTGACGCAGCCGCCATTGCTTCGATCAATAGGTGCTGCCTTTTCCCCAAATCCACGCGGCCGCCTGCAAAGACATAGTCGCCCAGTTCACCCGGTTGAAAAAACTCGGGATCGTTCAGCGGCGGATACAAAACTTCGCTTGAACGCTCATTGTAGTGCTTAAGCCGTGCCTGAGTGACAGGCGAATTCGTGAAAATGTGTCTGCAACTTTCGAAACAGTTGTCGTCGGCAGTTTTGATCGCTTGCAAGATCGAATGGTCCTCTGTTCGATCCAAATGCGAAGCGCCTGCGTCTAGGAGATCGTAGGCTTGGCGAAATTGATGTAGCAGCCAAAGCGTCTTGTTTGCGTGAGGCACCAGATAAGCAGGAAATTTGAGCGCGATAACACGATCAGTGTTGTGAATGCGAAAGTTCTGATTCATCAGGATTTCGGCAATGAGCTGTTCTTTCGGAGTCCAGCTGAATGGAATTCTTAGCACCTCAGATTGTACGCCCCGAACAGCATTCAACCGTCTCGAAACATTCGACGCTAGCTCTTCCGCTCCACCCCAAACGAACGGCACTGCATTGTTGACGATCAATACTTTCATAACGAGATCACGCCGCCGTCAATTGTTTGATGACGTGGTCCCACCGAATGCCGAGATCTTGTATGGTAGCGTTTGCTGATTGCCCCATGCGAACAGTATGCAGCTTGTCTAGATAAAATCGGTCGAAGCCCTCTGCGATAGCCAATGGAGTTGGCTCGACGATCAGTCCATTTTCGCCATCGCGTATAAACTCCAACGTTCCGCCACTATCTAAGCACGTTAAGGTTGGCCGATATGCTGCAGCCGCCTCTAAAGTTGGATAACCATACGAGTCCTCATCCTGAGGAGCATATACGCTCGCCAATGAACGGCTCACACAGTGAACTTTCTCGTTTTCAGCGAGCCAGCCGATATCTAGTTTTACTTTATCTTGTAGACCAAAGTCCTTCACAAGATTTCTGAGTCTTCGTTCGTAAGACTCATTAGAGCTTGATCCTGCAATTCGTAGCTTCACCGGCGATTTGACGTGCGCCATCGCTCGCACCAGCAGGTCTTGTCGCTTATGAGCCTCGAGACGACAGACGGAGACGATCTCATCGTTAGCCGCTCCATTATAGTACTTTGAAATATCTAAGAGCGGCGGATAAAGCACCCGCGATTGCAGTCCGTTAAACTTCAACAGCCGGTCGCCTACAATTTTCGAATTAGTGAAGATCGCTTTAGCTTCGGCCAAAGCTAGCGTGTCATGCGTTCTGATTGCGTCACGCAATGCGTGACCATCGCCATTGTTCAAGACGGACCCGTAGGGCGTATCAGCAAGGTCGTAATATGAACGCATGTGATGAATGAACCACACGACTTTGTTGGGATGGCGGATCGTATGCGCGGGTGGCCTAATGGCGATCATGCGATCCGTGCTATCAGCGACATTCAGCAAACGATAGGAAAGAAGGGTTTGAAGAACAGATTCGTTGGACTCGTCAGACGGCAGATAGATTTTTTCAACTTGATGCCCGTGTTCGAGAAGCTTCTGGACCAGCCACTCGACGATGAACCGTCCGCCACCGTCGATGAACGGAACGAATGAGGAAACAACTGCTATCTTCATGACAAATTCCGACGACGCCGAATTCCAGGGAGCGATTCGACAGCGCTCAGAACGAGATCGACAGCCGGATGATCCGATTGCAGACCAAGTCGAGCGAGCTGAAGTCCTGTTTTCGCGATAAGCGGATTATACGCGCTTAGCTGGCTCACATTTTTTGCGAGTTCGATCATGGATGCAGCATACGTATCAGGAGAAAAAGCTCTTGAAGCGTAAGCGGAGGCGCGCTTCCCCATCTCTACGCACCCTTCAACATCGCTGACCAATGATTCCAATGTGGTTCGCAGCGCTGAAACTGACGTCTCTGCCGGAACTTTTGCGACACAGTCGTCTGGTAAGTCTCGATAAAAGCCCGCATTGCTCACGAGTACTGCGCAGCCATGCAACATAGCTTCGATCGCACTCGCAGACGCGCCTTCAAGGACAGGATGTCGGAGACACGATACCGCACTCGCGCCCTGCAAAGCACGAACGAGCTCTTCGTCCGACACCTCACCCATTATACTCAAACGCACATTGGCATCAGTAGCCAAAGCCTCAAGCCTGGCTTTCTCGTCGGCGGCAATCGCTCCAAGTAATAAGTAGTCGACAGCATCAGATAGGCTTCGACTACCGCCGATCGCAGCTATGATCCTGTCAGCACACTTGTTGCGATTGATGTTACCAAAAGTAACGAGCCGGAACCGTTCTCCCGTTAATGCCGATCGCGCGCGAACATTCTTCAATGCCCAGGCTAATGGTACGACAGCAATTGGTCCATCGCATGCATCTAAATCAGCTTTGTAAAAATTCGAATGAGCCACTGCGCCAGCGCACTTTTGAGCTATCGCAGAAATAATGCTTGGGGCGGAAAACTGAAAGTCAATGCCATCGGTTTTACCGAGAGCACGATAACCGTTTTCGAAATTCGTCATATCAGCGTCGTGAAAGATCCCGATGACCCTCTTCGACTTTAACGACAGTAACGACAGCGCATGATTGGGATAATGGTCACCAAAATTCGCAAAGATAACGTCGTTATGCTGATCGAAATCCTGCGGAGACCACTCTCGTACCGATCGAATCTTAAGATCCAGAAATGCTCGCCTTTCTCGCGAGTCGAACTCCGTTTCACTTGCCGCAACAGCAACCTCAAAACCGCGGGCAATAAGTCGTTCGACTACCAGTTCACTAAAATTGGCGATCGCAGAACGACGGTGAACTGGCGTAAGCCAAAGAATCCTCATATCGCTTCGCTCGCACCGTAAAGTTGTGCTCGCTGCAGTCTCTGCTCTGGACGGCTTCCAGGTCTAAAAAACACCAAGTTCACCGAATGCTGTTCAGCAAGCCAGTCGTGATCGAACTCGCGAAGCTTGCCCGACGGCTCTTCAATTGCGAATCCGACGAGACCGAGAGATGTGAACGTTTGCAGCCAGTGTTCTATTTTCAGGCCCGATCGGGTGAGGTGTGATAAACCGAATTCCGCAACGATCGCGCAGTTTGGCGATCGCTCTATCAATTTCCGTCCGCCAAGTATTACGTCAAGCTCAGCGCCTTCGACATCGATCTTGATCACGTCAGCTTCCGCGTCGTGAAAAACGTCGTCGAGTCGCTTCACTTCGACCTCGATCGTCTCCGTCACGGCCTCTCGCGCACTCAAATTGATGAGTGAGCTATGGCCAATCGTCTTGGCAACATCGAACTTTGCGATACAGTTCGCAGCCCCTAGCGCGCTTGATACGATTTCGACGCGGAATGCCAGACCATTGACAGCGAGTGTGCGCGTCAGAAATGGTATCAATCGTGGTTCCGGCTCAAAGGCATGCACCTTGCCCGCAGCGCCCACTGATGTCGCTAACGCAAGAGTATGCAAGCCGACGTTGGCTCCGACATCGATAGCACGTCCGCCAATTGGCGCCACAGCTTGCAAAACAGCTCTAGTGCCGGGTTCGAGCCCTGCCGCTGTTGCGCCGGTGTACATGAGCAGCAGCGCCTCTTCTTGCTCGGGGATGAAGATGTAGCCGTCGGCGAGCGGAACGGCGAAAGCATCCCCGAGTTTGATAACAGGGCGGGTCTTTCGGGAAAACTCATCGCTTTTCAGGTGTAGATACCCAACGTCTCGCAATGTGTGTTGCTGAAGTTCCAACGCACGAGATTGCGTGTTGGCGACCTCCACAAAAAGATGATGAAGTTGTTGAAGTGCTTGGTTTGCTTGAGCTTGGGCAACGCGCGCTGCGTCTTGAGTGGCTTCAAGCCGTTGCTGAAGTACGGAGAGGCGAAGGTTTGTTTCAACTGTCATATACGCGCGCAAGCGCGTCATAAAAGGCCGCGACAAGCGCCCTAGAATCAGACGAGCAAAACGTCGGAGCCGCCGCGGGCCGGCCATCGCAGATGGTGCCATCGAGATCGCGTTATCGGTTCCCTCGGCCCCAGCTTTAGTTTCCATGGCGGAACGAAACTTCCGATCCCATCGACCTGCGGAAATCTGCGTTTCAGGCTCTATCACAACTGACCTCTTCCAGCGCAATTAACGTAACAGACTGATATCGCATGGTGAACCCTGCCTCGTTTGTTCATTCTGTGGAACGCAGCAAAAGCGAGGAGACGGCTCAATGCACTGTTAAACGGTTCCCGGTAGTACTGATCCAACGGCTATCGGAAACTCACATGACTACCGCAACAGCTATCTCGTCTCTGTCTATCGAAGAACTGCTCGATTTGCACAGTCAGGTTGAAGCTCGACTGCGCCACGAGCGATCTTTGATGAAGGAGCGTTTGGAAACCGTAGAAGCGCTTTTTGTTGAAAGAGATGGGTCTGTTGCGGTTCGTCGAGGCATCAAACCAGGAACACGATTCGCTCCAAAATTCCGCGGTCCAGGCGGAGAGCTGTGGGCCGGGCGCGGAAAAAAGCCTAGATGGCTGGCTGCTGAGTTAAAGAATGGACGAAGCGAAAGCGATTTCCTAATCGACGTTAGCTTGGCGAGCGCTGATGATTCGTTCAAGCTGCATCGAGACAACGGCGCCAACCGCCGAATAACTATGATGGGTTCTGATAAAAGCTGACCCGGCTGCGGCTACGCGCTTGGCGTTATCCGGATCGCTGAAGACTGCTTGAAGCATCGCAACCGCAGAGTTCAAGTTTGGTTCAGCCCAAGTTTGGCCGGTTGACCAGACATATTCGTCAGGATTGACCGCGCGCAGCGCGTAAGCGACGGGGAAACCTGTTTCATCGTTCAAGAATTCCGTATTGCCCGAGTAAGCGGTCCCAATCACTGGTTTTTCGAAAAACATGGCCTCGGCCATACCGAAGCCGAAGCCTTCTGCACGATGCAATGAAACGTAAGCATCGCATCCTGCGATCAGACCGTGGATGTCCTTCCTGCTCATATCGCCGTCGATGACTGCGATACGCTTGTCTCTGCGGATAGCGGTCCGGAAAGCACGGGCGACTTCTGGGTAACGAGCTGGATTCCCTGTCGATTTTATAACCAACCCCACGTTTTCTGAACCGATCGGAAAAGCTCGTCTAAAGGCTTCAATCACGCCCAGTGGATTTTTCCGAGCTGGAAACGAGAAAAAGTCGAAGGTAAAAAGAAAATTGAAACGGCCTTTATCAAAGCCAAAACGTTCGAGCGAAGGCAAATTGATCGTTTCAGGCTCGACGCAAGGGGGCACAACGACGATGCGGCCTTCGAAGATATCTCGAAATGCATTAGCTACGAACGCGTTCGGAGCCCAAATTTCATCGGCCTTAGCAAGGATTGATGCCCATTCCTTCGGTGCTTGGGGCAGCTCCCAATAGGTTCTCAACGCGATTCGCGCTCCTGCGAAAAGCCGCGGATCGATCGTCTCAAAGACGATAGGAAGCTGATCAACGGCCACCTCGATAACGACGAGGTCGTACCGGTTAGAAAAATCGTAAGCCTCAGGCATGAATTGCCCCAAATGGCGGGTCTCCACTCCGCGATTAAAAGGCAAGATTGCGAATGGCTCGCCTGTTGTTGCGTAAGCGGCAATCAATCCTCTTAGTGACTCCCCTAGACCAAGTGCCGCTTCTACATAACCGACGAACAGGATTCCGCGCTTTAAACCAGGAGAAGCGATGCTGCTGGGCGAATTCACCGTTTGGCGCATTACCCGACGACGAATTCCATGCCGGGCTGTCGACCATCGTGCGACAAAACGGTCACTTGCTGCCCGCACCGCATAACGCAACCCAAGCGCAGACCAGTCGTCACAGAATGTCCTGACCGCGCCCGTTACGCTATGAACAGTCTTCGAAAAAAAGGCGGCGATCATGATCAGACGCTTCGCGCCAAAGACTGCGATGCTTGCGTGAAACGCATCAATCTGTTGTCCGCTTGCAGCGACGATATTTGGCTGCGCCAAACTTTAATGGGTCGAGCTTCCCGCGCTCTTTGATCGGCGACATCTGTAGTGGCTGCACTCAATGCGCAAGCCGCGACGTCGAATTTCGTGCGCGCCAGAATTCAATGGTTTTCGCGAGTGTCGTTTCGAAAGGCGTGGAAGCACTCCACCCAAGCTCGGATTCCGCTCTAGCAGGATTTCCAACAACCCGCGCGATATCCGATCGCCGTATGCGCGCGCTGTCGGTCCGGACCTCAATATGCCGGCGCGAAAGAGCAAGGAGATGCTTCAAGACCTCATGGCCACTCACTCCACGACCTGAGCAAATGTTGTATGCGCGCCCGAACGGCACAGCACCATTGCTTGCAGCAAAGGCAGCCCTGACGTATGCGTCGGCCACATCCTCGACATCGCAAAAGTCGCGGATCGCATCCAGGTTTCCCACTTTAAGCACCGGTTCGCGTAGGCCTGTTTCGATCTCCGCAATCTGCGCTGCGAACGCCGGAACCATGAATTGCGGTGTCTGACCAGCCCCTGTGTGATTGAACGGGCGTAGACGGATAACTTTCAAGCCTTGTCGCGTTAGAGCGCCGAGAGCGAGATCCGAGGCTGCTTTGCTTGCTCCGTATTCGTCGATGGGTGCAAATGCCGAGTCCTCGACTAGCGCATCAACTTCATTCGCATGATTGCCATATGCCGCAGCTGAGCCGGCGTGGACCAAAACTGAACTTGAAGATACAGCAAGCAACGCTCGGGCAAGTGCAAGCGGCCCCATCGCATTTATCGTCCAAGCTTCTTCGGGATTGTTATTGGCCGTCTGCGGAGCAGCTACTCCGGCGAGATTGATGACGTGGGAGAAATATTTCGCACTCAAGACACTTTTTGCGCGCTCGTGATCTCGAATATCCAGCGCGATACTTTCATCACAGCTCGGACAGTCGCTCCCCTCACGCGTAGCACCGACGACCTCGACGTTTCCTAGCCGTTCTCTAAGTTTCCGAATAACGTATGAGGCGACGAAACCTGAGGCCCCCGTAATTAGGAAGCGAGGCGACTCACTTTTTTTTATGCCGCTCAAGATCCGCCTCGACCATCTCTGCGATCATTTCTTCCAGCTTCGTTACTGGCTCCCAGCCGAGGATTTTTCGTGCCTTGCTTGCGTCGCCTAGCAGAACGTCAACCTCAGCCGGTCTCATATTTTTTGAATCAACGGTGACAAAGTCCTCATAGTTCAAATCGACACACGCAAACGCTAGCCGACAAAATTCGCGGACACTTTCGGTCCTACCGGTCGCCACAACGTAATCGTCCGGATTGTCTTGCTGGAGCATAAGCCACATTGCCTGGATGTAATCCCGCGCATGTCCCCAGTCCCGTTTTGCGTCGAGATTCCCTAACGCTAACATCTTGGCTTTACCGAGCTTGATCCGTGCGACGCCGTCGGTGATTTTCCGGGTCACAAACTCAATGCCGCGCAGAGGACTTTCATGATTGAAAAGAATACCAGACGAGGCATGCAATCCAAAGCTCTCGCGGTAATTTACGGTGATCCAGTGACCGTAGAGTTTTGCGACCGCGTACGGCGATCGGGGATAAAATGGCGTGGTCTCGGACTGCTGAGGCTCCTGAATGCGGCCATACATTTCCGACGATGAAGCCTGATAAAACCTCGCTTCCGGACACGCCAATCTAACGGTTTCCAGCATGTTGGAAACGCTCATTGCTGTCGCCTGCCCCGTAAGGAGCGGTTGCTGCCAGGACGATTTTACAAATGATTGCGCGCCGAGATTATAGACTTCGTCGGGGCGTAGGTCCTGGAAGATGCGCAGCAAGCTTGTGATATCGGTTAGGTTGCCGTCGTGCATTTCTACCTGACCCGCAACACCGAGCCATTTCAAGCGCTCGTCTATGACGGAAGCAGACGCTGACCTTCGGAGCACGCCGTGGACTTCGTAGCCTTTGCTAAGCAAAAATTGCGACAGATATGCGCCGTCCTGTCCCGTGATCCCCGTAATCAGCGCTTTTTTTGCTGTCATCCTTGATCGAGCCTTTCGTCGAAACGTAGAGAGACCATTCTTTTACGCGCTGGGCGCCCAGCTCGCGTTATGATCTATGACTGCGAGAGAAGCAAACCATGCTGGCAGCCGTCTATGGCCGTTGGCTTATCAGGTTGCTAAAGCTCATTTTGCATGAAAAGACACGTCTCTACAGCCGTGATTAGGACGAGCGCGCTCGCATGAAGGGGATCATTCTCGCCGGGGGTACTGGGAGCCGACTGTATCCGTTGACGTTGGCCGTCTCAAAACAGGTGCTTCCGGTTTACGATAAACCAATGATCTACTACCCGCTCAGTGTTTTGATGCTAGCGGGTATACGCGAGATTTTGGTCATCTCGACGCCACGCGATCTGCCGATATTTCAATCGCTGCTCGGAGACGGGACGGATTTCGGAGTGAGTTTCGAGTACGCCACTCAAGTGGCGCCTAACGGATTGGCCGAAGCATTCATTATCGGTCGTTCATTTGTAGGCAGCGATAACGTAGCGATGATTCTCGGCGACAACATTTTCCACGGCGCTGGTCTGTCGGACCTTTGCAAAGCCGCCTTCAACCGCCAACAAGGTGCCACCGTTTTCGCGTACCAAGTAGAAGATCCACAACGGTATGGCGTTGTAGTTTTCGACAAAAAAACCGGACGCGCGCTCGATATCGAAGAAAAGCCCGATCGGCCGCGATCAAACTGGGCAGTTACGGGATTGTATTTCTACGACGCAAAGGTCGTCGATATAGCCGCGCAGATTAGTCCATCAACGCGGGGCGAATTAGAGATCACATCGATCAACAAGGCATATCTCGAAGATGGCCGCTTGCATGTCGAACAGCTTGGACGCGGTTACGCATGGCTCGATACTGGCACGATTGATAGCCTTCATGAGGCGTCTTCGTTCGTACAAACCATAGAACGTCGGCAGGGCATAAAGATCGCGTGTCCAGAAGAGATTGCTATGGAGTCTAATTGGATCACACCTGATGCGGTTCAAAATCGTGCCGGAAAGCTCGGCAGTAATGAATACGCTTCCTACCTCCGCCGACGCGCGTATGAGATGGCTGATCGCTAGATGCATATTCGTCCTCTAGCGATTGAAGGCGTCTTTGAAATCTTACCTGAACGCATTGTCGACGCGCGAGGATTCTTCATGGAAAGCTATAGCGCTGCGCGCTTCGCGTCACTCGGACTCGATCTAGCATTTGTTCAAGATAATCAGTCTTTTTCAGTGGCCAAAGGCGTTCTGCGTGGCCTTCATTATCAGCTGCCGCCTCACGCTCAAGACAAGCTGGTTCGCGTGTTACGCGGCGCGATTTTCGATGTGGCCGTCGATATTCGCAAAAGCTCGGCGACACTCGGTAAATGGGTCGGCCTCGAACTTTCCGCAAAATCCGCGAACCAAATGCTGATTCCAAAAGGGTTCGCGCATGGATTTCTCACGTTAGAACCTGAAACAGAGGTCTTGTATAAAGTTACGGATGTCTACGCGCCGACTGCCGATCGTTCGATCCGGTTTGACGATCCAACGGTCGCCATCCAATGGCCACACATCGAAGCAATTCAGCTTTCCGAAAAAGACCAAGCCGCGCCCTACCTCGCCGCCGCTGAAATATTCGCCTGATGAGCACGAACTTTCTCGTTACCGGGGGAGCTGGGTTCATTGGTTCAGCGCTTTGCCGTCATCTCTGCACGAATGTCAAATATCAAGTAACCAACTTGGATAAGCTGACATACGCGGGAAATTTGCAGTCACTGCGCGGCGTCGAAAAACTGTCCAACTATCGGTTTGTGCAAGCTGACATTTGCGATGGCATCGCAGTTTCGAACGTTCTATTCGAAAACAACATTGATATCGTGATCCATCTCGCTGCTGAGAGTCATGTCGACCGCTCGATTGATGGCCCTCAAAATTTTATTGAGACAAACGTCGTCGGAACATTTCGTTTGCTCAACGCATCACTCAATTATTGGCGTCAGCTCGGGGCTGAACAGCAAAAAACTTTCCGATTTCATCACGTATCGACTGACGAAGTTTTTGGCGACCTGCCCTTCGACAAAGGGATCTTCACCGAAGCGACAGCTTACGCCCCATCGTCGCCGTACTCAGCTTCTAAGGCCGCTTCAGATCACCTCGTAAGAGCCTGGTTCCACACCTATGGTTTGCCCGTGGTAATTTCAAATTCCTCAAATAATTTCGGTCCTTTTCACTTTCCCGAAAAGCTCATTCCTCTAACAATTTTGAACGCGCTCGAGGAAAAATTGCTGCCGGTGTACGGCACCGGCGCTAACGTTCGCGATTGGCTTTTTGTTGAAGATCATGCTCGGGCGCTTGAAGTCATCGCCACCAAAGGAAATGTCGGAGAGAGTTTCAACGTTGGTGGCAGTTCAGAACGAACCAACCTCGATGTTGTAAAATCGATCTGCGATACACTTGATCGATATCGGCCGCGAATGAACGGCGAAAGCTATCGTGACCTGATTTCATTTGTCGCCGATAGACCGGGACACGATCGTCGGTACGCAATTGACACGACGAAGATACATCGCGAACTTGGATGGGCACCGCGAGAAACGTTTGAAAGCGGTCTCGATCGAACAGTCGTTTGGTATCTTCAGAACGAACAGTGGTGGCGACCGATCCGACGTCATCTTTACGCCGGCCAGCGTTTAGGCGAGGCGACCCCGTGAGGATCGTAGTCACAGGCCGCGAAGGACAGATCGTTCGCAGCTTATTGGAGTCCGCCGCCGGCTGGCCCGCAGTCACGATTGTTCCGATAGGTCGCCCGGACTTTGACCTGTCGCGCCCGGCTACGATCCGACGAAATATCTTCAAAGCAAAGCCTGACCTTGTCGTGTCCGCTGCAGCATACACCGGCGTCGATCGAGCTGAAAGTGAACGAGATTTGGCATTCGCCATCAACGCTACGGGCGCCGGAAAGATTGCTGCAGCAACGGCAGAAATTGGCATTCCCCTCATTCACATTTCTACCGACTATGTTTTCGACGGTAGCTCGAGTTTGCCGTACAGCGAGGAGGCTACTCGCCTGCCACAGAATGTCTATGGCGCGTCAAAACTAGCTGGCGAGCTAGCCGTCACTGCAGCAAATCCATTGACGATCATTTTACGAACGGCCTGGGTGTACAGTCCGTTCGGCGCTAACTTTGTAAAAACGATGTTACGGCTTGCAAAGGACCATGTCGAAGTTGATGTGGTCGCCGATCAATGGGGTAATCCTACCTCCGCCTTCGATATTGCAGAAGGTGTGCTGCGGATTTCAGATTTGATCGCATCCCGCCAATTTGCGGCCTATGGCGCTTATCATCTCGCCGGCGCCGCGGAAACAAATTGGGCTGACTTTGCCAGAAGTGTATACGCGATAAGCAAAAGTCGCGGCGGCCCTTACGCGACTGTCAAGAACATCACAACCGGGCAATACAAAACTGTTGCCGCGCGTCCGTTGAATTCAAGATTGTCGACCGAAAAGTTTGCGCGAACGTTCGGTTGGTGCCCACCGGGCTTTCAGCAATCGATGCATCGAGTGATCGACCGCCTTGTCGGCTGACATCAGACTCCTCGAGTGCAGAACAGTACTGCACCATGAGGTTGATTGCATACGTTGCGCGAACAGAACCAGGCGCGCGTTCTGGTTTGGGGTGACGAAGTGACTTTCGTTTATGAGTGACGAAAAAACCCCCGACTTTCGCCGGGGGTTTTGTTTTGTCGCATCCCTGCGACCGCAACACTGCTCGAGGCAGCGGCCTTATCAGGGCCAGAAGTTGCGGGTAGCGCGGAACGAACCCTGGAAGATGCCACGGTCCGAGGCAGCGAACGTTCCCGTCCCGTTGCCGCCTGCACCGATGGCGGTCCAGACGCCCGTGTGGTTCTGGTCAACCTTGGTGTAGAGAACTTCGACACCGAGATCGAGGTTGGCAACCGGCGACCAAACGGTGCGGGTACCGACCTGCCAGATGGCCACGTCAGGATTGCAGGCGCCGTTACCTGGCAGCTTGTTTCCAGCCAGCGCATACGAGTTGCAAACCGCAGCCGTAGCAGCACCATCATAGTTCAGCTTCAAGTAACCGCCGAACACCGAGGTACGGAGACCCGGGGTCCAGAAGTGCTGAGCAGCAACCGTGAACTGGTAGCCTTGGACCTTGTTGACGCGACCATCGAGACCGATAGCGCCGTCAGCCAGGAGAGCGGTGGTGTAGCGGCCACCTGCCGTGTTGGCATTGCCGCGAACCATCGAGACTGCATCGGTCGAGTACGACTTATACGGACCAAGGTAAGACGTAGCGCCATCGGCGTACGTACCTTGGACCCACAACTCGTCGCCCGGAGCGAACGGCAAGTTGAACTTCACGCCAGCGCCGATGGCATAGCCAGTGGCCGAACCGAAGTTGTTTGCCGGAACGTTGCAAGCGCCGTTACAGCCACCCGAAGCGTCGTGGATCGCGCCCATGATCTGGGCCGAACCCCACGGCTGATCGAGGCGAAGGTTTGCCACGATATCCGGATAGTTGATGTTGCGGTAGAAGCCGAAGTTCGGAGCACCAGCTGTTTCGATACCAGCTGTTGCCGAGCCGTTCTGGCCGAGCGTAGCGCCAGCCGTCGGGTTACCGGCAACGCCAGCAAAGACGAGACCCGTGCGGCGAAGCTGATTGTCTTCACCCGAGATCGTTGCCGAGAAGCCGCCACCGAACTGTGCGGTGTAGGCGACGAGCAAGTGGCCCGAACCCGTGACCGAACCAGCGTACATCGGCGTCGTATACGACAGAGCGCCGGCATAGAAGTCGAAGAACGATTGCGTCTTACCGACCGTGAACCCAGCGAACTGGATGAAGGCGCGGGAGAACTGAATCGTGCCACGGTATGCCGTGAACTGGCCCGTGTAACCGGTCAGGTCGGAGTTGATTTCCGGCCCGAAGCGGATGAACGAACGCAGTGTGCCGTATTCGGTCTGCGTGCGGGTGTCGAACGACAATTCCGAACGGACGCGGTTGTTGTAGTTGGCAACGTCAGCCTTGTTGTCACGAGCGTTTGCGCCCGTCCAATACACGCCGTGCGAACCAGCCGAGTTGATGTTGTATTCCGCCCAGATGTAGCCACCAATCTTAATGCAGGTGTCCGTGCCCGGGATGTAGAAGAAGCCTGCGCCATAGGCCGAGCAAACCTTCACGTACTCAGCCGCACGGGCCTTTACGGGAAGATCGGCTGCCTGTGCTCCCGAAACCGCAGCAATGCCCGCTGCGCCTGCGAGAAGAAGGCCTTTCACCATCTTCATTAGAACCTCCAGAGTTCGTACTTTTTTCCGAAAAAGGACCCGTCGCGACTGTTTTGCCCCCGACCCTTCCTCACGAAAAAAAACTACATCACGAAACCGTTTTCTCCCAGTCCGTAAAACGTCTGCGGGATCGATTGAGGAGTCGTGTGACTGAGTCGCAACACAAACAATTCATTCAGTGAAATCAGTTAGTTAACGCGCCTTTGGGTAAGTATCGCGCAGATTACTGGTGTGACATTCTCGCACCACCAAGTTACCGCGGCCAACGCTCGTCTACAAGGCGTGTTAGTTTGTAACAACGAGCCGAGTTAAAGACAGCGTGATTCCAGCCGAAGGTCGCACCGGCAAAAGTACGAAGCGAGCATGCGCATAGGTTATGCAAGGTCCTCACTGGCGGAAACAAATTTCGAGCTGCAGCAGCAACTGCTGACGAAAGCAGGCTGCGAAAAAATTTTCGTTGACCGCTGTTACAGTCGCGACGTTCAACGTCCAGGTTTCGAACAGGCAGTTGTTAGCGCTCGGGCAGGCGATGTGATCGTCGTGTGGAAACTCGATCGTTTAGCGATGTCGATAACGCATTGTGTTGAACTTTTGGCCTTCTTCAGGGGCAGACAGGTGGGCCTCGAAACCTTGATCGGCTGCATCGACACAGCCGGTGCGGACGCAGCGCTTATCCAACGCATCTTTTCAGATTTAGCCGAACTTGATCGAGACCTCTTAGCTGATCGATCTACGTCCGAAGTCGTGGCTTGGAGAACTAAGCGGAGCCGCATTCAACGAGCCGACAAGCGTCTTCTCCGAAAGGAGCAGATTTTCGCTGCTATCGAGATGTTGATTGAGAAAAAACTTAGGCTTAATCAAGTGGCAGCCCAGCTTGGTGTCTCTCGAGCAACGTTGGCGCGGTATGTTGATGCCAAAGGAAATACTCTCACCGCAGCAAAAAAACTGCTGGCTGTCCGCTAGACCGTTTCAGATAGCTCGGTTTCTCGCACGCCCGACGATGCACTTTGTGTATCAGCGAGATTGCCTAAATCGCCTCATGATGGAGCCTACGCTTTCGGCAGTAGATCATCCGGATTCGGGCGGCAATTAACTAGATATGCTCTGGCACAACGATTGCGGATCATCCGTTAGATCGCACTTCGAACGTTTGACCCGTTTCAAAACGGAGCATTCGTAGGGGCGCTAACTTACTGCGGAGTAACGCGTGCCATCCCAAACACTGTATCTGCTACGGCAATCGAAAGACGGCGCCACGAACGTCCTGACGATTTTTGCAAACTTGCAGCGCCTATTGCAGCATGTTGAAGCGATAGATGGCGGCGTTCGATGTGCGGCGTTTGTCTCTGACGGCCGAAAGGTCAATCTGAACGTTGAGTGGATGGCAAAACCCGTCACGGCTGAAGTGGAAAGCAACGCGAGCTACCGCCGAACAGTCACCAAATTACTTCGCGATCACTTGAGAAAGCCTGGCACCGGTCTGCACGTAGACAAGCGACAGGTGGCATCGGCGTCCCTCGACCAGCTTATTTCGTCAATCCCACGCACCATGTTGTCCAAATGAATAAAGAATGGTTGCGATAGTCGCGTCCTAGGTCCGATCCACTAGCCAGAACACCGCCAGCATGGTTCGTGCAGGCATTCGATTGAACCCTGGCCTGACAGCTATGCCCCGATCACGGCGTCTTGCTTAGCCCGCTTATCTGAAGTCATCTGAGGTGCGACCGATTGACTAGGCGAGGTTGGATAACGGTTCAAAAAATCGTTGTATGCGTGGTGTAGACCGGTGCGCAGGTCAGTTTTTGCCGTCCAACCCAAGTTGTGAAGCCTACGGACGTCCAGCATCTTGCGTGGCGTACCATCCGGCTTGGTGTCGTCGAAGATAATCTTGCCTTTGAAGCCGACGGTATCGGAAACAAGGTGAGCAAGTTCGTGGATCGTTATATCGTGGCCCAACCCGACGTTCAATAAAGGCGCTGCATCCGGTGCGGTTAGTTTCGCGAACTGTTTCAGCGGAAGGTCGAGAAGAAACGCGATAGCGTTGCCCATGTCGGCGGAATACATGAACTCTCGTCGCGGATTTCCCGTACCCCAGACCGTCACCGCATCCACCGACGACATACGTGCTTCGTGAAAGCGCCTGATCAGTGCAGGGAGCACATGCGAATGATCTGGATGATAGTTGTCGCCCGGGCCGTAAAGGTTCGTCGGCATCACTGCTAGGTAAGCTGTCTGATGCTGCCTATTGAAAGCCCAGCAAGCTTCAACGCCGGCAATCTTTGCGAGAGCATACGGTCGGTTTGTCGCCTCAAGCGGACCGGTCAGAAGATACTCTTCTTTGATCGGCTGAGCACAGTCGCGCGGATAAATACAGGATGATCCTAAGAAGATCATCCGCTTTACACCAGAAGCATGAGCGGCTTCGAAGACACTCAGCTGAATAGCCAAATTCTCGTGCAGGAATTCGACTGGAAAGTTAGAGTTTGCCAGGATACCTCCAACTCTTGCTGCGCTCATAACAACAAAATCTGGGCGCGCCGACATAAAAAAATCGCGCGTTGCCACTCGATCGCTAAGATCAAGTTCAGCGCGAGCTCGCGTTACAATTTCATACTTCCCGCTCGAAGCAAGCGCTTGGGTTGTGGCTGTGCCAACGAGCCCCCGATGTCCCGCTACAAACACCTTGATCATGATAAGCTCTTCTATGTTCTGTTTTGGACCAAAGTTCTAAACTTTGTCATCACTCTGCTAGCAACATGCCAAGTTGATGACTGCTGGCGGGAGTTGCCAATCCGCTCATAATACGAACGGCTTGGTGTGGTTAAAAATTTGACAATAGCTTGTTCCAAATCAACCCATTTGGCTCGGCCTGCTGCCACGCTCTGACCTGCACACCGCCCTAACTCAACCGCCTTTGAAAAATCGAGAGGTTTTGGTGTTTTCTCGTCATATAGCAGGCCGTTGGTACCCGGTAGAATGTATTCGTTCATGGTGCCTTGGTTTGGAGCGACGACGCATTGACCACGGCTCATCGCTTCAAGGAATGATTGGCCTATTCCCTCTGCGAGACGAGGCGCGAAATAGATGTTGGCGCGCGAGACGACAGCATCAAGCTCCGACTTTCGCTCGAACCACTGCGACATCGTGATATTGTGTTGCGAGATTTCTCTTGCGGTTGGCAGGGTGGCGTTAGGTGTCGTCGGGTCGGTGACGAAGTGCAAATGGAAGCTATCGAACCTGGTATTTCCGATCAGTCTTGCAACAGTAGCCCAAGGCAGTTCGCTCTCCCTCCGCAACCAAAAAAACCCATGCAAGCCTTCAGTCGGAATTGCTACCTGATCTTCATGCGGTGGAAAATATCGGGCGAAAAAGCTCGCAATTCCAAAGCCAAGTGTCAGCGAGTGAAGAGCGTTGGAAAAATTCAACACTTTAGCGCCTTCAAACGGTCGCCAAAATTCTGACAAGCTACCAGTCGCTCCGCGCCACTGGCCGAACTGATCAAGCATTGGAATGTATGTGACGTTTGGATGATCCAAACTGAAAATGGTCCCGCGTGGCGGACAGAAAGACTGGAACATCAGCACGACATCGTGCCCGCGAACTTGCTCCCACTCAATCGCAGCCCCCCCCTGCCATGCTTCATCCCAGAACGGGACGACTTCATGGCCGTGCTTCCGCAAAAGGTCTGGCAGAAACGCCGTCGACTGCGTAATTTTGTGAAACGAATGATCGACGTAAGCGATCTTTGCCAACTAAGGCCTCCTTCGGATGTACCTAAAGGCAGACTTCGCGAGCATGTAGAATCTTGGATACGGCAGCAACCGGTCGCGAAGGAGTATTTTCGCCGCAAGTATCATGTTTGAGAAGGGAGCGGCGCCGACTAAATGATGTTGTGGCTGATCAACTAGCGCCCAGGCCAGAACATTGAGCAGGTCGCGATCTGCTCCATGGCGAACGAACGATTCTCGCACAAACAAATCTCGATCAGTGATCATTTCGGATTCATCAACTGCATTCCGAAAGACAAAGAAAATATCCGATAGAGTCTTGATCTCGGCCTCACTCAGTGTGCCAAAGCGCCGCGCTAAAATTTGCATGCATTCAGCGCGGTGTGCGCGGACATTGCCTGAGACACCCCCGAGCGAAAAGTTAATCGTCCGTTCGTTCGTGTAAACGAACTGAACCCCCGCTTCTAGGCAATCCATTATCCACTGAAAATCCGCAGCAATCTTCAACGTTTCATCATAGGGGCCGGAGGCTTCGTAAGCGCTTCTCGTTGCATAAATGCCGTTGTGACAGACATTAGCGCATTTGAAATATGAACCCGGGTGAACGAACGCAGGCGGCCAAGCCAGCGGGCCATCAAGCGTCTCAACTCGCGCTGCCGTCAAAAGTAAATTGGCACCCGATTTGGTGGAAATGCGATTCACCGCAGTCTTCGCAGCATCGGGCTCTAACCAGTCATCGGAATTCAGCACGCAAATTAGTTCACCCCGCGCAAGCGGAATTATTTTGTTCAAGGCATTATACAGCCCGGTGTCAGGCGCTGATGCGTAATAGTCGATCTCCCTGTCATAGCGACGAATGACCTGGAGCGTGTCATCCGTAGATGCTCCGTCGAGAATGACGTGCTCGACAAGTGGGTAAGTTTGCGACCGCACGCTTTCGATTGCTCGCGAAAGCGTGGCAGCATTGTTTCGAACGATAGTGACATAGCTCACGAGAGGATTCGACGACAATTTCGCCAACGGCTGAACCAATCGGCGACCGCCCTCGGCCAACAGGCCCTCATCACTTTGCAACCGATCCGACCACATTGGCCAGTTTCGCTCGCCGTGCGGTCTGCTCGCTCCCACCGAAAAACTTGGGCCGATTGAGCCGTTAACACGCACGTCCAAGTTGGCAATGTTTGCGCCGCTAACTGAACGAGTTTTTCGGACCGAAGAACCGGGCCACGCACCTCGCGGTGGAAGGTTAATGGGGCGCAGGAGATGACGCTGGTGCGCGTGAGCGAGTCGTTCCACCACCAGTTGCGCAGCTACATCCCAATTGAATAGCTTGGAGCGTGCTAAACCTCGCTCAGAAAGCGATCGTCTTAGCTCAGCATCGAAAACGATCGATCTGAACGCATCGCGAACTGCGCGTTTATCTTCAGCAACGATCAAGAGGCCTGCATCGCCTACGACCTCTGGAAGAGATGAGTTGGCAGAACAAATAACGGGGGTACCGCATGACATCGCCTCTAAAGGAGGCAACCCAAAACCCTCGTAAAGAGACATGTAAATAAAGCACAAAGCATCGCTGTAGAGCGCAGACAGGTCTTCCTCATCGACAAACCCTGTGATGATGATTCGATCGCGCCATCTCGATTCAGAAAGCGCAGACTCAAATTTCTCGAGCTTCCAACCTTTCATCCCGGCAAGCACAAGATGTAGATTGCTGTGCGGATTCTCATCAAGAAATTCCGCAAAAGTCGAAACGACTTGCTCCAGATTCTTTCTAACTTCCAACGTTGCAACGCTGAGTACGTATGGCAAACCAACTGGTATCTGGTACTTGCGACGCATCGCAGCTCGATCTACGTCCGACGAATTTGGCTGAAACGACGAGCCTGCGGCTAACGGGATGACAGTGATTTGTTGCGGCGCCAAATCCGGCCTAACGGACAGCAAATCTTGTTTAGTGAAATTCGAGATGGCGAAGATCTCGGTGTCATCGTCTAAGCTATCGATTATGCTCGCCACCTCGGCGGCTGCCTCATGCGTAAAGAATTCGGGATGCTTGATCGCTATTAGATCGTAAACGATATGCGCGTGAAGAACGCTGCGGTCCTCCAACCATGAAGGTGGTGCTACACCAAACGGCGAGAGCAAAATATCTTGAGATGCCCTCAGCCGTTTCGTTGTCAATCTGCTCTGTTCAGCGGTTGTTTGAGCGCAAGAAGAAAACTGCCACGCGGTCGATTCGCCACCGTTTCTGAAAGCTAACGTTGTGCGAAATTGCGGTGATTTCGCAATGCGCGGAAACAGTTCATCGCAAACGCGGTGGATACCCGTTTTGAGCCCTTGTTCGAGCACATACATATCAAGCGCGAGGCGTGGGCGGTAATTCTCAGTCATTCGTCTCGATCAGTGTCAACGTATGCCATCGGGCTGTTGCGCCGGTGTCACTTCCCTATAGCTCAGCGACGAGCCAACGATGGTCTAGCTTATGAGTTTCGCGTAACTCAAACACCACATTGGGTCTGCTTGCATTAGTGCAGAAGTCCGCTAACTGCAGCGAAGGGAGTGAAAGCCCGTATTCCACTAAGCAGAGCTCGTGATCAGCGTTTCTCTGCTGATGGGTTCTAGCGGCCGCATTAGTCAGTAGCCTTAGTGAATTGCAAGCGGATGTAGACTGGATTAGACGTCTTGGAACCGCGGGGTCGCAAAGCCGCGTTAGCGGATAATGCTATGCTGCACCTCAAGGGATGCCGACAGGGTGATATGACGGATACGATATGGCAACGTGCCATCGAAGATTTTCGTGGAGCCCTGCAACGCCGCCATTTGGCAACGACGCTTGCAACACAGGACATCAAACAGCGATACAATAGGTCTCGGATTGGAGCGTTTTGGCTATCAATCAACATGCTTGTGTTGGTGGGAGCGCTTGGATTTGTTTTTGGCACCCTTTTCCGCACCCCGATGCAGGAATTCTTGCCTTTCTTGACAGCGGGCATGATCGTTTGGGGGTTTATTCTTTCATGCCTAACCGAAGGGTGTACGGCGTTCATTGCTTCGGAAGGGATTATCCTTCAAGTCAGGATGCCCCTAACGACCCACATCCTGCGCACCGTTGAGCGTAACCTTTTCATTCTTGCACATAATATTCTAATCCTACCGTTAGTCATGTTGGCTGTCGGCGCATCTTTCCACTGGACAACAATCCTCGCAGTTCCTGGTATTATATTACTGTCGCTTAATCTGCTTTGGATGGTGATGGTTTTGGCGATTGTTTGCACGCGGTTTCGCGACATGACCCAAATCATCCAAAACTTCCTCCAAGTTTCTTTCTATTTAACTCCAATCGTTTGGATGCCAAAAGCGTTACCTACTGGTGCGCCAAGTCGCCTACTTGAGCTCAACCCATTCTTGCATCTCATTGCGATCGTGCGTGACCCGCTTTTGGGCAACCCGTTGTCTGGGCGCTCTTGGATTTTCTGCCTCGGCCTTTTGTTCATTGGGACTATCGCAGCTGCTGGAATGTTCGGTGCATTTCGCCGCCGAATTGCGTACTGGTTGTAATAGTCAATGGCGCTAGTTCTCCTCGACAACGTCTCGGTCGATTTTCCTGTCTACAACGCCCCAAGCAGGTCGTTGAAAAACCGCATGTTGAGTGTTGCTACCGGTGGCGCAATTGATCGTCGGCACGATGGTCATGTCGTAGTTCGCGCAATAAATGGTCTCTCACTTACTCTTAAAGAGGGAGAGCGCATTGGGTTGATCGGCCACAACGGTTCGGGTAAGACAACGCTTCTGCGGGTGTTGTCAGGCATCTACTATCCCTCAAGGGGCAGCGCTAAGATCGACGGCAATTGCGTGTCGCTTATCAATATCTCGCTAGGCATTGATCCCGAAGCTTCCGGCTACGAAAATATTCGCCTGCGCTCTGTCATGATGGGTATGACGGCCGACGAGCTGGCTAAATGTAGGGATGAGATTGCTAGCTTTTCGGGCTTGGGTGACTTTTTGGAAATGCCGTTTCGTACCTACTCTAGTGGCATGCAACTCCGCCTTGCATTTGCGGTTTCAACAGCGATCCGTCCGGAAATTTTGATCATGGATGAATGGCTTTCAACTGGGGATGAGGCTTTCAAGGAGCGTGCCGAAAAGCGGATGCGCGATGTCGTTGACGCGACGAAGATCCTCGTTCTAGCTAGTCATTCGCGCGAACTCCTCGAAACCAATTGCAATCGCGTTATTTGGTTAGAACACGGGCGCGTGAAGATGGACGGCGCTCCAGCAACCGTGTTGCCGGCCTATTTTGGATAGGCGAGCGATGATGATGTCCGCCGAGACTGAACGGTTTGGTGGCGGAAATTACCTGCATTCAATAGTCCGCTACTGAGGATCGAAACGCAGGAAAATTCTTGCCAACGAGAACATAATTCCTAAAGCGACGACATCGGAATATTAAGAGGCTGCTATGAAAACGGCGCTTGTGACGGGTGCAACGGGCCAAGACGGCTTCTATCTGACCGAATTTCTGCTCGCGAAAGGCTATGCGGTTCACGGCGTGAAGCGCCGCTCGAGCTCGTTCAATACGTCGCGTGTCGATCGCTTTCTTCACGATGCGGTTGAGAACGGAACGCCCTACTATCTTCACTACGGCGACCTCACGGACAGCACAAACCTGATCCGGCTGATCCAGTCGATCCAACCGGACGAGATTTACAACCTCGCGGCGCAGTCGCACGTTGCCGTCAGCTTCGAAACACCCGAATACACCGCCAACGCGGACGCCACCGGAACGCTGCGCATCCTTGAGGCGCTGCGCATTCTTGGTCTGACCGAGAAGACGCGCTTCTATCAGGCCTCGACGTCCGAGCTTTATGGCAAGGTCGTCGAGATACCACAGAGCGAGAAATCGCCGTTTTATCCACGCTCGCCTTATGGCGTGGCGAAGCTTTACGGCTATTGGATTACGGTGAACTACCGCGAGGCCTACGGCATTCACGGCTCGAACGGCATCCTGTTCAACCACGAGAGCCCGCACCGCGGCGAAACCTTCGTGACGCGCAAGATTACACGCGCAGTGTCGAGCATTCACCATGGCCTGCAGGATAAACTCCTGCTCGGCAACCTCAACGCGATGCGCGACTGGGGCCACGCCCGCGATTATGTCGAGGGCATGTGGTTGATACTCCAGCAAGAGCAAGGCGACGACTACGTCCTCGCGACCGGCGAGATGCACAGCGTTCGCGAATTTGTCGAGCTGTCGTTCCGCCACATCGGCCGCGAGATCGTCTGGCGCGGTAAGGATCTCGAAGAACAAGGGGTCGACGCCAAGACGGGTGATGTCCTGGTGGCGGTCGACCCGCGCTACTTCCGTCCGACCGAGGTCGAGCAACTTGTAGGCGACCCGACCAAGGCCCGGACGAAACTCGGCTGGACGCACAGCACGCCCTTCCCGGAACTCGTCCGCGAGATGGTCGAAAGCGACCTCGTGGAAGTGCTGGAAGAACACAAGAGGTTGTTCCGCGATGTCTGATGCGCCGGACGCCGTTGCCGCTGAGGGCCGCACGTAATTCTCTTTCGAGTCCTTACGGCGACACGCCAGGACGCGGACCTCACCAGTCAAACGGAAACCGAGCGTAGGCTTGACGCTCAACGCCCGGACGCGATCGTACCCGCGGCGGCCAAGGTAGGTGGCATTCTCGTGAACTCCACCTACCCGGCGGATTTCCTCGACCAAAATCTCGCAATCGCACTCAACGTCGTTCGCGCGGCTCACGCTGTCGGCGTGCGCATGCTCCTGTTTCTCGGCTCCACATGCATCTATCCGAAGTTGGCACCTCAGCCGATGATCGAAGATGTCCTGCTCACCGGTCCGCTTGAGGCGATCAACGAGTGGTACGCCATCGTCAAGATTGCCGGCATCAAACTCTGTCAGGCTTATCGGCTGCACGGTTCCGATTTCATCTCGGCGCAACCGACGAACCTTTACGGCCCGAACGACAACCGCGATTCAGGATCGAGCCACGTGATGGCGGCGCTGATCGCGAAGATCGTTCATGCCAAGCGCGCTGGTAAAAATAGAGTGACTTTGTGGGCATCGGCACGCCGCGCCAAGAATCATTGCACGCCGACGACCTCGCCGACGTGTGTGTCTATCTTATGAAGAACTACAGCGGTCCGACGCCGCTCAATATCGGCACTTGAACCGACATCACGATCCGCGAACTAGCCGAAGTCATCGCCGAAATGGTCGGATGGCAGGGCCAGTTCGCATACGACAAGACCAAGCCGGATGAAACGCCGCGCAAAGACGTCTCACGCATCAGTGCGCTGGGCTAGCAGGCGCGGATTGGCCTGAAAGATGGAATTGCGCGGACAGTGACAGCCTACTCCGGCATCGAACGTGAGGTTTAGTCGGCCGCGGAACCTGCCTGTGTCAAGTCGACCAGATTCATGGGAACCAATACCCGTGCTCGCGCTTATCTGCCGTGGAGTATCCACCATGGCGCTTGTCGAGACCCTGCCCGCCCCCGACGCCAATACCCGCAAGCTCGCGCGGAGCCTTAAACTTAAACACGTCGCCGCCGAAACCCTAAGCATCCGCCGCCGGCGGCTCGGTGAGCGCTTCAGCTACCAGACCGCCAAAGGCATCACGATCAAGGATCGCGAGACCCTAGCGCGTCTGAAAAGCCTCGCGGTGCCGCCCGCCTACGAAGACGTGCTCTACGCCGAGGACCCTCGCGCCCACATTCAGGCGATCGGGCGCGATGCCGCAGGACGTTTGCAATATCGGTATCATCCGGATTGGCAGAAGGTCCGCGAGATGCGCAAATCCGCGCGCCTCGCGCGGCTCGCCGAAGCGCTGCCACGTATCCGCCGCGCCGTCGGTCGTTATCTTGGTGAAGCCGAACCAAGCCGCGCGTTGGCGCTTGCCGCCGTCGTCGATCTTGTCGCGCGTAGCGCCATCCGGCCCGGCAGCGAAAGCTACGCGAAGCTGCGCGGCACGCGCGGCGCAGCGACGCTGCTGAAGTCGAACGTCAGTGTGCAGGGCGACACGATCACGCTGAAATTCCGCGCCAAGGGCGGCAAAAACGTCGTGAAGAGCTTTGCGGCACCTCGCCTGTGCGAGGCGCTCGCGGTGCTCCGCCAAGTGCCGGGCCGCCGCCTCTTCCAATTCCGCAACGAGGCCGGCGACGTCCGCATGGTGACGGCACGCGAAGTCAACGTATTCCTCCGTGAGATTGCCGAAACACGCATTTCATTGAAGGACTTTCGCACGCTTCTTGCGTCCGTCAGCGTGCTCGAGGCGCTCGCCAAGGTAACCCCGGCGACCTCGAAACGCGCTCGGCGCAGCCAGGTGCTGGAAGCCATCCGGGCCGCTGCCGAGGATCTTTCCAACACACCCGCGATCTGCGCAAAAAGCTACGTCCACGAGACGGTGGTCGCCGCCTTCGAGGAGGGCGTCTTGGAAGAATTCGCCGACGCGCTGCGGGCGACCCGCTCGCCGGCCAAGCGCGAGCAGGTCCTGGCCGAGGTCATCGCCACGGCTGCTGCGGCCTGATAGAATCGCGGCCGAATCCCTTGGGAGACATCCCGGAGACGACATGCCGCCGCGTTCATTCTGGAAGGGCTACCTCAAGCTGTCGCTCGTGACCTGCCCGGTCGCGATGGTGCCCGCGACGACGGACAACGAAAAGGTCCGCTTCCACACGCTGAACCGGAAAACCGGCAATCGTGTCGTCAGCCAATACGTCGACTCCGAGACGGGAAAGCCTGTCGATCAGGACAACGAAGTGCGCGGCTATGAGCGCGCCGAGAACGAATACGTCCAGCTCGAGGACGACGAGATCGATGCGGTCGCGCTCGAGAGCACGCGCACAATCGACATCGACATGTTCGTGCCGCGCGAGAGCATCGAGTGGATCTGGTACGACAAACCGCACTATCTCACACCGGACGATCCAGTCGGCGAAGAGGCGTTTTCCGTCATTCGCGACGCGATGGCGGCGACCAACATGGTCGGGATCTCGCGGCTCGTGATGTACCGCCGAGAGCGCGCCGTGATGCTGGTGCCGCGCGACAATGGCATCGTGCTGTGGACGCTGCGTTATGGCGAGGAAGTGCGCGATCCGAATGCGTATTTCGGCGACATGAAGTCGAGCAAACCTGACTCGAAGCTGATGCCGCTCGTGAAGCAGCTGATCGACGAGCGCACCAAAGAGTGGACGCCAAAAATGGTCGACGATCCCGTGCAGGATCGTCTGCTCGACATCATCGCGGACAAGCAGAAGGGCAAGAAGCGTAGCGCGAAGACGAAGGCCGCGCCGGCGCCCGAAACATCCGGCAATGTCATCAACATCATGGATGCGCTGAAGAAGTCGATCGCGGCCGGAGCCAAGAAGAAATAACCGTGCGGTTTAGTACGAACTTCGGACGCTGCTTCAGATGAGCGTTTCACCATTCCTACGCGACGCGATCGGCTGCTGGGCGGAAGCGCGCGCGCATAATGCCGAGCGCTTCCGCGGCAAGCCGGCGTTGTTTCTCGATCGCGACGGTGTCGTGATCGAGGAGAAGAACTACATCGCCGATCCGAAAGACGTGCGCCTGCATGGCGACGTCGCGAAGACGATAGCAGCGGTCAACCAGCTGGATTGTCCCGTCGTTATCGTCACGAACCAGTCGGGCATCGCGCGCGGTTATTTCGACTGGACGGCGTTCGCGCGCGTGATGACTCGAACGTACGATGACCTTGCGGCGTACGGCGCGACCATCGACTTCGTTTACGCTTGCGGTTTCCACGACAGCGGCAAAGGCCCACTCGGCGTGGCCGATCATCCGTGGCGGAAGCCGAACCCCGGCATGCTTCTCGAAGCCGCTGCCGATATCGGCTTAGATCTCGTAAAGTCCGTCATAGTCGGAGACAAGGCTGCGGACTTGGCTGCGGCCAAAGCCGCGGGGCTCAGCAACGGCCTTCTTTACGCTCAAGGATACGGCGCAGATGCCAAGGAGCAGTCGTCTGCTCGCGCGCTTGAAAACAATGCATTCAAAGTCGACGTGATCGAGCGGCTGACTGCCGACACGATTCGATCTCTTCGCTGAACTACTCTGCGGCCATCAGCGTCAGCGGTGACGGCAACGTCGCGTGGATCACGAGGTCATCGCCATCGTAGCGCACGACGCGGTTGCGGCCCTTCTGTTTGGCTGAATAAAGCGCCGAGTCGGCGTGCAGCAGCAGCTCTTTCGTCGTCACTGAGGTTGCCGGATAGGATGCAACACCGAACGAGGCCGAGATTTCCGGCCCGTTCGCGACAGTGAACGACGCGATGCTGGAACGCATCCGCTCGGCTTTGGCAGCGGCCACTTCGATACTGCAGCTCGGCAGGACAACGAGAAGCTCTTCGCCGCCGTAACGGCACGCGATGTCGGTCTCCCGGAGCTGGCCGAGGATTGCCGCGGCCGTGTCGCGGAGCACGGCATCGCCCTTGGCGTGACCGAACTGATCGTTGAGGCGCTTGAAGTTGTCGAGGTCGATCATGATCACGGACACTGCGGTCTTCTCGCGTTCGGCGAGCAGCACGGTGCGCTCCAGGGCATCTTCCATGTAACGGCGATTGTAGAGACCCGTCAGCGGATCGCGCAGCGCCTGGCTGCGCAACTTGTCGCGCAGCGTGATGTTCGACAGCGCCAGCGACATTGCGTCGGCAAGCGCCAGCGCGATGTTGCGGTTCTTCTCGAGAATCTGCTCGCCGTTTTCGTCCCGGCTCTGAATGATCAAGAGGCCAAGAATTTCACCACGTGCGATCATCGGGATTTCGAGCGCGACTTCGCTTTTGCCGTGATGTTGGCAATGCAATGTGTGCTTCTGATCGCCGTTGATATGCGGTTTGCCGCGCTTCAACGCCCAGCATTCCTGCAGCCCGATCTGCTTCGGCAGTTCCGGCGCATCGTCGCCGCGCAGCCAAGTCGTCGAGAGCATCAAGCGATCGCGCGAGTTGCTAAAGACATAGAGCGCGCCGCTGAGACCGGTAGGCAACAGCTTAATGGCTGTCGCACGCAAGAGCTCATTCGCGTCTTCAAGGTCGCTCGCGCTCTGCAACATGTCCGTCATCGCGAACAGGTGCGAGAGCTGCTGGCGAGACGCGTCTGTAGCTGCGACAGCGAGTTCGCGATCGAGCGAGTCACGACGGCTTTTGCGTGAAGCGAGGAAGAACGCGATGATGCAGATCAGGCCAGTGACGATTTGCAGAACCAAGATCCACGTCGTCAGGCTGCTGATATCGCGTTGCAAAACGGTGATCGCTGCAACGCGCCGATCGGCTGCAGACTTTAGAATGCCGGTCAGAGTTTCGGCCAGTGCCTCGACATTCTGGTCGTTGTATATCGACCGCGCTTGATCGTAGCGGCTGGTTCGCAGCGCCGCCGCAATTTCATCGATGCGCTTCGCAAATGTATCGGCGTCCCGTTGCACGGTGAGCGTCGTCGGATCGGTGACTGCCTTGAGGAATTGCGCGATGCTGAGATCGGCGGCTCGCGCCGCCAGCGTCAGCGACCCGAGATCCGGGCTCTCGTTTTGCTTCGCGAGAAGTTGGAGGACTGTCCGGTCGGCTTCGGAAACCGCGTCGACGGCCGTGCGAGCTAGGCTCGCAGCTGACCTCAACTGCTGTACGTCCTTGTAAGCCGACTCGATCCGCAGCAGACCGCCGAGCGCTACCGCACTGACAATCGCGAGCAGAACGAAGGTGATGTAAGACGTGACGCGGTTGGGGGTTTTCTTGCTATTTTCGGCCCCGGCCGCATCGATCGCTAGGACCGACATAGACGCACGCACCTCTTGGAACCCTCCAGCAGGATTCCGGAATGCACGTCATACGTGTAAAAACTTGAGCGGGCGTATCAAGCGAGGCTGAATACTTCGCAAAATCCAGGGCCATCGATTCATTAGTTGTTTACGAACGAAGGCCGCGCAGTACCGAAAGCGCATGAAAAGGCTATTTGCGCACCTTTTTCGCTGAAGTTTTGATCGCCAGCGGGGCCTCGGATTTACGAAACGTTGCCCATGGATCGCGTTTGAGTGCAGCCAGACGTTGCGGCGCGTTCACGATCGTAAAGTAGGCGGGGCCGACGCTGGATAGCTCATCCCAGGCGAGCGGCATCGATACGGCAGCCCCTGGCCTGGCACGGGTCGAGTAGGCGGCGACCGCCGTCTGTCCCCGTTGGTTTCGCAAGTAATCGATCAGAATTTTGCCGCCCCGCTTCGCTTTCGCGATCGTCGAGACGTATTTGTTCGGACTGTCCGACGCCATGGCATCCGCCATCGCCTTGGTGAATTCCTTCAGGTCCGGCCAAGCCCCCTTCGGCTTCAGCGGCGAGACGACATGCAGGCCCTTGCCGCCGGAAGTCTTCACGAAAGCCGCAAGGCCGACAGCCTCGAGCCGTTCCTTGGCCTCATGCGCGGCCGCGATCATCTCCTGCCAGGAAACGCCATCGCCGGGATCGAGATCGAGGATCAGCGTGTCGGGATGCTCCCAATCCTTGACGGTCGAACCCCAGGGATGAATTTCGAGCACCGCTGCCTGAACCAACGCCGTGAGCCCGGTGAGGTCGTGGATCGCGATCAGCGGCTCCTCGCCCTTCTCCTTGGGGTCCGGCACGAGGTCGATACTCTTGTTGAGGCCCTTCCATGCATGCTTCTGGAAAAATCCTTTGCCCGTGATTCCGTCCGGGCTGCGCAGCAGCGCAAGCGGCCGCCCGACGATGAAAGGCGCCATATGATCCCAGACTTCGGCATAGTAGTCGGCGAGACCTTGCTTGGTGACGCCTTCGTCCGGCCAATAAACGCGATCCGGATGCGTGAGCGTCACATCCGGCGTGCTCTTCGCTTTTGCAGTCTTCGCGGCTTTCGGCATGCCCGTCTCCAAGACGATGTCGTCGGCGTCCTTGTCTTCGCGCAGACCCCGGAACGATGCATGGCGAATGTTGCCGTCGGCGGTCCAGGCGCGGAATTCGACGTCCGCAACCAGTTCGGGACGAACGTAACGCACGCCGCGCGCCGCGACCGCATCGAGCCGGCCCGCGAACGGACTATCGCCGCGCAAACGTTCGAGGCGGGTAAAGAGTTGCTCCGAGACTTTGTGCGAGAAGCCGGTGCCGACGCGGCCGACATGGCGGAGTTTGCCATCCTCGTAGACGCCGAGCGACAAAGCGCCGATTGCTTTACGTGAGGTCGACGACGGCACGTAACCGCCGATGACGAATTCCTGCCGGAGCGACCCCTTCGATTTCAGCCAGCTTTTCGAACGTCCTTCGCGATACGGCGCGTCAGATGCTTTCGACACGATGCCTTCGAGGCCCAGGCGGCTCGCGTGTTCGAGTACTGTCGGTCCGTCCGCCTCGAAATGCGCGCTGTAGCGAATGGTGCCGCTACCGTCGCCGACCAATTGTGAGAGCGCGGCTTTGCGATCGAGGAGATTTGCGCCCGTCAGATCGTAACCGTCGATATACGGCAGATCGAACGCGTAGTAGATGAAGCGGTCGCCGCGGCCTTCGCTGAGATCGGCTTGCAGCGCCGAGAAGTCGGATGCGCCATTGTCACGCTCGACAACGACTTCGCCGTCCAGCATCGCCTTGCCGATTGGCAAATCCTGAAACGCCGCGACAAGCTCCTTGCCGAAACGCTTCGTCCAATCGAGCCCCGTGCGCGTCAGCAGTTTCACGCGCCCAGCTTCGATGCGGACCATCAGACGATAGCCGTCGAACTTGATTTCGTGCACCCAACGATCGCCTGACGGCGGCTTCTCGGCGAGCGACGCGAGCGCTGGCGGGATGACATTTGGCAGCGCGGCTTTCTTCGCACCTTTGATCTGCGAGGGATCGACGGCTTGCGGCGCAACCGCCTGGGTCCCCGGCGCTTCAGCTGTAGCCTTAGCCGACTTCTTCTTCGACGTCTTGGCCTTCTTGGCCGGCTCTTTGCGATCGATCTTGCCGGTCTTCGACGACCAGCCGGGCGCTTCGCCGTCGAGATCTTCGACGACACGGCCCGTCTTCACGGATTCTGGCGACTCTTCGAGGATGTCCGGATCGCTCGCGGTTCGCGCAGCGTCGTCTTCGACCTTGATCAACAGCCAATTGTCGCGCTTCTCGCCGCGGCGTCGCGCCATGCGCACGAGATGCCACTTGCCGGAAAGCTTCTCGCCTTCGAGTTCGAACTCGAGGTGGCCCTTCTTGTATCCGAAGTCGGCGTCAAATTCCGGCGTCCACGTTCCGCGATCCCAAACGATCACGCTGCCGCCGCCGTATTCGCCTTTCGGGATAGTGCCTTCGAAATCGCCGTATTCGAGCGGGTGATCTTCCGTTTCGACGGCGAGGCGTTTCTCCCCCGGCACCAAGCTCGGCCCCCGCGCGACGGCCCAGCTTTTCAGCACGCCGTCCATTTCAAGGCGGAAATCGTAATGCAGTCGCCGCGCAGCGTGCTTCTGCACGACGAAGCTGTTGCCGGTCTTTTTCGGCATTTTCTTCTTGCCGCGCGGCTCGGCCGTCTTCGAGAAATCGCGCTTCTTGCGATAGGTGTCGAGCGCCATGACGCGTTAGCTTGCTTTGCGGCGCGGCGCCTCTGTCTTCTTCTTCGCCGCGACCTTGGCCGTCGCCTTCTTCTTCGCGGCGGCTTCTTTCTTCTTCACGCCGGCGCTCATGCGCAGCGCTTCCATGAGATCGACGACATTCTCCGCCTTGCGCTCCTTGAGCACGGGCAGCTCTTTGCCTTCGATCTTCGCTTTCACCATTGCGGTCAAAGCGGCCTCGTAGCGATCCTCGTATTTCGACGGATCGAACTTGCCCTTCTTCGTCTCGATGATGTGCTTGGCGAGCTGCAGCATCTCGCCCTTGATCTTGAGCGGCGGCACATCGCCGAACGCGTCGGCGGCAGCGCGGACCTCGTAGTCGAAATTCAGCGTGTTCGCGACCAAGCCGTTGCCGCTATCGCGGATCAGCACCGTGCGCATACGGCGGAACAGAACCGTCTGCGCCAGCGCCGCGACCTTCTTCGCGCGCAGGCCATCCCGGATCAGCGCGAAAGCTTCCTCGCCCTGCTTCTCGCTGGGGGCGAGATAGTAGGGCTTGTCGAAGTAGACTTGGTCGATGTCGTCTTCCTGAACGAAAGCCTCGACGTCGAGCGTCTTTGTGCTTTCTGGTACGGCAGCCGCGATCTCGTCGGGCTCGAGCACGACATATTCGTTCTCGGCGACCGCGTAGCCTTTGACCTGGTCTTCGCTCTCGACCGGCTTGCCGGTGTCGCTATCGACATAAAGCCGCTTCACGCGATGACCCGTATCGCGATTGAGAATGTGCAGCGAGATGCGGTCGGAACTCGAGGCTGCCGTGTAGAGGGCGACTGGGCAGACCAGTTCGCCGATCTTCAGGAAGCCTTTCCAATTTGCTCTGGGCGCCACGCGAATACTCCATCACACGCCGGAGACAACCATTCGGGAAGACGGCCAGTTCCCGACCCGACCTCAAGTCTGGGGCGGATAACCGGCAAAATCAACGTAAGCGGCCAGCGTGACGCTCAAAGGACGTCCGGCCGAGCCAGCCGCCGACACTACGGGATAAAAATGAACGGGAAATTTGCTTTAAAAGAACGAACGGTGAATATGCCGGATGCACGATACGTCTTCGCCGCCTGAGCTACGCTGGGCCGACCCAACGGCCGCGTTCGTGCGGGCGAATACGCGGCTGCAGCCGTTGGCGTTCATCCCGGAAATGTCCCTCTATCTCGCCGACGAAGCCGTGCCGCTCTGGCAGAAGACCGAGGAAGAACTCGGCGCCATGGGTCTGCCGCCTCCATTCTGGGCTTTTGCCTGGGCTGGCGGACAGGCCCTCGCCCGCTACATCCTCGACAATCCTGAGAAATTCTTTCGGGCGCGCGTGCTCGACCTCGCTTCAGGCTCGGGCCTTGTCGCTATCGCGGCCGCGCTTGCCGGCGCCAACCCGGTAATCGCCAACGACATCGATGGCTTCGCTCACGCCGCCATGGCGCTGAACGCCGAGACTAACGGCGCTTACATCGACATCGTCGGCCACGACATGCTGGAAACCCCCGCGCCGGCGATCAGCCGCTACGACATCGTGTTGGTCGGCGACCTTTTTTACGAGAAGGACACGGCGTGCCGCGCTCTCGCTTTCGTCGAGCGGCATCAGGCGAGTGGGGCGGAGATACTCATCGGCGATCCAGGCCGGACTTATTTGCCGCAGGAGCGTCTCGAACGAGTCATCGAATACCGCATCCCGGTTACCCGTGAACTCGAAGACAACGAGATCAAGCGCACGTCGGTATGGCGATTGAAGCCGTAATGTCCTTCGTTCGCCGCGCCGGCGCCGCGTGATGCAGGTAGACCGCGAATGTGTCCCACGGCGGCGTCACAGACAGCTGCCACAACACTCTCCCGACTTCGCCGCAATGATAGCCGGAATGCGTGACGATATGCGCGAGCATCTCCTCGCGCGTCATCATGCCTTCGTCGCCGTCCGTGAAGCGGAACGCAACTTTCTCCGACAGCTCGTGCGGAGAAGCGCCGCACACATAATCGAGATACCAAGTGTCGATCTCGGCGAACGCTCCCCGCAACTCATCGAGCGTTGGCGTTTCCTCCGTGTTGCTCGATGCGTAATCGTGCGCTGTGCCGGAGAGATGCGCTGCGAAAATGCGCGCAACGACCAGCACGTGATTGAGCAGACGAAGAGCTGTTTGCCGCTCTGCCGCTTGCGTTTCATCGAGTGTGCTGAGTTTGTCGAACAGATCGGCGTTGGCCCAAGCGTGATAGCCGTACAGCGTGCGAAGCAATGCGCTCATGGAAATGACCTTGGTGAAAATCAGAAGAGCAATAAGCGCCAGTCTTTCACCCGTCAGTTTCCGTGTCTACCTGATAGGCTCAGTCCAACGGCAGCGCGTTGGTGTATTTCACCTGCTCAAGCGCGAAGCTCGACTCGATCGACGCAATGCCAGCGTGCCGCGTAAGTTTTTCCTTCAAGAAGCGTTCGTAAGCGGACAAATCCTCAACAACGATGCGCAGCAGATAATCGCGCTGTCCCGTCATCAAGTAGCATTCAAGAACTTCCGGCCAACGCGATACGGCCTTTGCGAAGCGGTTGAGCGCCTGCTCTTCCTGCCGTTCCAGCTTGATCGACGCGAACACGCTGATCGGCAATCCGACCTTGCGCTGATCGAGCACCGCGACGTATCGCGCGATGACGCCGGCCGCTTCCAAAATCCGGATGCGGCGCAGACACGGCGACGGCGACAAGCCGACGAGTTCGCCGAGCTTTGCCAGCGGCATACGCCCGTCGGCCTGCAAAGCCTCCAAAATCTTCAGGTCGATCGCGTCAAGCGAAACTGACTTTTGCGGCATGCTTCTATCGCTAATGCAGTCAATCTTGGAAAATTCTGCCAATATCTGAACATACGTTGGCTGAGAACGCAATTAAAGGCGAACGCGATGGCAGTATGATCGCGTGATCATCCCGAGAGGCCTGCCATGCCGAAGAGCCGTGACCCGCACGTGTTGCCGATCCTGAGCGATTTGGAGCGCAAAGTGCTGTGGCTGTCCGCCTGGATGATCCACAATGCGAACCATCTGCGTGAGAGCACCGACGGCCTCAAGGTCGGCGGCCATCAGGCCTCGACTGCGTCGCTGACGACGATCCTCACGGCGCTCTACTTCCACATCCTCCGTCCCGAGGACCGCGTCGCCGTCAAGCCGCATGCCGGTCCGGCCTTTCATGCGATCCAATATCTGCTCGGCAAGCAGACGCGCGAGCGCATGGAGAATTTCCGCGGCTACAAGGGCGTGCAGAGCTATCCGTCGCGCACGAAGGATGCCGTCGACGTCGACTTCTCGACCGGCTCGGTTGGCCTCGGCGTCGGCCAGACGCTCTTCTCTGCGCTCGTGCAGGATTACGTCCACGCACACGAGTGGGACAAGACGCCGCCGAAAGGCCGCATGATCGCGCTCGCGGGCGACGCCGAGCTCGACGAAGGCAACATCTTCGAAGCGATCCTCGAAGGCTGGAAGCAAGGCGTCCGCAATTGCTGGTGGGTGATCGACTACAACCGCCAGAGTCTCGACGCCGTCGTGCGCGAGGGCCTCTGGGCGCGCTATGAAGCGCTGTTCCGCGACTTCGGTTGGGACGTCGTCATCCTCAAATACGGGGTGCTGCTCGAAGAAGCCTTCCAACGCCCGGGCGGCGACGCGCTCCGCACCTGGATCGACACGTGCCCGAACCCGCTCTACTCCGTGCTCGTCTTCCAGGGCGGCGCCGCATGGCGCAAGCGCCTCAACGACGACATCGGCGATCAAGGCGATGTCTCGCGCCTGATCGAAAGCTACACGGACGATGAACTCGCGCGCCTGATGACGAACCTCGCGGGTCACGATCTGCCGACGCTGATCGATGCGTTCGGCTCGATCGATCATGATCGCCCGGTCTGCGTCATCGCCTACACGATCAAAGGCTTCGGTCTGCCGCTCGCCGGCCACAAGGACAACCACGCCGGCCTGATGACGCCGACGCAGATGGAAACCTTCCGCAAGCTGATGAACGTGCGCGAAGGTCACGAGTGGGACATGTTCGAGGGTCTGAAGCTCTCGGAGAACGATCTACAGGCGTTCCTCGACGCCTCGCCGCTGAAGACGCGCATCACCAACCACAAGGCTGAGCGCTTCGCGATTCCGGAACACTTCGAGGTGCCGCCGCAGAAGGTGACGTCGACGCAGGCCGGCTTCGGCAATCTGCTCAACGAAATCGGCAAAAGCGATGCGCCCTACGCGGAGCGTATCGTCACGACATCGCCGGACGTCACTGTCTCGACCAATCTCGGTGCCTGGGTCAATCGCCGCGGCTTGTTCGCGCGCGAGAACATGGCGGACACGTTCAAAAAAGAACGCATCCCGTCGACCTACAATTGGGAGTTTTCGCCGAAAGGCCAGCATTTCGAACTCGGCATCGCCGAGATGAATCTCTTCACGATGCTGTCCGCGCTCGGCCTTTCGCATGCGATCAACGGCCAGCGGCTCTTGCCGGTCGGCACGCTGTACGATCCTTTCATCCAACGCGGTCTCGATGCACTGAATTACGCGTGTTATCAGGACGCGCGTTTCATCCTGGTCGCAACGCCGTCAGGTCTGACGCTCGCGCCGGAAGGCGGCGCGCATCAATCGATCAACTCACCGATGATCGGCATGGCGCAAGACGGCCTCGCCTCGTTCGAGCCCGCTTACGTCGACGAACTTGCGATCATCATGCGCTGGGCCTTCGACTACATTCAGCGCGGCGGCAACCAAGAGCCGTCGGCGAGTTCATGGTTGCATGACGACACCGGCGGTTCGGTGTATCTGCGCCTCTCGACGCGCCCGATCGAACAACTGACGCGCACGCTCACCGACGCGGATGAGCAAGCGGTCATCGATGGCGCCTATTGGCTGCGCAAGCCGGGGCCGAACTGCCAGGTCGTCGTCGCTTACTCGGGCGCGATCGCGCCGGAAGCGATCGAAGCCGTCGGCATGATGGCGGAAGATCGCCGCGACATCGGCCTCCTCGCCGTCACGTCGTCGGATCGCCTCAATGCTGGATGGACTGCGGCGAGCAAGGCGCGCGAGAAAGGTCTCGTCCACGCGACCTCGCACATCGAACGCCTGCTCGGCGACCTGCCGCACAACTGCGGCATTGTCACCGTCGTTGACGCACATCCGGCGACTCTGTCGTGGCTCGGCTCCGTGCATGGCCACCGCGTGCGCCCGCTCGGCATCGAGCATTTCGGTCAGACCGGCACGCTGCAGGATCTTTATCGCCACTATGGCATCGACGCTGCCGCAATCGTCGCAGCTGCCGAAGCGCTGACGCCCGGCAAGCCGATCCGGCGCTATCTCCAGGCGGTCTAGTCGCTGTTCGTGCTGGCTTTGTGTGAGCAAGGCACCACTTCCCCGTCATGGCCCGCATGAAGCGGACCTTGTGAGTTCTGGTTGACCGGCATCGACAAACAAAAAAAGGGCCTCACCGAAGTGAGGCCCAAGTCTTGGGAGGAAACGAAGTAACGAGATAGGCCGCGAAAGGTTGCGGCCGGAAATTCTTTAGCGGGCGCCGTCGACGGCAGCCTGCGCCAGAGTCGAGCGCTTGAGACCGAGGCTCGCCAGTTGCGCTTCCGAAAGGCGGTTCAGCGCGTCATAGCGACGAGCGATCTGTTTACCCTCGCGGATGCCGGCGAACAGCGCCGACAGATAGCCGCCGAGCGAACCATTCGTGGAGCGCAGGAAAGCAAAAGTCGCGGTAGTCATCTCAACTCCGATAGGTCAGCGTCGTTGACCCTTATATACCGTGGAATACCAAGAATGAGATCAGGGCTTTACCGCAACGCAGCGATTACGCTTCTGCATAGCGGGAAAACCCGCTAAGCGCGGCTCCGGCATCCGGGCCGAGGCCTAACCGCCTCAGAGTGCTTGGATTTCTGCCTTGAGCGCGTCCGCGATCACGATGCCGTCACGCCGCGCCTTATCACGCAGCGCATAACGGCGCACGCCCGGCAGTCTCGCGCCGTCCTGCGCTTCGAGCATTCCGGCGAGCACCGCGAACCGCGCCGCGCTCCCGAATGCGCGCGGGTCGACCGCGATGATCAACTGGCCGGTGCCGGGCGGCGGACCGTCGGAATCCAGGAACGACGAGGCTTCGGCGGCAAACTGCGCCCCGGTGAGACCAGCCGCGAGCAGCTCAACCATCAGCGCCAGCGTCGCGCCTTTGGCCCCGCCGAGCGGCGCCATCGTGCCTTTCAGCGCGGCTTCCGGGTCGGTCGTAGGCTTACCGTCTGCATCGAGCGCCCAGTCTTCCGGGATTTTCTCGCCGCGTTGTTTGGCGGCCAGGATGCCGCCGCGCGCGACTTTCGACAGAGATAAATCGATAACGATCGGCGCCCGCCCCTCAAGCGGACAACCGAACGCAATTGGATTGGTGCCGAAAATGCCGACCGATCCACCGGCCGGCGCGATAGCGGACGGCGTATTGGCGAAGACGAGCGACACGAGCCCCTCGCCAGCCAGCTTCTCGACGACATGCCCCGCGACGCCGCAGTGATGTGACCGCTTGATCGCCGCCGCCGCGATGCCTTGGCTCTTTGTCACCTCCGGCAGCATCTCGGTTGCGAGATCGAGCGCCGGAAACGCAAAGCCATGCGCGGCATCGACCGCAATCAATCCCGGACGCGGAAGCGCAGCCGACGGCGCCGCATTGCCGTCGACTTTCCCGACTTTCGCTTGCTTGGCGTAGCTCGGCACGCGCGAGAAACCGTGCCCCTTCTGCCCATCCGCTTCCGCCGCGACGAGCGCCCGCGCGACGCTGCGCGCATTGTCCTCGCGCGTTGCGCATCGGCGCAACGCAGAGGCAATCAGGTCTTCGGCGTCGGCGAGCGAGAGGGTCGGCACTTACGCGCTGCGGTAGAGCTTCGTCAGCGAGAACTCGCGATGACCCAGCGCTTCGGCAGCTGTGAAGCGGCCATTCGCAGTGCGCACGATCGTCTCGATCAGCTGATCGCCGGCTTCCGGGATCGTCGCGGTGCGCTTGAGCACACCCGACACGTCGACGTCGATGTGTTCCGGCATGGTGCGCATCGTCTTCGGGTTGCCGGAGATTTTGATCACCGGGACGATCGGGTTGCCGATGACGTTGCCTTGGCCGGTCGGGAACGTGTGAATCACGTAGCCGCCCGCAGCCATCAGCGTTACGCATTCGGCCGCTGCCGACGACGTATCCATGTAGTAGAGGCCCGGGCCCTTCGCGGGCTCTTCGGCCGGCTCGAGGATGTCGATGTAGCGGCACTCGCGGCCGATCTTCTCGAGATTGCCGAGTGCTTTTTCTTCGATCGTCGTCAGGCCACCCGCGATGTTGCCCTTTGTCGGCTGCGAGTCCGAAAGATCGTTTGTCTTGTGCGCCTCGATGACGTCGTCCTGATACGACTTCCACATCTTGTACCAGCGTTCGCCGATTTCCTTCGTCGCCGCACGCTCTTTGCACAGATGCTCTGCGCCGGTGATTTCCGACGTCTCGCCGAACACGCCGTAAATGCCGCGCGGGATCAGCTTGTCGTACATATTGCCGACGGTCGGGCAGGACGACAGTCCCGTCGTCGTGTCGCTCTCGCCGCATTTCGTCGAGACCCAAAGGTCCGTCACCGGGCACTTCTCGCGCGGCAGTTCGGTCGCCCACTGGATGAACTCTTTCGCGACATAGCTTGCCTTCGCGATCGTCGCGATGTCGCCGTGACCTTCGATGCCGAAGCCGACGACCGGCTTGCCGGTCTTCGCGATGCCGTCGACGACCACCTTCGTCCACTGATCCTCGATGCCGATGACGACGACAGCCGCAACGTTCGGATTGCAGCCGGTGCCGATCAGCGTGCGGAAGTGGAGATCGAGGTCAGCGCCGAACTGCAGGCGGCCGTAAGCGTGCGGGATCGCGAGCGTTCCCTTCACGGCGTTGGCGACGGCTTCGCACGCTGCGTTCGACAGATCGTCGAGCGGCAGAATGATGACGTGATTGCGCACGCCGACGCGGCCGTTCTCACGGCGCCAGCCCATGAAGCTGTCGAGTGCTTTACCCTTCGGGCGCTTGACCGTCGGAGTCTTGAAACCCTCTGCATCGATCTTGCGACCTTTTACGCTTTTGAGCTTGCCTTGGACGAGATCGAAATTCGCGACCATCAACGACATTTCGTTTCTCCTACCAGCGCTTCGTTTTGATGTTGTGGACGTGAGCGTGTTCGCCCTTGGCGATGTCCGCCTTCGCCAGGCCGATGTCCTGGCCGTATTTCCAGATCGTATCGCCCTTCTTGATGTCGACGAGCGCGACCTTATGGCCGATCGGAATGTCGTGCTTCGCGGTGACGCGGAAGTCCGAATTGTCGTGCGTAATGACGCCGAGCATGTCGGTTCCGGCCTTCAAGCCCTCGACAACGACGACCGCAACCGTATCCTTCTTTTCATGCGCCAGAATATGCGGGGCACTCATGCTTCCTCCGGAAGTTTAGCCAGCCTGTTTTTGTAGTCTTGTATAAGACATAAGACCTGATAGGCTGTCAAACGGAACGACCGCATGACACTCACCCGCACTGAAAAAGAGCGAAGCGTCGGCTTTCATCCGCTTTACAGGCAGGTGAAGGAGCGGCTTGTCAGTCGCATCGCGACCGGCGCGTGGCAGCCCGGCCAAATCATCCCGAGCGAGTTTCAGATCGCCGACGAACTCGGCGTCAGTCAAGGCACCGTGCGCAAAGCGCTCGACGAAATGACGGCGGATCGCTTGCTCGTGCGCCGTCAGGGCCGCGGCACTTTCGTCGCCGCGCATGACGAAGCGCGCATTCTGTTCCAGTTCTTCAAGCTCACGCGCGACGACGGCGGCCGCGAATTTCCCGACAGCGAAATCGTCGCGGTCGAGCAAACCAAAGCAACGGACGAGATGAGCGAGAAACTCGCGATCGCGACGGCGGACGACGTGATCGTCGTGAAGCGCGTGCGTTCGCTGAGCGGCGAGAAAGCCGTGTCGGAACGGATCGTCATCCCGGCGGCGCGCTTTCCGGAGTTGGACACGGCCGAGCCGGTGCCCAACAATCTCTACGGTCTTTATGCCGAGCGATACGGCGTCACCATCGCACAAGCGACCGAAACCCTGAAGGCGATTGCGTGTCCGCCGGACGACGCCGCCTTGCTCGGCATCAAGAGCGGAACACCGGTGCTCGCCATCGACCGGACCGGCATCGATCTATCGGGGCGCCCCGTCGAATGGCGCTTCTCGCTGTGCCGCACGGATAAGTTCCACTACTTGTCCGACCTGAAATAGAACAACCGCATCGACTTTCGTGTTTGCGCGGACTTGACCCGAGACTCCTTCTCGGGATTTGCTTCGCGCCCTGCGGTTCCGATAACAAAAACACGCCGCAGGTCTCGGAGAGGAAACGAATGTTCGCTCGAGTTGCTCTTGCCTTCGCGTTGGCTGTCGCTGCCGGCTCCGCATCGGCGCAAAATTATCCCGATCGCCCGATCACGCTCATCGTCCCATATGCGGCTGGCGGCCCATCAGACAGCATCGCGCGCCTCATCGGGCAATCGATGACGACGACGCTCGGTCAAACAGTCGTGATCGAAAACGTCTCGGGCGCCGGCGGAACCGCGGGTGCTGCCCGCGTCGCACGCGCACAAAACGATGGCTACACGCTGCTCATCCATCACGTCGCATTGTCGGCCGGCGCTTCTCTCTACAAGTCGCTGACCTACGACACCGTGAACGATTTCGCGCCGATCGGCCTCGTCAATTACGGGCCGTATGTTCTCTCGGCGAAGAAGACGCTACCGCCAAAGGACATTGCGGAGTTCCTCGCGCTGGTGAAGACGGACGGCCGCAACATCAGCTTCGGCACCGCCGGCAACGGCTCGGGCTCGCATCTCTGCAACATCTTTCTCGAGCAGGCGCTCGGCACCAAGGTCAATCAGGTGCCGTATCGTGGCACGGGCCCGGCGATGAACGATCTCGTCGCGGGTCAGCTCGATGTGCTATGCGACCAGACGACGAATTCGATCCCGCATCTGCAGAGCGGCAACATCAAAGGTTATGCGGTGACGTCGCTGGCACGTTCGCCGCAACTTCCGAACACGCCGACTGTTGATGAGTCCGGCATCAAAGGCTTCGAAGTGACTGTGTGGCACGCGCTTTACGCGCCGAAGGGCACCGCGCAGCCGATCATCGAGAAACTCAATGCGGCGCTCGAAGTCGCGCTGAAGGACGAGAAGGTGCTCAAGACCTTCGAGGATCTCGGCACTGCACTGTTCCCGGCCGGCAAACGCGGGCCTACCGACTTGCAGCGTCACCTTGAGGCCGAAGTCGCCAAGTGGCGCAAGGTTCTCGCCGACGCCGGCGTTCCGCCGCAGTAATCAATCGTAGCCGGTCGGCGCGACGAAATCCTGATACTCGCGTTCGAGCATCTGCGCGAACGCGATCGTCGTGCGGTCGCTGAACTGCGGACCGACAATCTGCACGCCGACCGGCAAGCCTTCCTTGGTGAAGCCGATCGGCGCGACCGTGCCGGGCAGATAGGTCACGCATGAATAACCGGCCCAGAAGAGCTGATCCGTCGTCGGCACCTGCTTGCCGTTGACCTCGATCGTGCGATCGAAGCGCTCGCCCACGTGATCGTGCGGGCATGCGGCGGAGGCCGCGGCCGGGCACAGCAACACGTCGTAGTCCTCGAAGAACTCCGCCCACTTCAGCCGCATCTTGTGGCGCTGCTCGTTGACGCCGAGCCACAGGCGATGCGGCATCACGTTAGCGCGCGACATCTGCGCGAGATAACTCTGATCGCTCGCGGGCGCCTCGTGCGCGATGCGTTCGCTGCGGGCAAGCACTTCGGGCGCCATCCGGCCCGACGTCGCCGATCGCAACAGCGCGACGTAAACTTCATGAAGCTTGCGCGTATCAATGTCCGGCCGCGCCTTCATGTCGACTTTGACGCGTTTCTTACCGAGAAAATCCGCCAGTTCCTGAATGCGATCCTTCACGCCGCTGTCGACCGTCGACATCTTGTCGTCGAGCATGACGGCAATCTTGAAGTCACGCAGCTGCTTCTGCTTTGGCGCCTTCAGCGCGAGCTTGTATCCGGCTGCCTCGATCGCATCCGGCCCCGCCATCGCGTCGAGCGCGATCGCGAGATCGTCCGCACTGCGCGCAAGCGGCCCGATCACCGAAATGTCGCCTTGCGAGACGACGCCCGGAGGCGCATGGCCGCGCGACGGCAGCAGATTCCACGTCGGCTTGTGTCCGTAGACGCCGCAATAATGCGCGGGGTTTCGGATCGACGCGCCGATGTCGCTACCCGCTTCGATGCCCGTGAATCCGGCCGCGAGCGCTGCCGCCGAGCCGCCCGACGAACCGCCGGGCGAGAGCCGCACGTCCCACGGATTATTCGTGATGCCGTAGATGTCGTTGTAGCTCTGCCAGTCCGCGAGCATCAGCGGCACGTTGGTCTTGCCGAAAACGACGACACCCGCATTCTGCATGCGATCGACCGACAGTGCGTTCTTCGTCGCGATGTTGTCCTTCCAGTCCGGATTGCCCCACGTCGTCGGCAATCCCGTGATGTCGTAGGATTCCTTGAACGTCATCGGAACGCCGTGCAGCGGCCCCCAAACCTCGCCTTTCGCCAGCGCTTTGTCGGCGAGGCGCGCGCGGCGGCGCGCCGACGGAATATCCATCGCGATAACGGCGTTGATCTTCGGATTGTGGCGCTCGATGCGGTCCAGATAGTGATTGAGGAGTTCGAGACTGCTGATCTTCTTGCGGCGAATAAGCCCGGCCAATTTCTTGGCGGAGAGAAATGCAACGTCTGACATGGAAGTCCTCTTCTTATTCCCTCAATCCAAACAGAAACCTTGGGCACGCACAAATGCGCCGAAATCCGCTCGTTGCGGATCGGCATATTGGCGGGCTTTGTCTTCCGACCATCCATACAGATCCGGCACGCCCCAACGCTCCGGCTGCCGCGGCTTCGGTGCATGGATCGCCGCGCGACGACGATCGTAAGCGTCGACATGTTCTTTGACATTAGCATCATCGAAACGGTCAATGTGCACGGTCGCCGAAAGTGGAAGCCGCGCCGACATATGCGATTCGCCCTCCGGCCAGCCAAGCGTGAGGCCCGCGATCGGAACCACGCGCTCCGGCAGACTGAGCAGCTTCGCGACATCGAACACGCGATCACGCAGCACGCTGATCGGACAACATCCGAGTCCAGCGGCCTCGGCGGCGCGGATGAAGCTCGTCATCACGATGGCGGCGTCGACGCTCGCGTTGAAGAATGCGTCGAGATGATCGTTTGGAAACGGCTTCTCACGCCAACCGGAAATTTGCGGCAAACGCCGCCCATTGGCGAGGAAAACGACGAAAACGGGCGCGTTTCGGACCCAAGGCATCGACGGCAGCATGTCGGCAATCGCGTCGTGAATTGTACGATCGCGCACGATGAGAATGTCGCCTTGCTGCAGATCGCTCTTCGACGGCGCGGAGAGCGCGCAACCGCAGAGAAGGCGCAACATCTCGTCGCTCACCGGTTTCGCCGCATAGCGCCGCGTGACCTTGCGGCTCGCCATGCGTGCAAGGTCTGACAGCCCAGAAATCTCCGGATCGACGGCGAAATCTTCGCCGAAGCGCTGCTTCAGCGCGTTTTGCATCGCCGATGCGGCGACACTCGCGTCTTCGTTACTATCGTGTTTCACGCCCTGCCCCTGTTTTTGCGCCGCACGCTTGACGGTTTCGGCTGCGACGCATCTTATGCTCGTTATAAACTAAGGCTAAGCGGGCGCGAGAACCGCAAGCCGAGGGGAGCCGAGAAAATGCGCAAACTTCTCCGCACGACGATGGTCGCCGCCGCGCTGACCGCTGCTTTCATTGCGACCGCGTCCGCGCAGACTGTGCGCATCGCGAAGCAATTCGGAATATCGTATCTGCCGCTCACCGTGATGGAGGAGCGAAGACTTCTCGAAGAACACGGCAAAAAGCTCGGCCTCGACATCAAGACTGAGTGGGTGCGCTTCACGTCCGGCACGCCGATGAACGAAGCGATATTGTCGGGCAATCTCGATATCGCATCCGGCGGCGTCGGTCCGCTGCTGACGGCATGGGGCCGCACGAAAGCCAATGTCGGCATCAAGGGCATCGCGGCGATTAACGCGATGCCGCTCTATCTCAACACGATCAACCCGAACGTGAAGACGATCGCGGACTTCACCGACAAGGATCGCATCGCGCTCCCGGCCGTGAAGGTATCGATCCAAGCCGTGACGCTGCAGATGGCGGCCGAGAAAGTGTTCGGCCCCGGTCAGCACTTCAAGCTCGAGCCGCTGACGGTGTCGCTCGGACATCCGGACGGCATGTCGCAGATGCTGACCGGCAAGTCGGAGATCAGCGGGCATTTTACGTCCGCGCCGTTCCAGTATCAGGAACTCGAGGACAAGCGCGTGCGCAAAGTGCTCGACAGCTACGACGTGCTCGGCGGGCCGCACACCTTCAACTCGGTCTGGGCGACGACGAAATTCTACAATGAGAATCGCAAGGTCGTGCAGGCTTTCGTTGCGGCGCTAGAAGACGCGATGGCACAGATCAAGAAAGATCCTGCCGGTGTCGCGGCGCTCTGGGTGAAAGCCGAGAATTCGAAGCTTCCGGTTGCCGACGCGGAAAAAATCATTCGCGCGCCGGAAAACGAGTGGACGCTGACGCCGAAAAAGATCATGCCATACGCTGACTACATGGCGCGCGTCGGGATGATTCCCACAAAGCCGACGAGCTGGAAAGACGTCTACTTCGACGACATCCACAAATTGCCCGGGAGCTGAAATTCATCGTGTCGCGGACTGAGCATTTACGCGTGAACGTTTGGCGTGGTGCCGCCGAGGGCCGCTTCCAATCGTTCGCGGTGCCGCGCCGCGAAAACCAAACGATCCTCGACGTCGTCACCGAAATTCAGCGCGAGCAGGATGCGACGCTCTCGTATCGCTTCGCTTGCCGTGTCGGCATGTGCGGCTCCTGCGCAATGGTGGTCAACGGCAAGCCGCGCTGGACCTGCCGCACACGGGTCGCCGCCGTCGCCAACGGAAACGCTCTCACGATCGAGCCACTGCGCAATCTCACGGTCATCAAAGACCTGACGGTCGACATGGCCGAATTCTTCGACAAATGGGCGCGCGCGAAGGGATACTTCGAACCCGGCGACAAGCCGCCGGAAGACTTCGCGGTCGTCAAGCCGGACACAACGGAACGCATCGCTGCGAATGCCGGCATCGAATGCATCGGCTGCGGCGTCTGCTATTCGGCCTGCGACGTCGTCGAATGGGAGAAGGATTACCTCGGTCCCGCGGCGCTCAATCGCGCGTGGACGCTGGTCAACGACGTGCGCGATCAAGGCAACGATTCGCGCCTCAAGGCGGTATCGCAAAAAGGCGGTTGTCATTCCTGCCACACGCATATGAGCTGCACGTCATACTGCCCGAAACACATCGCGCCGACTTACGCGATCGCCGGCCTCAAACGTGCGAGCGTGCGGAGGCGTCCGTGAACGCCGTGATGTTCCTCGCGCAGCGTCTCAGCGCCGGAGTGCTAGGAATCGCGATCGCGGTGCATCTCGGGACGATTCTCTATGCAGTGCGCGGCGGCCTAACGGCGGGTGAGATCCTCGGCCGCACACAGGGCAATCTCGGCTTCGCGTTGTTCTACGCGATCTTCGTCGTCGCGGTCGCAGTGCATGCGCCGATCGGCCTGCGCAATATCGTCGTCGAATGGACACGCTGGCGCGGGCGCTCGCTCGATATCGCGATGGCGTGCGTGATGGCGCTGCTCTTGTGGCTCGGCCTCCGCGCCGTTTATGCGGTGTACGCGTGATGCGCGCGACACACCGGCGCCCCGGCTTCATCGCCGCAATGCTGCATCGCCTCTCCGGCATCGCGCTGGCGCTCTTTCTGCCGCTGCATTTCCTCGCGCTCGGCAGCGCGCTGAAGGGCGCGTCCGAATTCGAGCGCTTCCTCAAATTCACCGCGACGCCGCTGATCAAGATCGCGGAGTTCGGCATTGTGACTGCGCTGGCAATTCACATGACGCTGGGGCTGCGCATTTTGGCGATCGAGTTTCTCGACTTCCGCGAACACACCGCGACTGTCGTCTCGGTTTGCCTTGCCGCCGGCTTCGGCGTCGGCCTCGCGTTTTTGTTGAACGCCGGTTGATATGCTGAGCGAATATTCCTGGGGCACGCTCGGCGTCATCTGGCTCGGCGCATTGATCGGCGCGATCGCGTCGGGCGGTGCGGGCTTTGCCTTCGTTCTCGCAGCCGCATCGATCTGGCTTCACGTGCTCGACCCCGTGCGCACCGCGATCCTTTCGCTCGCGTCCTCGACGTTGATGCAGCTCGGCACAATCTGGCCGCTGCTGCCGCACGTGAAGGCCGAACGCGTCGGCCCCTTCATCGTCACTGGCTTAGTCGGCATTCCGCTCGGCGTCTGGCTGCTCACACGCACCGACGCCAGCGTGATGAAGATCGGCCTCGGCGCCTTCCTCACCACCTTCGGTCTTTACGCCCTGCTCGCCCCGCGCCTGCCGGTCATCACCGGCGGCGGACGCGTGGCAGATGCAGTCGTCGGCTTCCTCGGCGGTATCCTGGGCGGCATCGGCGGCTATTCCGGCGTGCTGCCTACCATCTGGACCCAGCTCCGCGGCTGGCCGAAGATCGAGGCGCGCGCCGTCTACCAGCCCTATATCTTGGTCATCCAAATCGCGACGATCGCCGTCGTCGGCATCATCGCCCTCGACCGCACGACCGTCATGCTGCAGCTTGCCATCCTGCCGCCGCTCGCGGTCGGCGGCTGGCTCGGCTGGCGTTTCTTCAGCATGCTGGACGAGCGGATGTTCCGGAAGGTGATCGCGGCCCTGCTGGTCATCTCTGGCGTGACGTTGGTATTGTAGAGAAAATCGGAGGAAACGATGCAACTCGACAACCATGAAGTCGAAGAGCTCGCAATGTCGCTCTACATCCGCGCGCTCAAGCTGCTGCCGCCCGACATCAAGCGCGGCTTCGATCGCCTCGTCGCGACGGAGACTGACGCAACCGGCCGCGCCGTGCTCGACACGATGGTGCAGAACATTCAGGTCGCCGAGAAGACGCGCAATCTCCTCTGCCAGGACACCGGCATCCCGATCTACAACGTCACCATCGGCCGCAACGTCGACGTCGACGGTGTCGCGATGAAGGACGCGATCCGCCGCGGCTGCGAACGCGCGACGCGCGAACACCCGCTGCGCTCCTCCGTCGTGCATCCGCTCACGCGCCATAACGAGCAGACATCGTGCGGAGTGCGCATCCCGATCATCAACATCGACTTCGATGGACGCGAGGAGACGGTCGAGATCGAAATGATCCCGAAAGGCTCCGGCTCGGAGAACGGCTCTTTCCTGCAAATGTTGATTCCGGCCGACGGCCCGAAAGCCGTGAAGCGTTTCGTCATCGACAAGGTGATCGAACTCGGCGGGCGCGTCTGCCCACCGACCATCGTCGGCGTCGGCATCGGCGGCACGTCGGATCTTTGCATGCACCTCGCCAAGATCGCGGCGACGCGCCCGCTGGAGACGAAATGCTCGGACCCTGAAGGCGCGAAGATCGAGAACGAACTTTCCGAAGCCGTCAATCAGCTCGGTATCGGCCCGCAGGGTCTCGGCGGGCGCTCGACGTCGTTCCGCGTCCACGTCGAGGTCGCGGCGACGCACATCACGATGAATCCCGTCGCGGTGAATATTCAATGCCACTCGGCACGCCGCGCCAGCGCCGTCATCACACCGGGCGGCATTTCTTTTCATTAGTGCTATAGAACAACGGCCGCGGGACCGGGCGCGGTAGTTGAGTAATAACAATAGGAACCGCAATGACCGAACTTTCCCGCCGCACAGTGATTGCCGGCATCGCCGCATCGTCGGCCCTCGCAGCGACGCCTGCGCTCGCAGCATTTCCGGATCGCCTGATCAAGATCGTCGTGCCGTTCCCGGCCGGCGGCACCACGGACATCATCGCCCGCATTCTCTCGGCCAAGATGCCGCAAATGCTCGGCCAGACGGTTGTTGTCGAGAACAAGGGCGGCGGCGGCGGCACTATCGGCGCGGCCGAGACCGCGCGCGCAGCACCGGATGGTTATTCGCTCGGCATCGCCACGGTGTCGACGGTCGCGACCGCGCCGGCGATCCAGCCGAAGACGCCGTATAATCCGCTCACCGATTTCACGCCCATCATCAACGTTGCGGCGACGCCGAACGTGATCTCGGTGCATCCGTCCTTCCCCGCCAAGGATTACGCCGGCTTCCTCGCCGAGATCAAAAAGAACCCGGGCAAATACACATATGCTACGCCGGGCATCGGCTCGATCATGCATCTGCAGACAGAACTCTTCTGCAGCGCGACCGACACGAAACTCACGCACGTGCCGTATCGCGGCGCAGGTCCTGCGCTCAACGACGCGATCGCGGGCCACGTCTCGATGATGTCCGACAATCTGCCGTCGTCGCAGCCGTTCTTCGCCGACGGCAAACTTATCCCTATTGTCGTCTCTGCCCCCCAACGCGTCGCGTCGGCGCCGAATGTCCCGACCTTCGCGGAAGTCGGCTTGCCGATCGTGAACCGCGTTGCCTTCTACGGCGTCGTCGGACCGAAAGGTCTTCCCGACGATGTGACGAAGAAGCTGCACGAGGTCATCAAGAAGACGCTCGAAGACGCCGACATCCGCAAGCGCATCGAGGAGACCGGCTCGCTCGTCATCGCGAACACGCCGGCCGAATTCGCGCAGCAGATCAAGGAAGAGTTCGAGGTCTACAAGAAGGTCGTGCAAGACCGAAACCTCAAGCCCGAACAATAACGCAAGCGCCGGAGTTCGCGCATGGCCCATCACACGCTCGAAATGCCGATCGACGAGCGGCAGGTGCGCGAACTCCGCGTCGGCGACACCGTGACGCTGGAGCAGCGTCTCTTCGGCATTCGCGACGCAACGCTGATCCATATGTTCGATCGCGGCCGCACGACGCGGCTCGATCTCAAAGGTCACGCCGTGATCCACACGGCGCCGAATGTGCGCCGCATCGACAAGCCGCCCGAAAATGCGCCGCGTTACGAGCCGCTCTGCATCGGCACGACGACGTCGCAACGCATGGAGCACTTTACGCGGCAGTTGATGGAGCGCGAGGGCGTGCGCATCATCATCGGCAAAGGCGGCATGGGCACGCACACGCAGGACGCCTTTCGCGATCTCGGCGGCGCGTATCTAGCGATCGTCGGCGGTGCCGCAGCGCTGGAGACGACCTGGATCGAGGAGATCGAGGACGTCGACATGGACGACCTACATCCCGAGAGTCTCTGGCAATTCCGCATCAAAGGCTTCGGCCCGCTGCTGGTGACGATGGATTCGCACGGCGGCTCGCTTCATGCGGACGTCAACAAGATCGCCGCCGATCGCCGCGCCGCCGTGCTCGCCAGCATCGGGGCGGAAGAGTGAGTTTGCCTCACACTCCGCTCACCCCCGCGAAAGCGGGGGTCCAGTTCGCGTGCGGCAGCACGCGCGGCAACCACAACACATTACGATTTCTTATCGCCCTACCGCGCGCAAGCTGGATACCCGCTTTCGCGGGTATGAGCGGAGTTTGGCGCGGCGGCCGTCAATAGATGCAAACGCTCGAAACCGACATCCTCATTCTCGGCGCGGGCGGCGCGGGTCTCTTCGCCGCGCTTCACGCGAAGAAGGCCAATCCAGATCTCGACGTCACCATCGCGGTGAAAGGTCTGCTCGGCAAATGCGGCTGCACCCGCATGGTGCAGGGCGGCTACAACGTCGCGCTTGCCGCGAACGACTCGGTCGAACGCCACTTCATGGACACGATCGAAGGCGGCGCCTGGCTCAACCATCAGAAGCTCGCGTGGCAACTCGTCGAAACGGCACCGATCCGCATCCGCGAACTCGAGAATGATCTCGGCTGCTTCTTCGATCGCAATCCGGACGGCACCGTCCACCAGAAAGCTTTCGCCGGACAGACCTTCGATCGCACCGTGCACAAGGGTGATCTCACCGGCATCGAGATCATCAACCGCCTCGCCGAACAAGTCTGGCGCCGCAACATCAAGCGGCTTGAGGATCACCGCGCCCTCGATCTTATTCCGACTCCGGAAGGCGATCTCGCCGGCGTGCTGATGCTCGACATGCGCACTGGCGAGCCGACCTTCGTGCGCGCCCGCGCGACACTGCTCGCGACCGGCGGCGGCCCGACTATGTATCGCTACCACACGCCGTCCGGCGACAAGACCTGCGACGGCATGGCCATGGCACTGCGCGCCGGATTGCCGCTGCGCGACATGGAGATGGTTCAATTCCATCCGACCGGATTGCTCGCGGGCGAAGGCACGCGCATGACCGGCACCGTGCTGGAAGAAGGCCTGCGCGGTTCCGGCGGCTATCTCGTCGACTCCACCGGCGAGCGCTTCATGTTCGAATACGATCAGCGCGGCGAGCGCGCAACACGCGACATCGTCTCACGCTCGATCATGCGCCGCATCCGCGAAGGCTACGCCTCGCCGAATGGCGGCGTCTATATTCGCATGGCGCATCTCGGGCCGGAGCGCGTGCGGCGCGAGTTCAAAGGCATGGTCGAACGCTGCGCCGATTGCGGCTTCGATCTTGCGGGCGGCCAGGTCGAAGTCATCCCGACAGCGCATTACATGATGGGCGGCGTTCAATTCGCGCCCGACTGCGCGACCGCGATGTACGGCCTCTACGCGGCCGGCGAGGACACCGGCGGCGTCCACGGCGCCAATCGTCTCGGCGGCAACGGTGTCGCGAACTCCACAGTCTATGGCGGCATTGCGGGTGATCGCATGGGCGCGCGCGTCAAACCCGGCAGCCCGCTTCCGCCTCCCAATCGCTTCGCGCTGAACGAAGCGCACGAGCGTGCCTTCGCGGCGCTCGGATTGCCGGGCGGCGATCTGGAAGGCATCCGGCGCGAATTGCAGAGCGTGATGTGGGACGACGTCGGCATTCTGCGCACGGCCGAAGGCCTCGACCGGGCGGCTTATACGCTGCAGCGGCTTTCCGCAGACATCGCCGCGATCGGCGTCCCGGCGCCGGAACCGCGCTACAATCTCACCTGGATGGATCGCATCAACATCGAGAACATGATCTTGGTCAGCCGCGCGATCTGCGCCGCCGCGCTCGCCCGTACGGACAGCCGCGGCGCGCATTTCCGCGAAGATTTCCCGGAACGCGGATCGCTCGAAGATTCCCGCTACACCGTCGCGAAGTTGTTCGACGACGACATCCGCGTGACGACGGAAGCCGTGCGCTTCACCCACGTCCGCCCGGGCGAAACGCTGATCCAAGACGCCGCCGAATAAGCCGCTCCGCGGAGCGTCGTCAGCATAAAGTTGCGCACCAAGAAACTCTCACGCAGCACCGTGAAATTTGTGCAGACAGCATAGCTCGCAAACGCACAATCAAAATTGCTCCTCTGGCGCAGCGACTTTTCTACTTTCTAAACCCACATGTGTGCGAGTGCCGCGTGCGCCGCAGGCACTTTCTGCCTTCATCTTCCGCATTTGTGATATGTCAGATCATTGATCTGAACGCGCCCAGCGTGGTAGACGTCATATCATACGACAACAAGAAAAACTGAGGATGAGGAAGCGTGACTAGACTTGCGACCAACGGGGCAGCTCGCAGAACGCCGAGCCTTGCGCCACTGAGTGCACCGCGTAGCCTGACGCACGAAGTTGTCGAGCGTCTGCGCAGCGACATCATGAACGGCAAGCTTCCTCCGGGTTCGCGCCTTCCCACCGAACAAGAAATGATCGCATCGCTCGGTGTCTCGCGCACCGTCGTGCGTGAAGCCGTTGCGGCACTGCGCGCAGAAGGCCTCGTCGCAACGCGTCAGGGCGTCGGCGCATTCGTTGCCGACCGCGCCAATCGCATGTTCCGCATCGAAACCATGGATGCGAAGTCGATCAACGAAGTGCTCGAAGTGATGGAGCTTCGCACCGGCATCGAAATCGAAGCGGCGGGCCTTGCGGCCGAACGCGCGACGCCGGAATCGATTCAGAAAATCGTCGAAGCTTACGAGAGTATTCAGGCGGCGATGACGCGCGGCGAAAGCGGCATCGACGAAGACTTCAGCTTTCACTGCGCGATCGCGGAAGCGACCGGCAACCCGAAGTTTCTGCACTTCCTGAATTACCTCGGAAACTTCATCATCCCGCGTCAGACGATCAACCTCACGTCGGTTGCCTCCCAGCGCACCGCCTATCTACGCACGTTCCAGACCGAACACGGCGCGATCCTCAACGCGATCAAGTGCAAGGCAGTGACGCAAGCGCGCGCCGCAATGCGTCAACATCTGCTCAACAGCCGCAAGCGCTATTCGAAGCTCGCCGGCGAGAAGCAACGCTAACGCTTCACGATGCATCTGACGCTTTTTGAAGACACGCTATCGGGCGGCGAGATGCTGTCCCTAGCGAGCGATGCCGTGCATCGCATGATCTATGTCGTGCACGGCGGCATCTCGATTGCCGGCGCGACATTCACCGATGATCAAGCGTGGCACGGCAAAAGCGCCGACATCGTCGCCGGCGAGACCGGCGCGACGCTGTGGCGCTACGAACTCGCCGCGCAGAAGCCAGCAGCCGCGGGACTTCGCGACGGAACACATCTCAAGCTGTCGCGTCCACTCGATTGGCCGATCGCCGATGCCGTGCTGATGCGCGGCGACAGCGTTGCGTTTCCGCCCGGCGGCTGCGCGTTTCTACACACCCATCAAGGCCCCGGCATTCGCTGCCTGATCGAAGGCGGCATCCGCATCGACACTGAGGGTCATTCGACAAGTTATGGCCCTGGCGGCGCGTGGTTCGAAAGCGGCCCTGCCCCGGTCTTCGCACAAGCCGCCGCCGACAGGCCGAGCCGCTTCGTGCGCATGATGGTCTTGCCGGCCACGCTGCTTGGTAAGAGCTCGATCTCCTACGTCAACGCGGAAGACCGCGAGAAGCCGAAGTCGCAGAAGTATAAGGGCTATGTCGATGCGCTCATCGAAGGTTGATCACGTTCGCCGGGCACTCATCGCGGCCACGGTCGTTAGCACATTCACAACGACGGGACTCGCTCAAGCAGCATACCCGACCCGCTCGATCCGCGTGATCGTCCCATTCGCCGCCGGCAGCGCGAGCGACGTCGTCGGCCGCATTGTGCTCGACCGCATGGCGGACGATCTCGGCCATCGCTTCGTCGTCGAGAACCAAGCCGGCGCGGCGGGAAATCTTGGCACCGCTGCGGCTGCGCGAGCGACACCCGATGGTTACACGCTACTCGTCTCCGCATCGGGTCCGCTCGCCGTCAATCAATCGCTGTACGAGAATATCGGTTACGATCCGCTGACGGCGTTCGAGCCGATCTCGCTCATCGCGACATTGCCGAGCCTCATCGTCGTCACCAACGGGGTGCCGATCAAGAGTGTGCCCGAACTGATCGCGGCCGCGAAGGAAAAGCCCGGAACGCTGAACTACGGCAGCATCGGAAACGGCTCGTCTCAGCATCTCGCCGGCGCTTACTTCGAACAGTTCACCGGCACGAAGATGACGCATGTTCCGTATCGAGTCACTGGCCAACTCGTGACCGACCTCGTTGCGGGCCAGGTGCAGGTGAGTTTCCAGCTGATTCCGAATGTCATTGGCCAGGTGCAAGGTGGGCAGTTGCGTCCGCTTGCGGTTGCGGCGCCCCAACGCTCGGCGGCTTTGCCCGACGTGCCGACGACGCAGGAGGCTGGCCTGCCCGGCTTCTCGGCTTACGGTTGGTTCGCAATGTTGGCGCCGAAGGGCACGCCGCAGCCGATGATCGATCGTCTGCATGCGGCTTACACGAAGGCGCTCGCCGATCCGGCGATCCGCAAGCGTATCGTCGAAGTCGGCGCCGAGCCGGCCAGTTCGACACCGGCCGAATTGCGTATTTTTATGGCTGAGGAAGCGAAGCGCTGGGGCGATCTCATTCGCACCAACAACATCAAGGCCAACTAATCTTCGGGCGAGGCAGCCGATGAAAGTATTGATGACAGGCGCGGCGGGCGGCATCGGCACACGCCTCCGCACGCTGATGAAGGGCATCTATCCGACATTCCGTCTCAGCGATCTGCATCGCCCGAAGGATCTCGCGAACGACGAGGAGTTCGTCCAGGCGGACCTCGCCGACATCAAGCAAGTCACGCGCGCCGTCGAAGGCATCGACGGCATCATTCATTTCGGCGGCTTCTCGGTCGAGGGCGATTGGGGCACGATTCACCAGGCCAACATAATCGGCTGCTACAATCTCTTCGAGGCTGCGCACCAGGCCGGCGTGAAACGCGTCGTCTTCGCTTCGTCGAACCATGCGGTTGGCTTCTATCCGCGCCGCCGCAAGATCGGCATCGACGAGCCGGTGCGGCCGGACTCGCGCTACGGCGTGTCGAAGGCTTTCGGCGAAGCGGTCGGCGCGTTCTACGCTTACAAGCACGGCATGCGCGTAACATCGCTGCGCATCGGAAATTTCGCCGATCATCCGGTTGATCAACGCCGTCTCGCGATCTGGCTACACCCGGAGGATTTGGTGCAACTTGTGCGCATCGGCCTCGAGCATCCGGATATCCGCAACGAAATTTTCTACGGCGCCTCCGACAACGAACGCGCGTGGTGGGATAACGAGAGCGCTTTCCGCTTCGGCTACAAGCCGCAGCACAAAGCCGAAGACTATCGCGATCACGCTCTCGCCGAGCAGGCCAAGCTGCCGCATGACGCGATCGGCGACTGGTACCAGGGCGGAACCTTCTGCAGCGCCGAATACGATTCCGAACTCGGCCCGAGCCAGTCTTAGTTTCCGATTTCCTTGGCGACTTGATCCAGCGCCGCACGCAAGCGCGGCACCGCATAGTCGATGAAGGCGCGCACTTTGCGTGGCAGCTGCCCTTGCGCCGCGTAGACGAGATGCACCGGGATCGCGTCGTCCTCGTAAGCGCGCAGCACAACGCGCAAGTCGCCGCGCTTCACGGCGCGCGCCGCCTGATAAGACAATACGCGCGTTAACCCGACATCGGCCTCGGCCGCATCGATTGCGGCTTCCGCCGTATTGACCGAAAGCCGCGCGCGGATCGCCACCGTTGTCGGCGAGGGCTTGCTGAAGCGCCACTGCGCGGTCGCGCCCGGTGCATCGAACAGAATGCAGCGATGCGCTGAAAGATCGGCCGGCGTGTCCGGAACGCCATGCGTTTTCAGATATGCCTCGCTCGCGATGACGACGCGTCGCAATGCGCCGAGACGAATCGCGATCATGGACGAATCGCTGAGCGTGCCGATGCGGATCGCGGCGTCGAGATGATCGTCGATCAGATGCTGATTGCGATCCGACAGCCCGAGCCGCACATCGATCTCCGGGAACGCGCCAAGGAAATCGTTGACCACCGGCAGCACATGCAGCCGCCCGAAGAGCACGGGCGCCGTGAGGTTGAGTTCGCCGCGCGGGAGCGTCGAAGCGCCGGAGGCGGCCCGCTCGGCGTCACCGACAGCTTCGAGGATGCGGCGCGCCGCCGCGACATAAGCCTCGCCCGCGTCGGTCAGCGCGAGCCGGCGCGTCGTGCGCGTCAGGAGCCGCGCGTCGAGATGAGCTTCAAGCTCGGCGACCTTCCGGCTGACGGTCGGCAGCGGCACGCCGAGCTTGCGGCCGGCAGCCGACAGGCTTCCGGCATCGACGGCGGCGAGCAGCAACTCCATAGCTTCGAAGCGATCCACTCATCCTCTCGAATATTGAAAGAGTGATGATCGATATTGCCGGATTATCTCTCAGACGCAAGAGACTTATCTTCTGCGTCAGAAGGGAAAGCACTCATGCCCTACGGATTTCTCGATATTGCCACCACGGACAGCGTAAAGGCCGCGCAGGCAGCCAATGGCGCCCGCGCCATGTGGGAAGGCCCGAAGAACCGCGACTTCAACCGCTTCACCGAAGCAGAAGCCGCCTTCATCGCGGAGCGGGACTCGTTCTACCTCGCCTCGGTCGGCGAGACCGGCTGGCCTTACGTGCAGCATCGCGGCGGACCGCCGGGCTTCCTGCGCATGCTGGACGACAGAACGCTTGGCTTCGCGGACTTCCGCGGCAACCGCCAATACATCTCGCTCGGCAATGTCGCGGCGAACGATCGCGTCTGCCTGTTCCTGATGGACTACCCGCATCGCCGGCGGCTGAAGATCTACGCGCACATGACCGAGCATGATCTCAAGCACGAACCCGAGCTCGCCAAACAACTCGCAACGCCGGGCTATCGCGGATTGCCGGAGCGCGGCTTCGTGCTGAAGCTCGAAGCGTTCGACTGGAATTGCCCGCAACACATCACGCCGCGCTTCACGGCGGATGAATTGTCCGAGGCGCTCGCGCCCGTGAAGGCGCGATTGGCAGAGCTTGAAGCTGAGAATGAGAAGTTACGAGCAAAAGTCGCCGCTGGCGTTGAGTAAACCGTCATGGCCCGCTTCATGCGGGCCATCCACGACTTAGCTGAATCCGCAGGAAAGTAAGACGTGGATGGCCCGGACAAGCCGGGCCATGACGACGTCGAGAGTCAAAGCTTCGCGCTTAACGCAGCCGCTCCAAGATGCTCACGTAATTCGCGACCGCCGCGCCGCCCATATTGAAGATGCCAGCGAGCCGCGCGCCCGGGATCTGCATCCCACCCGCATCGCCCATCAGCTGCATCGACGCCATCGTGTGCATCGAAACGCCGGTCGCGCCGATCGGATGGCCTTTCGCCTTCAAGCCACCGGACGGATTGACCGGCAGACGCCCGGTCTTCTCGGTCACGCCCTCGGCGAGGATGCGCGCGCCTTCGCCCGGCTTTGCAAGACCCATCGCTTCATATTCGATCAGCTCCGCGATCGTGAAGCAGTCGTGCGTCTCGACCAGCGAGAGATCGTCGAGCGAGATGCCGGCCTGCGCGAGCGCGCGGCCCCACGCTTCCGTGCAGCCCTCGAACTTGAGAATGTCGCGGCGCGACATCGGCAGGAAGTCCTGCACGTGCTGCGCGGCGCGGAACGCGATAGCTTTGTTCATTCTCAGCGCGGTTTCCACATCGGCCAGCACGATCGCAGCGGCACCGTCGGAGACGAGCGAGCAGTCCGTGCGTTTCAGCGGACCCGCGACATACGGGTTTTTGTCGGACGGGTTGCGGCAGAAGTCATAGCCGAAATCCTTGCGCATCTGCGCATACGGATTCTCGACACCGTTCTTGTGGTTCTTCGCCGCGATCATCGCGAGCGCATCCGACTGATCGCCGTATTTCTGGAAATACTGGTTTGCGATCTGCCCAAAGATGCCGGCAAAGCCGCCTTCGATCGCGGCCTCTTCCTTCACGTAGGAGCACTTCAGCAGATTCTTGCCGATCTCCGGTCCGGGCGTCGTCGTCATCTGCTCGACGCCGCAGACGAGCACGATGCGCGACTGCTTCGCGGCGATCGACTTCAAGCCCTGATGCACGGCGGCCGATCCGGTCGCGCATGCATTCTCGACGCGCGTTGCGCGTTTGAAGCGAAGATCCGGCGAAGTCTGCAAAACGAGCGAGGCGGTGAAATCCTGCGCCGAAAAGCCGCCGTTGAAGTGGCCGAGCACAACCTCGTCGACATCCTTCGCCTCAATGCCGGCATCCTTCAGCGCGCCGCCGGCGGCTTTCACCAGCAAGCTTTCGACGCTCTCGGCGTCCATTTTCCCGAAAGGCGTGTGCGCCCAACCAACGATGCAGGCCGTCATTTTCGCTCCCGTTTCTTCTCAGGCATCCCGATGGATTGCCGAACTTTAGACGCTTTCGCGCGCGATCACATCCGCGCAACCCGATAGCCCTCAAATGATGACTAGGGCGCCGCGGCGTTATACGGTAGATAATCCTTAACCGGCCCCGCGTCTAACGTTCCAACGCCGAATCTGATCGAGCACAAGCTCGGCGAACCAACACGTAAAGGTCTGGACAGCGTGAGCTTTCGTCTTTGGCGTTCCGCCGCCCTAGCCGCAGCCCTAACGGGCAGCCTGTTGATCAAAATGCCGAGCGCCGATGCCGCCGCGCTGCTGTTGATCGACGCGGACAGCGGTAAAGTCCTGCACTCCGAGAATGCCGGCTACCCCTGGTATCCTGCGTCCGTCTCCAAAATCATGACGACTTACGTGACGCTGCGCGCCGTCAAAGAGGGCCGCATCCAGCTGACCAGCATCGTCACGGTCTCGCCGCGCGCCCTGTCGCAAGCTCCGTCGAAAATGGGCTTTCCGGTCGGTACCCAGATGACGGTCGAGGACGCTCTTAAGATGTTGATGGTGAAATCCGCCAACGACATCGCGGTCGTGCTCGCAGAAGGTGTGGGCGGCTCGGTCGAAGGGTTTGCCGAGGAGATGAACAAGACGTCGCGCCGCCTCGGCATGACCCAGTCGTCCTGGGTCAATCCGAACGGACTTCCGGCCGACGGCCAGATCACGTCGGCGCGGGACATGGCGATCCTCGCCCGCACGATCATGCGCGAGTTTCCGGAATACAGCCGTTTCTGGAATACGCATTCGATCCAGCTCGGCCGCCGCGTGTTCCGCAATTACAACCGCCTCGTCACCCAATATCCGGGCGCCGACGGCATGAAGACCGGCTTCATCTGCGCCTCCGGTTACAACCTCGTCGCAACCGCAACCCGCAACGGCCGCAAGCTCATCGCCGTCGTGCTCGGCGCGAATTCCGGCAAGGACCGCACGGCCCAAGCCGCCAAGCTTCTCGATCGCGGCTTCACGGGCGGCGGCATCGCATGGCTGGTCCCCTCCTCCGGCACAGTCGACTCGCTGCAGGCGATTGCGGCAGCGCCGCCCAACCTGCGCGACGAAATCTGCGGTAAGAACCGCGGCAACCGCGGCGAAGCCGACGATGAGCCGCAGCCGGGCTTCACGGATTCCGGCGGGGGCCCCGGCGGCCTCAATCTCGGCGGCCTGATCACCGGCTTCCAACCGACAGTTGCGGGTTCGTCCCTGCATGCGCCGATCGACACGCAAGCGCCGGTTGTCGTCAGCGTTATCCCGCCGAAGGGTGTCGCCAACATCGAAGCCGCGATGGCGCCGCGTGGCCGCAAGGCGAAGAAAACGAAGGGCGGACAGCAGACGGTCGCGATCCCGGTCGGCGAGAACGCCAAGAAAAAGAACGCCGCCGCGAAGCCCGACGCCAAGCCAAAAGCGGAAACTAAGCCGAAGCCGGGCGCGAAGCCTGCGGCCGGTGCGAAGTCGGCCAACGCAGCACCCGCGAAGAAGAAACCGCAGCCGTAGCATTTCTCGTCATTGCGAGAAGCAACGTGGCGTGCGCAACGCGAAAGCCCTCGCAGCAAAACTCCGTCATGGCCCGCTTCATGCGGGCCATCCACGTCTTGCTATTTCCACTCCACCAAATAAGTCGTGGATGGCCCGGACAAGCCGGGCCATGACGGCTGAGATTTGTCGAGATGACCGAACGCAAACGCCCCGAGCCGATCCCGCTGACGGTGCTCACCGGCTTCCTCGGCGCCGGGAAGACGACGCTGCTCAACCGTCTGCTCCAGGACAACGACCTCTCCGACACCGCCGTCCTCATCAACGAATTCGGTGAGATCGGTCTCGATCATCTCCTGGTCGAACAGGTCGGCACCGACATGGTGCTGCTCGCCAGCGGCTGCCTATGCTGCACGGTGCGCGGCGATCTCGTCACCGCACTCGAAAAACTGCTGCGCGATCTCGACAACGGCCGCGTGAACTTCCGCCGCATCATCATCGAGACGACCGGCCTCGCCGACCCCGCGCCGGTGCTGCATACAATCATGGCGCATCCGTACCTCGTGATGCGCTACCGGCTCGACGGCGTCGTCACGCTGATCGATGCGGTGAATGGCAACGCCACGCTGGACGCACATGTCGAAGCCGTCAAACAACTCGCTGTGGCGGATCGCATCGTCGTCACGAAGACCGATCTGCCGGAAGCCAAAGCTCACCGGGAAACGCTGCTCGCGCGCATTCGTGCGATCAACCCGGTTGCCCGCATTCTCGACGGCGCGCGCGGCGAAGCGACGGCCGCGAAACTGCTCGACGCCGGCCTCTACAACCCGGATACGAAAACGCCGGATGTCAAACGCTGGCTCGCCGAAGAAGCGCATGCCGACGCGCATGCGCACCATCATCACGGCGATCACGCGCATCACCACGATCACGGTCATCACCAACATGCCCACGACGTGAACCGCCACGACGATCACATTCGCTCGTTTGTGATCGCGACCGATCAAGCCGTGCCGGCCGCGGCGCTCGACATGTTCTTCGAACTGCTGCGCTCGCTGCATGGCCCGAACCTGCTGCGGCTTAAGGGCATCGTGCGGCTCTCCGACGATCCGGACAAACCGCTGGTCGTGCACGGCGTACAGCACATTTTCCATCCGCCGACGCAACTTCCCGCATGGCCGGACGGCGATCGCCGCACGCGTCTCGTTTTCATCGTGCGCGACCTCGATTCACAACCTATCCGCGATCTCTTCAACGCCTTCATCAATGCGCCGGCGATCGACCGGCCGGATCGCGCCGCGTTGCTGGACAATCCGCTGGTGCCGTTCGGCGGCCGCGATCGCTGAACTTGGCCCTCCGGGCGGCAGGCGCTAGAACTCCAGAAACCAGAGGAGTTCTGTGTGTCCCAACTCTATCAGCTCGACGCCGTCGCCCTCGCAGCTCTCATCAAGAACAAGAAGGTTTCGGCCCGCGAGGCGACCGACGATGCGCTCGCCCGTATGGCGGCGGTCAATCCGAAGATCAACTCGGTCGTCGACGGCATGGAGAATGAGGCGCGCGCAGTAGCCGCAGCGCTCGATGAGAAACAAGCGCGCGGCGAAGCGATCGGCCCGCTGCACGGCGTTCCCGTCACCGTGAAGGTCAACGTCGACACCAAGGGCCACGCCAACACCAATGGCGTCGCCGCCTTCAAAGATAACATCGCGCCGGACGACTCGGCGGTCGTCGCCAACCTGCGCCGCGCCGGCGCGGTGATCATCGGCCGCACCAACACGCCCGAACTCTCGTCGCGCTGGTTCACCGACAACACGCTGCACGGCCGTACGCTCAATCCATGGGACCCGAAGATCACGCCGGGCGGCTCCTCGGGCGGCGCATCGGCCGCGGTCGCGACCGGCATCGGTACCATCGGCCACGGCAACGATATCGGCGGTTCGATCCGCTATCCGGCCTACGCGTGCGGCCTCGCCGGCATTCGCCCGAGCTTCGCGCGCGTTCCGGCGTTCAACCCGTCCGCCAAGGTCGAGCGCCCCGTGATGCCCCACCAGACGTCGGTGCAGGGCCCGATCGCCAGATCGATCCGCGATCTCTATGTCGGCCTCGACGCCATGGCGATGCGCGATCCGCGCGATCCCTGGCAGGTGCCGGTCACGCCGGTCTCGCAAGCGCCGAAGCAGGGCCCGGTGCGTGTCGCCCTATTCGACACCTGGCACGGCTGCAAGGCCGACCCGGCTGTCACCCGCTCTCTCAAGCAGGCTGCCAGTTGGCTGGCCGACGCGGGCTATCAGGTCGAGCCCGCCGCCCCGCCACACTACGACGAGACGGTCGAGCTGTGGGCGAACTTGCTGGAAACGCAGGCTCATTTCGACGGCGCCGGACAATATCTCGACGCCGAAGGCTCGGCGCTACGCAATTTCGCGGCAGCCTCCAGCGGCCTCGCGAAAATCCTAAGCCCGCAAGAATTCATCCACGCCCTCGCGCAACGCACCACCCTGCTGCGCGCATGGACACAGTTTTTCGAGACCTACCCGATCCTGCTGATGCCGTCGTCATGGAAGCTGCCGTTCCCGATCGACACCGATCAACAGGGCCGCGACGCCGTCATCGCTATGCTGGCTGCACAGACGCCGCAAACTTCATTGCCGATCCTCGGGCTTCCTGGTCTCGCGGTCCCGATCCTGACGGAAGGTGAAGCGCCGTGCGGCGTGCAGCTCGCAACCGCACGTTACGGCGAGGCGATGGCGCTCGAAGCGGGTGCGATTATTGAGGCGTCCGCACCGAAGATTAAGGTCATCGATCCACGCAATTGATGCATCGCGACACCGCGCCCGCTTGCCATATTGGCTGGGCGCGGTAATGCTCTACGAAAATAATATGACGCGCCCCAACGTGGCGCCCTGCGGGAGGAAGAAACGTGGAACGCATTTGGCTCAAGCATTACCCGGCGGGCATCCCGTCTGAGATCGACCTGTCGCAGTACAAGTCGGTCGTCGCGCTGCTGGAAGAGAGCTTCCAGAAGTACAAGAACGACAAAGCTTTTATCTGCATGGACAAGAGCTTGACCTACGGCGAGGTCGATGAGCTGTCGCGCGCGCTCGGCGCTTGGCTGCAAAGCAAGGGCCTCAAAAAAGGCGCTCGCGTCGCGCTGATGATGCCGAACGTCCTGCAATATCCGGTTGCAACGGCAGCCGTGCTGCGCGCCGGCTTCACGGCCGTCAACGTCAACCCACTCTACACGCCGCGCGAACTCGAGCACCAGTTGAAGGACTCGGGCGCCGAAGCGATCGTCATTCTGGAAAACTTCGCGACCACGTTGGAGCAAGTTCTCCCCAACACTCCCGTCAAGCATGTCGTGGTCGCCTCGATGGGCGACTTGCTCGGCACGCTGAAGGGCATGATCGTCAACCTCGTCGTGCGCCGCGTAAAGAAGATGGTGCCGGCCTACAATCTGCCCGGCGCAACCGCCTTCAACGACGCTGTCGCGGCCGGCCGCTCGATGACGCTCAACAAAGTCGAGATCGGCCCGGAAGACGTCGCCTTCCTGCAATACACCGGCGGCACGACCGGCGTGTCAAAAGGCGCGACGCTCGTCCACCGCAACATCGTCGCCAACATGCTGCAGAACGATGCGTGGCTGCAGCCGGTGCTGCAGAACGAGCCGAAGGTCCAGCACCCGCTCATCGTCACGGCGCTGCCGCTCTATCACATCTTCGCACTGACGGCCTGCTTCCTGCTCAGCACGCGCGCCGGCGGCACCTGCCTCCTGATCCCGAACCCGCGCGACATTCCGGGCCTGATCAAGGAACTGCAGAAGTACAAGGTCAACATGTTCCCTGCCGTGAACACGCTCTACAACGCGCTGGTCAATCACCCGGACATCCGCAAGGTCGACTGGAGCATGCTCAAAGCTTCGAACGGCGGCGGCATGGCGACGCAGAAGTCGGTCTCCGACAAGTGGCTCGAAATCACCGGCATCCCGATCGCGGAAGGCTACGGCCTCTCCGAGACTTCGCCGACGCTCACCTGCAATCCGGCCGGCCAGCCGGACTTCTCGGGCGACATCGGCCTCCCGGTGCCGTCGACCGAAATTTCGATCCGCGACGATGAAGGGCGCGAACTTCCTGTCGGTAGCACCGGCGAAATCTGTGCGCGTGGCCCGCAAGTGATGGTCGGCTACTGGAATCGTCCGGACGAAACCGCGCAGGTGATGACCTCGGACGGCTTCTTCCGCACCGGCGACATCGGCGTGATGGACGATCGCGGCCGCGTGAAGATCGTCGACCGCAAGAAGGACATGGTGCTGGTCTCCGGCTTCAACGTTTACCCGAACGAGGTCGAGGCTGTCGTCGCGAGTCATCCGGGCGTGCTCGAATGCGCCGTCATCGGCGTTCCGGACGCAAAGACGTCGGAAGCCGTAAAGGTGTTTGTCGTCCGTAAGGACCCGACGCTGACGACGGAAGAACTCCGCGAATTCTGCGCGACACAGTTGACCGCCTACAAGGTGCCGAAGCTGGTCGAATTCCGCGACGATCTGCCGAAGACCAACGTCGGCAAGATCCTCCGCCGCGCACTCCGCGACGAGCCGCAGCAGCAGAAAAGCCAAGCCGCGTAAGCGCACACCGCGTAGCGCACGCGGCCGTCTCACACCTCGCGTATCGCTCCGATCCCTCTCCCGTTTACGGGAGAGGGTGGCGCGAAGCGCCGGGTGAGGGGACGCAAGTTCCGAGTTCGTCGCCTGCCCTCACCCTAACCTCTCCCGCAAGCGGGAGAGGGGACGCTAGAGGCGCGCATGCCGGAAAGAATGTAATAGAAGGCAATTCATGCCCAACATCACACCCGCGACGATCGTCGCCTTCTGGCGCGATGCCGGTTTCGAAAAGTGGTACGCGAAGGACGAAGCCTTCGACAACGAGTGCCGCAATCGCTTTCTCGCGACGCATGAGGAAGCCGCCGCCGGCAAACTCGCGGCATGGGAAGAGAATGCCGAAGGCGCGCTCGCGCTGCTGATCCTCACCGACCAATTCCCGCGCAACATGTTCCGCGGCTCGCCGCGCACCTTCGCGACCGATCCGCTCGCCCGCGCCATTGCGGATCGCGCCATCGCGCGCGGCTTCGATCGCGCTATCGGCATGCCGATGCAGACTTTCTTCTATCTGCCGTTCGAGCATTCCGAACTGCTCGCCGATCAAGAGCTTTCGCTGGAGCTGTTCAAAGCGCTCGGCGACGCCGACGGCCTGAAATGGGCGATCGATCACTACGACATCATCAAACGCTTCGGCCGCTTCCCTCACCGCAACGTCGTGCTCGGCCGCGAGACAACGCCGGACGAGCGCGCCTTTCTGCAATCCGGCGGCTTCGCGGGTTAACCTTTCGTTCACCACGTTTGACAACGAAACATTAACCATAAACACCCACCTGACCGTATCTGAATACATACCGGGCTGGGTATTCGCGCATCTGCCCAACGCATCATTAAGCGCCCGCGTGCATAGTGCGGCGCAGAAATGACCGGGAAGACTGCGTGGCGTTGAGCAACGAAAGCGGACGAGACGGGCGAACCAGCCTCGCGCGAGCGGTGGCCTTCGCGCGCGCGTGGCTTACCGACGCCAGCCATTCTTCGCTCGCGCAACGCGCGGCCTCGACCGCATTCCTCATTCGCCTTCTCAGCGCCGCCATCGCATTTCTGAGCCAGGTGCTACTCGCGCGTTGGATGGGCTCCTACGAATTCGGTATCTACGTCTATGTCTGGACCTGGGTGCTGCTGATCGGCGGGGTCGCCGACATCGGCCTTTCGCAGAGCGCTCAGCGTTTCATCCCCGAATACACCAGCCTCCAGCGTCTCGATGCCTTGCGCGGATTTCTTGCGGGCAGCCGCTGGATCGCGCTCGGCTTCTCGACCGCTGCCGCCGTTGTTGCCGCGTTGCTGGTTTGGAAACTAACGCCGCTGCTGCATGCCTACCTCGTCGTTCCGCTCTTCCTCGCCTGCGTGTGCCTTCCGCTGTTCGCTCTCGGCAACGTGCAGGAAGGGATTTCGCGCTCATACGATTGGCTGCCGCTCGGCATGGGCGCGCCTTACATCCTCCGCCCTGCTCTACTGTTTGCGCTGATGGCGACAGCGCACGCGCTTGGACTTCCCGAGAATGCCGAAAGCGCAATGTATGCGGCGGTCGGCGCAACGTGGATCACGACCATCCTTCAGCTTTTCGTTCTGCAGCGGCGCCTTGACAAGAAAGTCCCGGCCGGCCCGAAGCAATACGAGACGCGTCATTGGTTCGCGACCTCGCTGCCGATCCTGATGGTCGACGGCTTCTATTTGCTGCTGACATACACGGACATTCTCGTGCTGCAGCAGTTCCAATCACCTGAGAAAGTCGCGATCTACTATGCGGCTGCAAAGACGCTTGCGCTCGTCGCCTTCGTCAACTTCTCGGTCTCGGCCGCGGTCGCGCATCGCTTTGCCGAGTATCACGTGCTGGGTGATCGCGAGCGGCTGTCCGCATTCCTTTCCGAGTCGATCCGCTGGACCTTCTATCCGTCGCTGATCGCGACGGCTCTGATCCTCGCGCTCGGTCTCCCGTTCCTCTGGCTGTTCGGCCGCGAATTCACCAGCGGCTACCCGCTGATGTTCGTTTTGGCGATCGGCCTCATCGCGCGCGCCGCGGTCGGTCCGGTCGAACGCCTGCTCAACATGTCAGGCGAGCAGAAAATCTGCGCTGCCGTCTACGCGACATCCTTCGTCGTGAACCTCATCGGCTGCCTCGTCCTCGTACCCACGCTAGGCGTAATGGGTGCCGCCATCGCGACATCCTTCGCGCTGGTGTTCGAGTCCGTGTTGCTCTTCGCGGTTACCAAGCGCCGCCTCGGCCTTCACGTCTTCATCTGGCGCCGCGGTTAGCGTCACTCCACAATTGTAATATTGAGGTATTCGGAACCGGCGCGGCATGCTGCCCCGGATGCATTGCCGCGCAATATCGGTTAAAAGGCCCTCAACCAATAAACAATGAGGAGACGCGGATGAGTGGTTTCCTGACTCACGACGAGATCAACGAGCTTTCGCCGTCCGAACTGTTGCCGCACGCAACGCCGATCCCGACGCAGATCGTCTCCAGCGACGAATACACGCCACCACCGCAGAGCGAGCAGCAGAAGGAAGTCGAAGCGCGCCTGCTCGCGATGGCCGACGACTTCGGCGCCAAGCAGGGTCTCAGCCGCCGCCGTTTCTTCCAAACCGCTGCCGGCATGGCCGCCGGTTTCGTCGCGCTCAACGAGACGTTCGGCCCGATCTTCGACGCGAGCAAGGCGGAGGCCGCAACGCCCGCGATGGCGCAGGAACGCGCCGACAGTCTCAAAGATCAATTCATCATGGACATGCACACGCATTTCCTGAGGGACGATACGCGCCTGGAAAATTTCGTGCGCTCACGTGAGGCAGTCGGACAGGCCGGATGGAATCCTGCGCTCGTCGGCAAGCCGCAGACGCTGGAAGACCTGAAGTTCAACAATTTCTTCAAGGAGATTTATCTCGATAGCGACACCAAGGTCGCGCTGATCTCATCGTCGCCATCGGAGATTCCGCGCGACTGGTTCCTCACCAACGAAATGATGATCGAGGCGCGCGAGAAAGTGAATCGCGAAGCCGGCGCGAAGCGTCTTTTCGCGCATGCGATCTTCACTCCGGGCTTCGACGGCTGGCTCGAACATCTCGAAGGTTCGCTCGAACGCAAGCCCGACTCGATCAAGGGCTACACGGTCGGCGACAACACCAACAAGGATCGCGCCGAGCATCCGTGGCGCATGGACGACGAGAAGCTCACATATAAGGCTTACGAGCTGTGCGTGAAATACGGCATCAAGAATGTCTGCGTGCACAAAGGACTGTTCCCCAAGGCGACCGCGGAGCGCTGGCCGCATCTTCTGAAATACGCGATGGTCGATGACATTCCGAAGGCCGCGAAAGATTGGCCGCAGCTCAACTTCATCGTCTACCACGGCGGTTATCGGCATGCAGCCGGCGGCTCGGCCGATGACGGCTGGAAGGAATTCCAGGACACCGGCCGCGTCTCGTGGGTCAGCGATCTTGCCGACATCCCGGAGAAGCACGGCGTCACAAATGTCTACGCCGACGTCGGCCAGCTCTTCGCGCAGAGCGTCGTCGCGGTGCCGCGCCTCGGCGCAGCGCTGATGGGCATTCTCGGACGTGGCCTCGGTTACGAGCGCGTCGTCTGGGGCACAGACGCAGTGTGGACCGGTTCGCCGCAGTGGCAGATCGAAGGACTGCGCCGTCTCGAAATTCCCGAAGACATGCAGAAGCAGCACGGCTTCAAGCCGCTCGGCGCAGCCAATGGGCCGATCAAGAACATGATCTTCGGCGAGACAAACGCGAAGCTCTACGACTTCAAGCTCGAGAAGCGCACCGACATCGGCCCGAACCGCGACCGCTTCGCGCTGATGAAGGAAGAATACGAGAAGCAGGGCCCGGCACGCAGCAACCTGCGTTATGGCTACGTCAACGGCCCGGTTGATTGGTCGGCGTTCGCGTAGAGTTCGCGAGCGCAGCCTCTCTCTCACGCGTCATGGCCCGCTTTATGCGGGCCATCCACGTCTTGCTTCTTTGAGCCTCAGTAAAGTCGTGGATGGCCCGGACAAGCCGGGCCATGACGGCGACGCGCTCTAGATCTTATCCCGCAGCAACCGCCGGATAATCTTTCCCGTCGTCGTCATCGGCATCTGGTCGACGAACTCGACCTCGCGCGGATACTCATGCGCGGAGAGCCGCGTGCGCACATAACGCTGAATGTCGTCGGCCAACTCCGGCGACGCGACGTGTCCGGGCTTGAGCACGATGAACGCTTTGACGATCTCGGTGCGTAACGGGTCAGGCTTGCCGACCGCTGCAGCCAGCGAAACGGCCGGATGCGCGATGAGACAGTCTTCGATCTCGCCGGGTCCAATGCGATAACCCGCCGACGTGATGACATCGTCGTCGCGGCCGACAAACGAGAAGTAGCCTTCGTCATCGATCGCGCCCTGGTCGCCGGTCAGCAACCAGTCGCCGGAATACTTCGCTTCCGTGCCGGCCGGATTATCCCAGTATCGCAAGAACATCACGGGATCGCCGCGCCGCACCGCGATCTGCCCGACTTCTCCGACATCGCAGCGCGAGCCGTCCGCGCGAATAACCGCGACGTCATGGCCGGGCACCGGTTTGCCGATCGAACCCGGCTTAACGATATCGAGCGCGCCGCACGACGACAGCACGAGATTGCACTCGGTTTGCCCGTAAAATTCGTTGATTTGGATGCCGAACGCCGCGCGGCCCCATTCGAGCGTCTCGGCGCCGAGCGTCTCACCGCCCGACCCGATCGACCGCATGCGCACATCGTGCCGGCCGGACGGCAGCGGGATCGACCGCATCATGCGCAACGCGGTCGGCGGGATGAATGCGTTGCGCACACCTGTGCGCGCCATCAGCGCATAAGCCTGCTCGGGATCGAAACGCTCGAAGCGATGCGACACCACCGTCACGCCATGATGCAGGCTCGGCAACATCACATCGAGCAGGCCACCGGCCCACGCCCAATCGGCCGGCGTCCAGAAGCGATCGCCCGGCTGCGGCAGAAAATCTTGCGGCATCTCGACGCCCGGCAAGTGTCCGAGCAGAACGCGATGCGCATGCAGCGCGCCCTTCGGCATCCCGGTCGTGCCGGACGTGTAGATCATCAGCGCGGGATCGTCTTTCGACGTATCGACCGGCGTGAAATCGGATGACGCGTTCGCGATAGCATCGTGCAGCGATTGCGCATTGCCGCCATCGACCGAAAACACCGCTTTCAGAGCCGGCAACTTGTTGCGGATGGCGGCGACGCGCTCGACGCCGATCGTGTTGGTGATGAGAATTTTCGCGCCGGAATTCTGCAGGCGATACGTCAGCGCCTCGGCACCGAACAGGATCGCGAGCGGCAGCGCCACCGCGCCGAGCTTGTAAGCCGCGATATGCGCGGCAGCGACTTCCGGCATCTGCGGCAGAAGAATCGCGATGCGATCGCCTGGACCGATCCCCGCCGCGCGAAACACGTTGGCGAGACGGTCCGACATCTCCTTCAGCGCGCCGAAGGTGACCTCATCGATGCGCCCGTCCTGATGCACATGCAGAATCGCGAGTCGTGATGCGTCATGCGCGGCCCAGCGATCGCAGACGTCGACGCCGATGTTGTAGCGCTCGGGGATTTGCCAACGGAAAGCGGCACGGAGTTTGTCGTAGTCGCGAATGTCGGGAAGCATCCCGCACGCTAACCGGGACGTCACGAGATAAGCAAACCGCAAAACGTAAAGGGCCCCGCTCCGGATATCGGAACAGAGCCCTTCAAACAGAAACGTGAAAGTGCCGGGCGGCGACTAGGCCGTCGCAGCAGCTTTCTTGACGATCTCGCGCTTGATGCCGAGCGCGTGATCCGACAGGTCGGTGTCGCGCTGCTTCAGCAGGAATGCGTCGAGGCCACCGCGCGCATCGATGCTGCGCAGGGCATTCGCCGAAACGCGCATACGGACCGAACGGCCGAGCGCGTCGGAGATCAGGGTGACGTTGCAAAGGTTCGGCAGGAACCGGCGCTTGGTCTTGATGTTCGAGTGGCTGACTTTGTGACCCGTCTGGGGGCCCTTACCGGTCAGATCGCAACGCCGCGACATGGCTTAATCCTTCAAACGTTTCGTGCGCTTGGGGGCATCGGACAAAAGTCCAGCGCGCGCTCGCGCGCACCCATACCCTAAGCATCAGCGGGAATTCGCGCGGACGTATAGTCCGTGCCGGCATAAAACGTCAAGCGCAGAAGCACTGCTGACCTTGCCTGAACCACCGGGAAGTAACACATATTCGGCGCATTCCCACCCGATGAAGGGCGTGGCGACGGTTTGGCAGAATCCGTTGGTGCCTGACGTTTTATTCCGTAAGGTCAACAACATGAAGGCGAAACGCGCGCGCCGGCTGCTCATGGCTCTTGCAGCCATCGCGGCCCTATCGGCATCTCCGGTCGCCGCTCAGGGCGCGCTTGACGCAAATTACCAGCTTTCGATCGCAGGTCTCCCCGTCGGTACGGGCGCCTGGAAGATCGATTTTGCCGACGACAGCTACGCGATGGCAGTCACCGGCAAGGTCAGCGGCCTGTTGCAGGCGATCTCGACCGGCGACGGCACCGCGGCGATCCGCGGCGGCATCGCGGGCTCGCGCCTTTCGCCGCAGAGCTACATGCTCAATGTCCGCACCCGCAAGAAAGCCGATGTCGTCCAGATGGCGCTCGCCAATGGCGCCGTGCGCCAAATCGCGATCGAGCCGCCTCCGGAGCCGAAAGCCGGCATCGTCCCGCTCACGGAGGCGCATAAGCGCGGCGTGATCGACCCGATCAGCGCCGCGGTCGTGCCGCGCGGCAATGGTGACGGCGCCTCGCCGGACGCCTGCCAGCGTACGATCCCGGTCTTCGACGGCCGCCAGCGCTACGATTTGACGATGTCGTACAAGCGGACCGAGAAAGTCCGCACCGCCGGATTCGAGGGCAACGCCGTCGTCTGCCGCGTCCTCTACAACCCGATCGGCGGGTATGAGCCGCAAAAATCCGGCACCAAATTCCTGAAAGAGACAAAGGATATCGAGATGGCCTTCGTGCCCGTGCCCGGCACGCGTTTCCTTGCGATGTACCGAATCCAGATTCCGACGTTTTTCGGCGTTGCCGTCCTCGAGCCGACACGCTTTCAAGTCAGCGCGAAAACCGCGCGTCCGGTCGGACAATAGAGCGCAACGGAATCAGATTGACTCGATCCGCGCCGTGTGAGCGCGTAGCAAACAGCCAAGCGTTTCGTCTCGACGATGCGAATTCGCTAGCTTCCACACGCCGTAGTGGTGAGGACAGCATGAGACGCTATATCGTGAGAGAACAAACGTTGAATCATCGCGAGTCAGCGATTCGAGCGCGTTTCGTTCCAGACTCGTTCTAATTCCCGTTGAAGTTGTCGTCGCGCGCTGTGTGCGCGGCAGACGGAGCGCTCGCTTTTCATCCCATGACACTGAATTTCACTTCACCTCGCCGCGATGAGCGGGCTGCCGGCAGCGGCGTGACGGCGGTGCTCGGTCCGACCAATACGGGCAAGACGCATCTCGCCATCGAGCGGATGCTCGCGCATTCGTCCGGCATCATCGGGCTGCCGCTGCGCTTGCTGGCGCGCGAGGTCTACAACAAGATCGTCGATCGCATCGGCCCCGCCTCCGTCGCGCTCATCACCGGTGAAGAGAAGATCAAGCCACCGAACGCGCGCTATTGGGTGTCCACCATCGAGGCGATGCCCCGCGACATCGACGTCGCTTTCGTCGCGATCGACGAAGCGCAGATGGGCACCGACCTTGAGCGCGGCCACGTCTTTACGGACCGCATGCTCAACTTCCGCGGCCGCGACGAAACGCTCGTGCTCGGCGCGCAGACGCTGCGCCCGATGATCGAAATGTTGTTGCCTGGCGCCAACATCACGAGCCGCCCGCGTCTTTCGCAATTGACGCATGCGGGTGACCGCAAATTGACGCGGCTGCCGCGGCGCAGCGCAATCGTCGCGTTCTCGGCAGACGAAGTTTACGCCATCGGCGAACTGATTCGGCGTCAACGCGGCGGTGTCGCCGTCGTTCTCGGCGCGCTATCGCCGCGCACGCGAAACGCGCAAGTTGAGATTTATCAATCTGGCGATGTCGACTATCTCGTCGCCACCGACGCGATCGGCATGGGCCTCAACCTCGATGTCGATCACGTCGCTTTCGCGTCCGATCGCAAATTCGATGGTTATCAGTATCGCCGTTTGAACCCATCGGAGTTCGGCCAGATCGCCGGACGCGCCGGCCGAGCAACGCGTGACGGAACTTTCGGCACCACGGGCCGCTGCGATCCGTTCGAGCCGGAACTCGTGCAGACACTCGAAAGCCACAGCTTCGAACCGTTGAAGATTTTGCAGTGGCGAAACACCGTACTCGATTTCGCCTCGATCGGCGCGCTCCAGGCGACGCTCGCGGCCACGCCATCACGTCCGGGGCTCACCCGCGCGCCGGTCGGCGAGGACATTCTGGTGCTGGATCATGCGGCACGCGACGAAGAGGTGCGGAAATACGCGACATCGCGCGCGGCCATCACGCGGCTGTGGGAGGTCTGCCAAACGCCCGACTACCGCAAGATTTCGCCGTCGGCGCATACCGAACTGGTGATTTCGCTCTTTGGCTTTCTGCAGCGAGACGGTAGGGTGCCGGACGACTGGTTCGCACGCCAAGTGGCATTGGCGGATCGCACCGACGGTGATATCGACACGCTGTCGAACCGGATCGCCCATATCAGGACTTGGACTTTTGCTGCTAATCGTCCCGACTGGCTCGCCGACCCGGAGCACTGGCAAGGTGTAACGCGCGGCGTCGAGGACAAACTTTCGGATGCGTTGCATGAACGTCTGATCCACCGGTTCGTAGACCGGCGCACCAGCGTATTGATGCGGCGCTTAAGAGAAAACGCGATGCTTGAAACTGAAATTGCAAAGTCCGGCGAAGTGCTCGTCGAAGGTCATGCGCTCGGTCGCCTCGAAGGCTTCCGCTTCGTCGCCGAAGCGAATGCGAGCGGACCGGAGGCGAAGGCCTTGCGCACCGCTGCGCAGAAGGCGATCGCCGGTGAGATCGGCACGCGTGCGACGCGGCTCTCCGGCGCGCCCGACGAACAGTTCGCGCTGACCAGCGACGGCACCATCCGCTGGATGGGCGACGCGGTCGCGAAGCTCGCCAAGGGCGACAGCATTCTCAAGCCGCAGATTCGCTTGATCGCGGACGAGCAACTCACCGGCGCGCCGCGTGACGCCGTCGAAGCGCGCATCGCGCTGTGGGTCGGTGCGGATATCGAGAAACTGCTAGGCGGTCTTGTCGCGCTCGATAAGGCCGAGGACATCGCCGGCATCGCGCGCGGCATCGCGTTCCAGCTCGTCGAAAATCTCGGCGTGCTCGAACGTCAGAAAGTTTCCGAAGAGATCAAAGGTCTCGATCAAGAAGCGCGCGCGCTCCTGCGCAAATACGGCGTGCGCTTCGGCGCCTATCACATTTATCTGCCGCTGCTGCTCAAGCCGGCGCCGCGCGCACTCGCGCTGCAGCTCTGGGCGCTGACGCAGAACAGCGCCGACATCAAAGGCCTCTCGGATCTTCCGCAAATCGCGGCAAGCGGACGCACATCGTTTGCGGCCGACAAGGAAGTGCCGAAGCCGCTCTACCGCACGCTCGGCTATCGCGTCTGCGGAGAGCGCGTCGTGCGCGTCGACATTCTCGAACGTCTCGCCGATCTCATTCGCCCCGCGCTGTCGTGGCGGCCGAATGCGCCGGGCCCCAAGCCCGCTGGTGCATTCGATGGTTCGAGCTTTGTCGTCACCGGCGCGATGACGTCGCTGGTCGGCTCGTCCGGCGAAGATTTCTCGGCGGTACTGCGCTCGCTCGGCTATCGCCTCGATCGCCGTGCAAAACCGCCGGAGCCCGAAGCGCCGGCCGTTGTTGAAGCGGCCGAGACCGCCGCCGTTGCAGCCGAAACACCCGTGACGGAAGCCGGCAGCGAAACGACCGAAGCGACAACGGAAGCACCGGCAGAAGCTATCGCGGAGGCACCGGCTGAAGCCGCACCTGTCGCTGAAGCAGCACCTGCAGTTGAAGCAGCACCTGCAGTTGAAGCCGAACCCGTCGCGGAAGCAGCACCAGCCGCAGAAGCCGTCACCGAAGGATCCGAAGCAGTTGCCGAAGGCGCTGAGGTGATCGCAACCGCAAGCGAGCCCACCGAAGCGCCGGCTGCCGAAGCTGCAGCGCCGGCCGAGCCCGAGCTTGTCGAAGTCTGGCGCACCGGCCGCTTCGAAGAGCGTCGTCCGCACAAGCGTCCTCAGCATAAGCGTCCGCACCACCAACGCCGCGACGCGCCCGCGCAGGCCGCAGCACCGGCCGACGGTGTCGCTGCACAACCGAGCGCGGATGGACAACCGGCCGAAGCTCAACCGAACGCAGAGGGACGGCGTCATCGCCGCCCGGATCGCCCGCGCCAAGATGGTCAGCGTCAGGCCAAGGACGGCAATGCGCCGCGCGAAGGCCGTCCGCGCCAAGATGGTCAACGCCAAGATGGCCAACGCCAAGATGGTCAGCGGAAAGACGGCCCGCGTCAGGATCGCCGACCGCGCCGCGACGATCGCAATCGCGATGACCGCCGTGGCCGTGACGATCGCCGCTCGAACGAGCGCGAGCAGAGCCCGTATCAGAATTATGCCCCGATGCGGGCCGGTGCCGAGCCTGATCCCAACTCGCCGTTCGCCAAGCTCCTCGCGTTGAAGCAGCAGCTCGAGACCAAGTAACGTTGGCCGACGACCGCCAGCGCATCGACAAATGGCTCTGGCACGCGCGCGTCGTGCGCACGCGAACTTCTGCCGCGACACTCGTCAGTGAAGGCCATGTCCGGCTCAACGGTCAGCGCGTCACGGCACCCGGCCAACTCGTCCGCAATGGCGACGTTCTCACCATCACGCTCGATCGGACGATCCGGATCCTCCGTGCCATCGGATTTGCCGACAAACGCGCCTCGACCGCCGAGGGCCTTTGGGAAGACCTGTCCCCGCCCCGCCCGGCTACGGAAGATCGGGAAGCACCGCCCGCCGAGCGCGAGCCCGGCAGCGGGCGCCCGACCAAACGGGAGCGCCGCGCCACCGACCGTTGGCGCGATGACGATTTTTGAGCCTTTTGGGCTTGATCCTCATGGAATATTGACGCCTCTACGGCTACATAACGGGGACGCCGTGAAGCTTGCGGCACCGAGCCCTATAGGCTAGGCGAAACTCCCGAGAGGCATTGGCCGAGAGGCCCCCGCTGTTTTCGCGGGCAGCCGACGCGACTGAAGGTAAGAGCCCTATCGATGACGTATGTCGTCACGGAAAATTGCATCAAGTGCAAATACATGGACTGCGTCGAGGTTTGTCCGGTGGACTGCTTCTACGAAGGCGACAACATGCTGATCATCCATCCGGATGAATGCATCGATTGCGGCGTCTGCGAACCGGAATGCCCGGCCGAGGCGATCAAGCCAGACACCGAGCCTGGTCTAGAGAAGTGGCTGAAATTGAACGCCGATTTCGCCAAAAGCTGGCCGAATATCACGATCAAGCGCGATAGCCCGCCGGACGCCAAGGAATGGGACGGCGTTGCCGACAAGTTCGAGCAGCACTTTTCCCCTAATCCAGGCGAAGGCGACTAGAAGTCGTTAACCGACGCGGGACAAAGCTGCCCAAAAAGTCACACGCAAGACGCTAAAACTTTGATTCTCGTCGAAAAACGTGATAGATTAATTCTTGCGTAACCAAATAGCGGCTGTGCGCGCGCTCCCTTTCGGGAGCTTGTTCTTTTTCGGGCCGCCCCCAGTAACCGAGTAGAGGGCGTGACGTTTCCACGCGCGAGCAGTGGCAGAAAAAACGCGTCGTAAAGCCAAGGCCCCCCAGCGGGGAAAGTCCAAAGGTTCCAAAGAGAGCGCGAAGGCTACAGCAAAGAAGAGTGCCGCTAAAACCTCGCGGTCTGCTGTCGTTCGTTCAGCTCCAAAAACTGCCGTTAAGGCCGGGAAAACATCCAAGGGTTCCAAGTCGGTGAAAGCCGGCAGCGGGAAAGCCGTTGCCAAGGCAAATGTTGCCAAGGCTCAGCCGATTACGAAGGGGCAAACAAAGAATTTGAAGACGTCGACGAAGGGCACGGCGAAAGCCGCGCCGCAACATCTTTCGAAGTCCTCCGGCGGAGCCAAGCCGAAGGAAAAAGGAGTCAAAGACGGAATGATTATCAATAAGGCGGCTGCCCCGGCAGCTAAAACTGCGGCCAAAACCCCTGTCACCAAGACCCCCGTAACCAAGACCCCTGCGGCCACGAAAGCCGCCCCGACGGACCGTACCTCGAAGAAAGCTGCTGAGCTCGCTCGCAAGCCGTTGCAGGCTGCTGAGCCGAAGAAGGCTGAAGCTGCTCCGGCCGTTGCCAAGCAGGCTCCGGCCGCAAAGACGGTTGCTCCGGCCGCAAAGACGGTTGCTCCGGCTGCGAAGACGGCTGCCCCCGCTAAGGTTGAAGCCAAGAAGGTCGAGGCCAAGCCGGCCGTCGATGTGCCCTTCAAGAAGTCCAATGCGCGTCAGGGCTTCAAGACCAACGAGTTTATCGTTTATCCGGCGCATGGCGTCGGCCAGATCGTTTCGATCGAAGAGCAGGAAGTTGCAGGCTATCGCCTGGAGCTGTTCGTCATCTCGTTCGCCAAGGACAAGATGACGCTCCGCGTTCCGACCGTAAAGATCGCTTCGGTCGGCATGCGTAAGCTCGCGGAGCCCGCGATTGTCCATCGCGCTCTCGAGACGCTGAAGGGCCGTGCCCGCATCAAGCGCACCATGTGGTCGCGCCGCGCGCAGGAATACGAAGCGAAGATCAACTCGGGCGACATCGTCGCGATCGCGGAAGTCGTTCGCGATCTCTACCGCTCGGACACGCAGCCGGAACAGTCGTATTCGGAGCGCCAGCTGTATGAAGCGGCTCTCGATCGTCTCGCCCGCGAAATCGCGGCTGTCGAGCGCCTGACGGACACTGAAGCCGTCAAGCAGATCGAAGGCGCTCTCGCCAAGGGTCCGCGCCGCGGTCCGAAGGCTGACGGCGAAGCTGCCGAGGGCGAAGAGGCCGAGGACGACAGCGAAGAGACTGTCGACGAAGCCGCCTGAAAGAATGTCCCCAAGGAATAAAAAAAGCCCGGTGAAAGCCGGGCTTTTTCGTTATGCGGAGACGACCGGCAGGTCAGTGGCGGCAAACGCGACGTCCTTGGTCAGGATCGGAACACGCTGCGCTTTTGCGCTCGCATAGTGGAAACAGTCCGCAAGGTTGAGCGCCCGATTACGCTCACTCGCTGGGAAGCGATGGCGACCGTAACGATCGAACGCGGAGAGTGCTGCCGACAGTTCGGCAGGTGCGACCGCCACGATGGAAATTTTCGAGGCTTCGATAAACTCGTGCACCGCTCGCTCGGCATCCACTAACGGCAGTTCTAGTTTCCTTTGGACACCGGTGACCGCTTCCCAAACCGCAATCACGGAAGTGTATGCAGACGTTTCGGCTGTGGAGAGCGCTCTGATAAAGCGGCTCCGTTCCGGCTCCATCGAGAGGATCGCCACGATTGCGGACGCATCGACAAACATCGTCAGTAGTCGCCACTCAATGAGTCGTAAAATTCCTTGTCCGCCTCAAGTCCTGTACGCGGAAGTTTGTCTAGCTCATCCAACAACGGTTTCAATCGCTCACGCAGCGGGATTTTGTTTTTCTCGCGCTGTAACTCGTTCTCGAGCGCGAGCTTAACGGCGGCCGTCTTGTTGACGCCGCGGCGGTGCGCGAGCTCGGTCGCAAGCTCGTTGACCTTCTCGTCGCGAATGTTGAGCGGCATAGCAAAAATCCTTGTGTAGACAGAATATAATCTGTCTACACACCCCATTCAAGCCCAACAAAAAAGCCCGGCGAAAGCCGGGCTTTTTCTTTGCGTGGTCGCTTGATCAGGCGAGCGGCGGGATGCGCAGCACCCAGCCCGGCTGAATGAGATCCGGGTTCTTCACCGGCGGCGTGTTCGCCTTCACGATCTCGGTGTATTTCGCGCCTTTGCCTTTGCCGTAGTGCTCTTCGGCGATCTTCCAGAGCGTGTCGCCCTTCTTCACCGTGTACATCTTCGACTCGGGCGCCGGCTTCTCGACCTGGAGCCCGTCGGTATTCACTTGCGCGACGCCGATCGTGTTGCCGAGCGAGAGAATAATCTTCTCGGCTTCCTCCTGCGACTTGGCCTGACCTGTCACGACGACCTTGTCGCCGTCGACTTTGATCTCGAGCTTGTTCGCATCGAAGCCGTTGCTCGCGACTTCCTTCTTCAAGTCGTCAGCCGTTGCGGCCTTGGCCTCACCGCCGAAAATCTTAGATCCAGCGTCTTTGATGAAATCGAAAAATCCCATTGAACGTCTCCCAATTTATCCGGGCAGCCACGGTGGTACAAAAACGTGTCCCGAACAAGCCGCGCAAGTAGGCGTACAGCATCCCGGCAACAAGGGAGCGACAGGCAGATTGGAACTATTCGACGACGATTTTGACCGGCTCGCCCACAGTGAGCGCAGCGCCAGCGTCTAAGCCGTTGATAACGCGAAAGCGATCGAGCGGCCGATCCGTCGCCATGCGGCCCGCGAAACGCTCCGCCGTATCGCCCGACTGCACGGTGACGACCTGCAGCCGCAGCGGCCGCGCCTGCGCGATTTCTTCGTTGCTCAGACGCCGGAACGTCAGCACGGACTCGCGGAAGACCTTTTCGACGTCGGCCGCGCGATTCTTCGCCGCGAACACGAAGCGGTAGAGATCGCTGCCCGAGCGGATGACATAGACGCGGAAAGTCCAATCCTGCCCCTTCGCGATCGCGGTCGCGCCGGGCGAGCCATTCGCGTCGAACTCTTCGACCGTCTTCGGCTCGACATTCTCGATCCAGCCAGACGTCAAATATTCCGTGAGCGATTGGCCTTCGTTTGCCTGCACGACGTCGAGGCGCAGCGCCTGCGCGCCGCCTTCACGCATGCCGAGGACCGCTTGAGCCGTGTTATCGAGCGCGAAATCCGGCGGCGCCGTGAACGTGATGCCGAGTTTCGGATGAATGAAGCGGCGCCCACGCACATACCCATCGCCCGGGTCGTCGCCGAACGTCATGCCGTCCGTTGCCGCGAGAAACGCTTGGCGATCGCGCGAGCCTGTACCGGGCGCGCTGAGCTGCCGCGCCGCCGACGTGACGCTCTTCACGCGCTCGGGTGTCGAGGGATGCGACGCGAGAAAATCGACCGGCTTGCGGCCGTCTTCTTTCGCGACTTTCAGTTCGGCGTTGCGTCCCATCGCGGTGAGAAAGCGCGTTGCGCCATACGGATCGTAACCAGCTTTCGCCGCCGTGCGCACGCCCATCGCGTCGGCCTCAAGCTCCTGGCTACGCGAGAAGCTGGCGAGCGCGAGCTTTGAACGCGCCATCGCCTGCGCGCCGGTCTGTGGATCGGAGAGGACGTCGGTCGCGACGCGATTGACCAGCGACGCTTGCTTCGCTTGTGCTTCGCGTGTGACCGCATGCTGCGCGGTCACATGCGCCATCTCGTGGCTGAGCACGGACGCGACCTCGGCCGTGTCGTTGGCGAGCGCGAGCAGCCCACGCGTCACGTAGAGATACCCGCTCGGCAGCGCGAAGGCGTTGATCGCCGGCGAATTGAGGATCGTGACGCGATAACGCAGGTCTGGCCGGTCCGACGCCGCGACAAGCTTCTCGACCGTAGACTGCAGCAAGGCTTGCAGACGCGGATTGCGATAAGCGCCGCCGTAGGCCGCGAGAATGCGCTGATGTTCGCGCTGGACCGGCTCGACCTGGTTGGCGCGCTTCGGCGGGTCCGGCAGCGAAATCGCCGGCCCAGAGTCGGACGGCATGAACGTCGCGCAGCCCGCCAGCAGCCCTGCCATCACGGCAAGCGACAGCAGCGGCCGCAACAACCCTACGTTTATCGTCACGCGCGCAATCAATTGCGTATCAACTCGATTTGTTCGGGCCGTGTGACCTCGATCCACGGCCCGCCCCGTTCTTCAACCCATCCGCGAACGCGGATCAATTTGTGATCGAGCCGCTTCACATCCAACCCGCCGAGAGCGGCTGCGTTTCGTTTCGCGACCGTCACGGTGAAATCTTCCGTCCAGCGGCGGCCGAAATTCACGTAGATCGAACCGCCAACCTCACGCACCGACAGCACTTTCCCCTCAACGAGCGCGAACGCACCGCGCTGACTGAGAATCTTGGCCGGCTCATCGGCCTTGAGGACACGCCACCGAGCGTCGGCCCAAAGCCCACGTCCTGCCTGCCGCGCCTGACTTTCGCTGGTCAGGAACTCCGCCGCGCATGCGCGATCGCTGATTCGAGCCGAGACTCGAACAAGTCCCTTCTCCACCATATCGCGCTGAACGGACCGGTCCAAGTCTTTACCAGGCAAACCCCAACCCACGGCGAAAACGTAAGCTTCTATACGGCCATAGCGATCGCGGGTTGCGGGCGTGCCACGCAAAACGACATCGCGGCCTATGATTGTATCGATCAGATATTGCTGCGCTGCGACATCGTCGCCGACGACGACCCCGGCGAGCCGAATTTGCCGGCCGTCGCTCAAGCTAAGCGTGCCCGTCGCATCGACCGCGGCCACAGTGCCGCTCAACTGCGCACCGGCTCCGCATGCAGCCGCAACGTGGGCGACCGTGACGGCCACCACTACAGCAAGCAGACCAACCCACAAATCCCGCACCACGCAATCCGCCTATACCATTCGTCGCAGCAAAACGCGTTGCGCCCGCATCGTGCCTGCCGATAATGTGCCCTTGGACCTAACCCAGCAAAGAATTCAGGCAACAACAAGCTGAAGCCGGCGCGGCGATGGGTCGAAGGGCGCGAGCCCAAAAATCAAATCATAGATGCGATTGCATACGATCGCGGACGGAGTTTTAGCCATGCTGACCAAGACCATCACGCCGACACTCGATCCTTTTGCGCTGGCCAAGACGCTGTCGAACAACAATCTGATCAACGGCACGCTGGTCAAAGCGAAATCCGGCAAAACCTTCCCGATCATCAACCCGGCGACCGGCGAAGAGATCGGCGTCGCGGCTGCCTCGGAAGCCGCCGACGTCGACGCGGCCGTGAAGTCCGCCAAAAAGGCGCAGAAGGAATGGGCGAAGATGCAGCCGCGCGATCGCGGCAAGCTCGTTGCCGAATGCGGCCGGCTGCTCAACGATCATCAGGAAGAACTCGGCCGCCTCGTCGCGCTTGAGACCGGCAAGGCGCTGCGCACGGAGAGCCGCGTCGAAGCGTCGGTCGTCGCCGACATCTTTACGTTCTTCGGCGGCCTCGGCGGTGAACTCAAGGGCGAGACGCTGCCGCTCAAAAACGACGTGCTCGGCATGACGATCCGCGAGCCGATCGGCGTCGTCGGCGCCATCATCCCGTGGAACGTCCCGATGATGCTGATGGGCCTCAAGATCGCCCCGGCACTTGTCGCAGGCAACACGGTGGTCGTGAAGTCGGCCGAAGAGGCGCCGCTCGCCGTTCTGCGCATCTGCGAGATCGTCAATCAGGTTCTGCCGCCGGGTGTCTTCAACATGCTCTCCGGCGATGGCCCGGAGTGCGGCGGCCCGCTGGTCGCGCATCCGGACGTGAAGAAGGTCACGTTCACGGGCTCGGTCGAAACCGGCAAAATCATCTATCGCGGCGCAGCCGAGAAGCTGATCCCGGTCACGCTCGAACTTGGCGGCAAGAGCCCGATGATCATCATGGGCGACGCCGACCTCGACAAGGCGATCGGTGGCGCCATCGCCGGCATGCGCTTCACGCGCCAGGGTCAAAGCTGCACGGCGGCCTCGCGCATCTTCGTGCACGAATCGCTGCACGATAAATTCGTCAATGCGCTGAAGGCTAAGGTCGACGCCATGAAGATGGGCGACCCGCTCGACGAGAAGACCGACATCGGCACCATCATCTCGCCCGAGCAGTTCAAGAAGGTGAACAAGTACATCAAGATCGGCGAGAAGACGAAAGGCGCGAAAGCGCTCGCCTGCTCGGCGATGCCGGAAGGCAAGAAGTTCAAGAAGGGCCTGTTCGTCCGCCCGGTGATCTTCACGGGCATGACGAATAAATCGAAACTCGCGCAGGAAGAAATTTTTGGCCCGGTCACCTGCGTGATCAAGTTCAAGACCTACGAGGAAGCGCTCGAACAGGCGAACGATAGCGTCTTCGGCCTTGCCGCAACGATCTGGACCAAGGACCTCAAGACCGCGCTCGATGCTGCCCACAAGCTCGAAGCCGGCTTCGTGCAGGTGAACCAGAACGTCGTCGTCTCGGCGAATTTGTCTTACGGCGGCGTCAAACAATCCGGCCTCGGCAAGGAAGCCTCGCTCGAGTCGATGCTCGAACACTTCACGCACAAGAAGACGATCCTCATCAACATGGGTTGAGGTGATCTTGTTTCATTGCTCACCACAGACGTCATGGCCCGGCTTGTCCGGGCCATCCACGTTTTGGCTGAGCGCGCCAAGAAACAAGACGTGGATGGCCCGCATCAAGCGGGCCATGACGGCTTCCGCACTGCTCGTGATCGCGGCGCCCGCAATCGCGCAAGCGCCGACAAAGTTGCACGGCGCACCGCCCGAGGTGAGCTTCGTCAGCGAAACCGGCAACTGCGCGACGATGGCGAGGGTCGATCATGTCAAGCCAGCGCGCGGCGCCGTCGAAGTACGCCTCTCCGCTATCGACGCGAAAGCGGACGCGACCTGCGTCTGCAAACTGCCCGGCCCGAAGGTCCTCCTCAGCCGTACGACGAAACTCGGCACGCAGGAGCCGCAGACCCGCGAACTCTCGATGCGCCTTCTCGAACGCGATAAGCCCGCGACGTTCCAACTCAAGCTGACGATCGCGCCCGGTAAGGGCTCCGAGAGCTATTTGCTGCGCGCGGTATGCAACGGTTGAGATCGCCAACATTCGCCAGCGCTGCATCGCTCGCGGCCGCGTTGTTGTTCGAGCCGGAGCGTTCGTTTGCACAGACCCCCGGACCACAACTACCAACCGTTCAAGTGACTGCGCCACGCATCGCAAAGCCAGCGCGCCAAGCGCGGCCGGCTCGCGCCGCGCGGCAGACTCGGCCCCGTCCGACCGCAGCTCACGCTACGGCCGCAACACCGATCGCAACGCGCAGCGACCAACCGGTCGGCGGCTTCTCGGCTCCCGTCGCGGCAAGCGAACGCGACGTCTCCGGGTCCGAAGTCAACGCAGTGCCGATCTCGCGGCCTGGCGAAGCACTCGAAGTCGTGCCCGGCCTCATCGTCACGCAGCATTCCGGCGAAGGCAAAGCCAACCAGTACTTCCTGCGCGGCTTCAATCTCGACCACGGCACCGACTTCGCGATCACGGTCGACGGCATGCCGGTCAACATGCGCACACACGGCCACGGCCAAGGCTACGCCGACATCAACTTCCTGATTCCGGAACTCATTCAGTCGGTGCGCATCCGCAAAGGCCCCTACTTCGCGGACGAAGGCGATTTCGCCTCGGCCGGCGCCGCCAATATCCAGTATCGCGACGTGCTCAATCCGGGCCTCGCGCAAGTGACCGGCGGCAGCTTCGGTTATTTCCGCACGCTCGTTGCAAAATCCGTCAAGGCCGGTGACGGCAACGTCCTCGCGGCCTTCGACACGACGACCTACGACGGCCCGTGGGAAAAAGCCGACCGCCTGCGCAAGTTCAACGGCGTCGTCCGCTACAGCGAAGGAACGCAACAGAACGGCCTATCGCTCACCGCAATGGGTTACGTGAACCGCTGGAATTCGACCGATCAGATCGCCGAGCGCGCGATCACGTCCGGCCTCATCGACCGTTTCGGCACGCTCGATGCAACCGACGGCGGCACCGCCTCGCGCTTCAGCCTGTCGGGACGCTGGAGCCGCGACGATGAGACAAGTGCATCGCGCATCGAGACTTATGCGATCCGCTCGACGATGCGGCTCTACAACAACTTCACGTACTTTCTCGACGACCCGGTCAACGGCGATCAATTCAGCCAGATGGATCGCCGCTGGGTGCTCGGCTTCAACGCGAGCCACACCTTCAAGGGGCGCTTCGCATCTTTCGACACCGAGACGAAAGTCGGCGTGCAGACGCGCTACGACGACATCTCGCTCGGTCTGACGAAAACAAAGGAGCGCGAAGAACTCTCAACCGTCCGCATCGACCGCGTGCAGGAAGCAAGCGTCGGCGTCTACGCCGAGAACACGACACACTGGGCAAACTGGATCCGCACCGTCACCGGCATTCGCGGCGACCGCTACGACGGGCGCGTGTCGAGCGACACCGGGCTCAATTCCGGCAGCGCCAACGATTTCATCGCGAGCCCGAAATTCAATCTCATTCTCGGACCGTGGGCCAAGACCGAACTCTACTTCAGTGCCGGCACCGGCTTTCACTCCAATGATTTGCGCGGCGTGACGATCCGCGTCGACCCTATCGACAAGGTCACGCCGCAGGATCGCGTCCCGCTGCTGGTGCGCTCGAAAGGCACGGAAATAGGCCTACGCTCGAAAGCCATCGACGGCCTCGAAAGCACGCTCGCCTTCTTCGTGCTCGACTACGATTCGGAATTGCTATTCGTCGGCGATGCCGGGACGACCGAGGCAAGCCGCCCCTCACGCCGCGTCGGCGTCGAGTGGACCAATCACTACCGCGTCAATCCGTGGCTGCGGCTCGATGTCGATCTCGCCTACACAAAAGCGCGCTTCACCGATGTCGATCCGGCCGGCGACTTCATTCCGGGCGCGCCGCAATTCATTGGATCGGCCGGTGTTTTCCTCGGCGCCGAGCGCGGCTGGTTCGGCGCGGTCAAAGCGCGCTACTTCGGGCCACGTCCGCTTGTCGAGGACGACAGCGTGCGCTCGCGCGAGACATTCCTCGTCAACGGCCGTGTCGGCTACACTTTCGACAGCGGCATCCGCCTGCAGCTCGATGTGCTCAACGTGTTCGACACCAAGGCCGACCAGATCGCTTACTATTACGAGTCGCGCCTCCCCGGAGAACCGGGCGGCGTGCTCGACCGGCACATCCATCCGGTCGAGCCGCGCAGCTTCCGTCTGACCCTCGCGGGCCGCTTTTAACGCAAATCTGAAATGCAGACCCGCATCGCTACGGGTTGCCGAAACGCGCGACCGCATCTATCACAAAAGTGCGGGTCCCGTAGCTCAGCCGGATAGAGCAGCGGTTTCCTAAACCGAAGGTCGGAAGTTCGAGTCTTCCCGGGACCGCCAAGAAGTGACTGAATAGTCCGGAGGATACGTTGGCGATGACTGCAGCGAATGGCCGCTCCCCGTCCAAGACCTACGATGCCGTCATCGTCGGTGCCGGTTTCTCGGGCCTCTATGCGTTGCACCGTCTGCGCGACGATCTCGGCCTGAAAGTCCGCGTCCTCGAAATGGGCGAAGAGGTCGGCGGCACCTGGTACTGGAATCGCTATCCGGGCGCGCGCTGCGACTCCGAAAGCTACACCTACACCTACTCCTTCTCGCCGGAACTCGATCGCGAATGGAGCTGGTCCGAGCGCTATCCGGAGCATCCGGAGATCCGCCGCTATCTCAATTTCGTTGCCGACAAGCTCGACCTCAAGCGTGACATCGAATTCGGCGCGCGCGTCACCGGCGCAACCTTCGACGACGCGGCCAATCGCTGGACCATCACGACGGAGACCGGCGAGACCTTCACGGCGCAATTTTTCATCACGGCGGTCGGCTGTCTCTCGACCACCAACGTGCCGAAGTTCAAAGGCCTCGATAGCTTCAGGGGCCGCTGGTACCACACGGGCGCTTGGCCGCATGAAGGCGTCGACTTCACAGGCAAGCGCGTCGGCCAGATCGGCACCGGCTCGACCGGCATTCAGGCCGCGCCGGTGATCGCGGAGCAGTCGAAACATCTCACGGTCTTCCAGCGCACGCCGAACTACAGCGTGCCGGCCCGCAACGGCCCGATGAGCGAGGAGTTCAAGCAGCACCTGCGCGACAATTACACTGCGATCCACGACAAGAAGCGCACGACGACGAACGGCCACCCCTTCGACATCTCGTCGACCTCGGTGCTCGACGTCTCGCCGGAAGACCGCGAGCGCATACTCGAAGCCGCCTGGACCGAAGGCAGTCTGAAATTCCGCGCCGCCTTCAGCGATACGCTGACCAACATGAAAGCCAACCAGGTCATCTCGGATTGGCTGCGCAACAAGATCCATCAGGTCGTGAAGGACCCGGAGATCGCCGAGCGTTTGACGCCGCGCGACCACGGCTACGCCACCAAGCGCCCGCCGATCGACACCGATTATTTCGAAACCTACAACCGCGACAACGTCACGCTCGTCGATATCCGGAAAGAGCCGATCGTCGAGATCACGCCGAACGGCATTCGCACCGAGGCGAGAGAATATCCGCTCGACATCATCGTTTTCGCGACCGGCTTCGACGCGCTGACGGGGCCGCTCTTCGCACTCGGCATCGAGAGCCGCGACGGCAAAGCACTCCGCGATGTCTGGGCGGCAGGCCCGCAGACCTATCTCGGCCTTCAGGTGCCGGACTTCCCGAATCTCTTCACAATCACGGGGCCCGGCAGTCCGTCCGTTCTCGCCAACATGCCGGTCGCGATCGAACAGCATGTCGATTGGATCACCGACTGCATTCGCCACATGCGCGACAGCGGCAAGCAACGCATCGAAACCACCGAAGCGGAAGCCGAGACGTGGGGCAATGAGGTCGATCGGGCCGCCAACGCGACGCTGCTGCCGATGGCATCGAGCTCTTGGTATCTCGGTGCGAACGTGCCGGGCAAACCCCGCCGCTTCATGCCCTACGCGGGTGGCATGGCGCATTACGCGAAGCTGTGCGAAGGAATCGCACGCGATGGCTATCGCGGATTCCAATTCTCATAGCAGTCGCCAGAGAGATCATGACAACGTCTAAGACCGCAGGCCCTGTGCTTTGGAACGTCGACGCCAAGGGCGTCGCACACGTTTCCTTCAATCGCCCCGACGTCAACAACGCCTACAATGGCGAACTCATTGAAGGCGTGCTCGAAGCGCTCGACACGTTGTCGAACACCGAAGGCCTGCGCGCCGTGCTGCTCACCGGCAACGGCAAACACTTTCAGGCCGGCGCCGATCTCAAATGGATCAACGAAGTCCGCAATGCCGACTTGGCCGAAAACGTGCGCGTCTCGCGCGCGACCGCCGACGCCGTGCGTCTCCTCAATCTCGCGCCGGTGCCGACCGTTGCGCTCGTGCAAGGCGGCTGCTTCGGCGGCGGCACCGGCATCGTCTCGGCCTGCGATGTCGTCATCGCGGCCGACAATGCGATGTTCTCCATCGCGGAAGTGCGTTGGGGCCTCACCGCCGCGATCATCATCCCGCAGCTCAACGATGCGATCGGCGTGCGCCAGGTGCGCCGCTACGCGCTGACCGGCGAGCGTTTCGATGCCGACACCGCGCGCCGTATCGGCCTCGTCCACGAAGTCGTACCGCTCGGCGAACTCGAAGCCGCCGGACATCGCATCATCGATCACCTGTTGCAGAATGGCCCCGAAGCGATTGCCGATACGAAATCGCTGATTCTGGAAGGCGCGTTCGCAGACATCCCGAACGAGTCGTACAACGAATTGGTCGAGAGCCATGCGGCGAAGCGGCAATCCGAAGAAGCCGCCGAAGGTCTGCTGTCGTTCAAGGAGAAGCGCGCGGCCCGCTGGGGTTAAGCGGCTTTGAGGTGTCGTGCAGCGACAAAATCCGCTCCTACCCGCGAAAGCGGGTATCCAGCCTCCGCCCGGCAGGGCGTCACAATCTTTCAACTGTGAAATTGCATTTGATTTGCGTGCTCGCTTACGCTCGCTTGCTGGACCCCCGCTTTCGCGGGGGAGAGCGGAGCGTGGGGCTGGCAACTGAATGAGCGCGTCACAGCCAACGCCGAGTAGCTACTTCTCACCAACAGTCATCGGCGTCCTCTGCGGTCTCGGCGCGGCCTTCGGCTGGGCCGCCGGCTTCGTCGCGGCACGCCACGCGATCAAGATCGGCTTCGCGCCCGCCGATCTCGCTTTCCACCGCTTCGCCTGGGCCGGCCTCATCTTTCTGCCGGGCGCATTGCGTCTCGGCTTCGGCGATCTCGCCGGCGTCGGCTGGCCGCGCGGATTGACGATGGCGCTGCTCGCCGGGCCGCTGCTCGCGGTCGCGAGCTATGTCGGCTTTCTCCTCGTGCCGCTTGGCCACGGCGCCGTCATCCAGCCCGCAATGGCGGCAACCGGCGGTCTCGTGCTCGCGTGGCTCCTGCTCGGAGAGCCGCTGCTGGCGAAGCGTATTATCGGCGCCGGCGCGATCATCTGCGGGCTCGTGCTGCTGGTCTACGAATCGCTCGCGCATGCGGGCGGCATCGCGGTTCTCGGTGACTTGAGTTTTGTCGCCGCCGGTTTGTCGTGGGCGCTGTTCGGCACGTTGGTGCGGAAATGGAATATCGAACCGGCGCGCGCAACGATGATCGTCTGCGTGCTTGCGCTCTTGTTCTACACGCCGATCTATTTTGCGATCTATCGCGACCACATCGTGCAGTTCGGTCTCTGGGAAAACGCGTTGCAGATTTTCGTGCAGGGCGTGCTCGCCGGCCCCGGCGCGATTCACCTTTACTCACGTGCGGTCGTTTATCTCGGAGCATCGCGCACCGCGGCATTCCCCGCGATGGTGCCGCCGATGACGTTGCTGATCGGCTTCATCACGCTCGGAGAAGTGCCGACGTTGTTGCAGCTTCTGGGCTTAGGCGTTGTGGCGCTGGGTTTTCGCGCCGTGGTATCGCGCTGACGATTTGTGCCCTTTCGGCAACATCCGAGCCGAGACTGCAACACACGGGGCGATTCCCTATAGGAGCCGGCCGGTGTTTGTGCGATCAAGGCTGCGACAGTTTGGCCCGCCAGGGGGCTATCTACGGGGGCAAAACCCCGCTTCCCAAACGGAAGCGGGGTTTTTCTTTTGTGCGAGTGCCTTAGCGCCCTGTCGTCATCGGCAGCGACGGATCCGCGCCCCACTCATTCAGCGATGCATCGTAAATGCTGACGTCGCCGCGCCCGATCAGTGCGAGGCCGAATGCATCGCCCGTCGCCGCGATGCCTCCGCCGCAATACGCAATCGTCTTGCCGCGCTCGAGCACCCCGGCCGCCTCGAACTTCGCGCGGATGGCGTCGGGCGAGAGAAACAAATTCGTGTCCGGATCGACGAGATCCTTTGCCGGCACGTTGATCGAGCCCGTGATGTGGCCCGGACGATCGAATGTCGTGCCCCCGGTGCCGTCATGCTGCTCCGCCGTCAGCGCATTGAGCACATGCGTGTCTTGGCTTTGCAGCGCCGCCAACACATCGTCCTTCGTGCAGAAAAAACCGTAACGCGGCTTCGGGATGAATTCGGCCGGCGGATAATGCTCTTCGCCGGTCGCGACTGGGCGGCGCTCCGCCGTCCATTTTTTCCACGATCCATCGAGCAGCGCGACATTGTCGAAACCGTTCGCACGCAGCAGCCACCAGACGCGCGCGGCCCAGTACCACGTCGTCGTCGAATAGAGCACGACCTTCGACGTATCGCCGACGCCGAGCCGCGACATCGCGGCGGCGAAATCATCCGGCGACTGCGCGGTGAATCGCAGCGGCGAATTTTTGTCGGAGAGATCGTTCGCGACGTCGATGAAGGCGGCGCGCGGAATATGTCCGGCGCGGTAAGCTTCGAGCTGCGGCTCGGCCGTGTATTGCTTGGTCGGATGCGGGATCAGTTTGACCGAGCAATCGAATATGCGCAGGTCCGGATCGTCGAGTTCGTAAGCGAGCCACTCCGTCTCGACGATCAGGCCCATTTTCATCTGCGTTACGCCGCTTTTCGGTTCGACAGGAAATCGCCCATGCGTGCGAGCGCTTTTTGAATGTTCTCGGTCGAGTTCGCGTAAGAAACGCGCATGTAGCCTTCGCCGAGAATGCCGAAATCCGGCCCGCCGATCAGCGCGACGCCGGCATCTTCCAGCAGCGACGACGCGAGCGCCTTCGCCTTCCAGCCGGTGCGCGAGACGTTCGGAAAGGCGTAGAACGCGCCCTTCGGCGTCGCGCAGGACACACCCGGCAATGCGTTAAGACCCTTCACGACAACGCCGCGGCGGCGATCGAATTCCGCGACCATCTTCGTGACCTCATCCTGCGGACCGTTGAGCGCGGCGATGCCGGCATACTGCGCCGATGCGTTGACGCACGAATGCAGATTGACCGCGAGCTTGCGCGCGAGATCGTAAAGCTTGCCGGGCCAGATCGCGTAACCGAGACGCCAGCCGGTCATCGCATAAGTCTTCGACCAGCCGTTGAGAATGATGAGACGATCGCGGATCGACGGATAGTTGAGCAGAGTGACGTGCTCTTCGCCGTCATACGTCATGTGGTCGTAAATCTCGTCCGACATCAGCGCGACATGCGGATGCTTCTCGAGACCGGCGACGAGCTTGTCGATCTCGGCCTTCGGCGTCACGCCGCCGGTCGGGTTCGCGGGCGAGTTGATGATGAGGAGGCGCGTCTGCGGCGTGATCAGCGCGAGCGTCTCTTCGGCCGAGAACGCAAAGCCGTTCTCTTCGCGGATCGGCACCGGGATCGGACGCGCGCCCGTGTATTCGATCATCGAGCGATAGATCGGGAAGCCTGGGTCCGGATAGAGGATGTCGACGCCCGGCTGACCGAACATCAGGATCGCCATGTACATCGTGGGCTTGCCGCCCGGCATGATCATGACTTCGTCCGGCGAGACCTTGGCGCCGTAACGGCGGTCGAGCGAGGCCGAGACTGCCTCGCGCAATGGCTTGATGCCGGTCGCCGGCGTATAGCCGTGATGGCCGTCTTTGAGCGCCTTGATGGCGGCTTCGACGATATGCTCCGGGGTGCGGAAGTCCGGCTGGCCGATGCCGAGGTTGATGATGTCCCGGCCCTGCGCCGCGAGGTCGGTTGCGCGGGCGAGCACCGCGAAAGCGTTTTCCTCGCCGATACGGTCGAAATTGGCGACGGTTTGCAGCATTTGTTTCCTCCGGCGCGACGTTTCCCGCGCATTTCCAGCCTTTTCGGCGCGCTTTATGACGCCTGAATCGGTGTTTCGCCAGTGTTAGTTGAGACGCGGCAGCGTTGCCGAAATGGCTCAAGCCATCGCCCAAAGCTTAACTCTGGGTTGTGCACAACGAAAATATGACAACAAACTCAACCAGCTAACAAAAATTTCAGCCGTATCCCGTTGCTTGTGGCGCTGCAAACAGTATGTTGGCCGCATCATGGGCATGTGGCTCGAGCTCACTATTGTGGTGGGGCTCGTTCTTCTCAACGGATTTTTTGCGCTAGCGGAGATGTCTGTCGTCTCCTCGCGGCGCTTGCGTCTGCAGCAAATGGCGGAAGCCGGCTCCAGCGGGGCTGCGCGCGCCGTCGCGCTGGCGGACGATCCGGGCAAATTCCTCTCCTCCGTTCAGTTCGGCATCACCCTTATCGGGATCATGTCCGGCGCGTTCGGCGGCGCGACGCTTGGCGCGCGCCTGGGGCCTTTGTTGAACGAGTTCTCGTTCATCGCCCCACACGGCGAGAATGTCGCCTTCGTTATCATCGTCATCTTCATCACGGCGCTGTCGGTCATCGTCGGTGAGCTCGTGCCGAAGCGCGTCGCGCTATCGAACCCTGAGCCGATCGCCGCCAAGGTCGCGCGTCCGCTCGAAATCGTCTCGATGATCGGCCGCCCGTTCGTCTGGTTCTTCGAGCGTTCCACAGCCGGCATCCTCGCGCTGCTGAACGTCAAGGATCGCGGCAAGGAAGGCGTCACCGAAGAAGAGGTGAAGTTCGCTATCGCGGAAGGCACCGAAGCCGGCGTCATCGACGAAGTCGAAGAAGAGATGATCCACGGCGTGCTCGATCTCGCCGATCGCACGGTCGCTTCGATCATGACGCCACGCCCGGACGTTTACTGGATCGACCTCGACGACGATCCGGAGACTATCGCGCGCGATATCGCGGAGTGCCAGTATTCCCGCGTCGTCATCGCTAAGGATGGCGACATGAGCCACCCGCTCGGCGTCGTCCAGATCAAAGATCTCGTGCCGGATTTGATCGGCGGCCGCGGCATCCGCCTCGAAGCGCATGTGCGCGACCCGGAGCATGTGCCGGAAGGCATTCCGGCCATGCGCATGCTGCAGACGTTCCGCACGACGCCGCTGCATGTCGCTTTCGTCTTCGACGAATACGGCGACTTCCAAGGCCTCGTCACGCTCACCGACATCATGGGCGCCATCGCCGGCGACTTGCCGGAGCAGCACAAGCAGACGCCGCAGGAACTCCATCGCCGCGACGACGGCTCGTGGCTGGTCGACGGCCGCGCCTCGATCGACGAGGTCAAGGAAACGCTTGGCCTGCGCTTCGAGACGACCGGCGAATTCCACACGGCAGCTGGTCTCGTGCTCGATCGTATGTCCCGTATTCCGGACGAAGGCGACCACTTCACCTTCGAGGGCTGGCGCATCGAAGTTATCGACATGGACTCGAACCGCATCGACAAGCTGCTGTTCATCCCGCCGGCGCTCACGCCGGATGAAGCTGCGGCGGCGAAATAACCCTCCCCTAAACTTGTTCTAGACAAGCGGCGCGAAGAAGCGTCATGAAGGATGAGAGTGCGCGCCTAACGTGTGGCTCGCAAGAACCGTAAAAGACTGATCGCGCGAAGACGTGATCACGGAGGAAACGATGGCGAAGGGTAACGGAAAAACACCTGGCACGAACGGCCACAAAGCTGGCCCCGCCAGCCCGAAAGCCGGCAAAGAGCCGGGCACTCCGCACCCGAAGGGCAAGAAGCGCCGCTCGCAGCTGTGGTTCGACAATCCGGAAAATCCCGGCATGACGGCGCTCTATCTGGAGCGCTACGTCAACTTCGGCATCACGCTCGAAGAGCTGACCTCCGGCAAGCCGATCATCGGCATCGCGCAGACCGGCTCGGACCTCTCGCCGTGCAATCGCCACCACATCGATCTTGCCAAGCGCGTGCGCGACGGCATCGTTGCGGCAGGCGGTATCGCGCTCGAATTTCCCGTCCACCCGATTCAGGAAACCGGCAAGCGCCCGGGCGCCGCGCTCGACCGCAACCTCGCCTATCTCGGCCTTGTCGAACTTCTCTATGGCTACCCGCTCGACGGCGTCGTGCTGACGACCGGCTGCGATAAGACGACGCCGGCCTGCATCATGGCGGCCGCCACCGTGAACCTTCCGGCCATCGTCCTCTCGGGCGGCCCGATGCTGAACGGCTGGTGGAAGGGCGAACGCGCCGGCTCCGGCACAGCTGTTTGGCAGGCGCGCCAGGAGCTCGCCGCCGAGCGTATCGACTACAAGGAATTCATCGATCTCGTCGGCTCGTCCGCGCCGTCGATCGGCCACTGCAACACGATGGGCACCGCGTCGACGATGAACGCGCTCGCCGAAGCGCTCGGCATGTCGCTGCCGGGCTGCGCCGCGATCCCCGCGCCGTATCGCGATCGCGGCCAGATCTCGTATCGCACCGGCCTGCGCATCGTCGAGATGGTCGAGGAAGACCTAAAGCCGTCTGACATTCTCACCCGCGAAGCTTTCGAGAATGCGATCGTCGCAAACTCTGCGATCGGCGGCTCGACGAACGCGCCGATCCACATCAACGCGATCGCGCGCCATATCGGCGTGCAGGTCTCGATCGAGGACTGGGAGAAGGTCGGCTACAACGTGCCGCTGCTCGTCAACATGCAGCCGACCGGGAAATATCTCGGCGAGGAATACTACCGCGCCGGCGGTCTGCCCGCGGTCATGAACGAACTCCTCAAGGCGAAGCGCATTCACGGCAAGGCCCTCACCGTCAACGGCAAGACGATGGCCGAGAATCTCAAGGGCGCGGAGATCCACGATGAGGACGTCATCCGTCGTTACAAGAAGCCGCTGAAGGAAAACGCCGGCTTCAAAATTCTGAAGGGCAATCTCTTCGACAACGCCGTGATGAAAATCTCCGGCATCTCGGAAGAATTCCGCCAGCGCTATCTGCTCAATCCGAAAGACCCGATGGCGTTCGAAGGCAAAGCCGTCGTGTTCGAAGGCCCGGAAGATTATCACCACCGCATCGACGATCCGAAGCTCAAGATCGACGAACACACGATGCTGTTCATCCGCGGCACCGGCCCGATCGGTTATCCGGGCGCGGCCGAGGTCGTGAACATGCAGCCGCCGGCAGCGCTCATCAAACGCGGCATTCTCTCGCTGCCGTGCATCGGCGATGGCCGTCAATCCGGCACATCGGGCTCCCCGTCGATCCTCAATGCGTCGCCGGAAGCAGCAGCAGGTGGCGGCCTCGCGTTGGTGAAAACCGGCGACCGAATCCGCATCGATCTCAACAAGGGCGAGGCGAATATCCTGATCTCGGCCGGCGAACTCGCACAGCGACGCGCCGATCTGCAGAAGCGCGGCGGCTTCCCGATCCCGGCGAGCCAAACACCGTGGCAGGAAATCCAGCGCGAGATGGTCGAACAGCTCGGCGACGGCATGGTGCTCAAGCCGGCCGTGAAGTATCAGCGTGTCGCTCAGCGCTCCGGCGCTCCGCGCGACAACCACTAGGGTCGGCGGCCGACACGTTTGGACGCCGCTGCCGACATCGTCATTTTTCGCCCGCGCCGCGAGGTCGCGGCCTTCATCATGGATCCGCGCAACGATCCGTTATGGGGAACGTCGATCGAATCCGCGCGTCCGCTGCAGCCGGGACCGTTGGTGACCGGCGCGCGTGTCGAACAGATTTCGAAGGCGTGGGGCGTGCGCAGTTCGGTGATCTACGAAGTCACCTCGATCGAAGCCGATCACCACATGGAGCTGCATGTCGCCGACCCGGTCGACATGTGGATGCTCTACGAACTCGACGACACGCCGGGCGGCACGCTCGTCCGCGCGCGCACCAAAGCGTCGATGCCGCAGTCCTTCGCGTTCAAGGTGTTCTCATTCCTGGCGCGCTGGAATTTGCGGCGCGATCTCCGCAAGCTGAAGCGGCACCTGGAACGCGCGCCTTAGGACCGGCATCGGAAACGAGCCTCTCCTTCGTCATTGCGAGGAGCAGCGCGTAGCGCGCGACGAAGCAATCCAGCTCTTTACCGCGTGGCCCTGGATTGCCACGTCGCGGCAGCGCTTCGCGCAATGCCGCTCCTCGCAATGACGGCTGCCGTAACTACGACCGCGACCCCGCGGGCGCGACGGGGCTATCCGGATATCCCGCCGCATCGAGCGCCTTGCGCACGACGCCGGACTTTTTCGCATCCTCGAGGAAATCCGTGACGAGGCCGAGCGCGGCCTCCTTGCCCTTCTTCACCGCAATCGCAATACCGATCTGCTGAAACGCGCCGTCGACGATGCGCGATCCTGCGATCTGTTTCACGTAGGTTGGCAACGAGTCGCGGGAGAGCGCGAACGCATCGGCCTTGCCGTCGCGCAATGCCGACACGGCGTCTTCCACCGACGTCACCGGCGCGATCGTCGTGTTCTTCAGCGTGCGTGTCGCCGCGCGGATCGTCGTCGTATTCGCGATGCCGATCACACGCATGCCGGCGCGATCGACCTCCTCGACAGTCTTCGCGCCGGATGCGCCGGTTGCCATATAGGTGCTCTCGCCGAGAGTGTAGTTCGTGCCGAACGCGATGCGCTTCTTGCGCTCCTCGTCGACCGGCATGAACGACACATCGACCGCTCCCGACTCCGTCGCGTCCGTCGCAAGCCCGGAATTCGGAAACAGCACGAACTCGACCGGCAGTCCGAGGCTTGCGCCGAGCGCCTTGCCGATATCGTGCGTCACGCCGCGCGCTTGCCCGTTAGCATCCTTCACGACGAAGAACAGCGACATCGACGGCGCGAACACCAATCCGACGCGCAGTGTTCCGTTCGGCGCAAGTTCCTTCTTCGCGTTGTCGTCAGCCATGGTGTCTCCTGCCATCGTGATCGCGGCCAGAAGCACACCGATCTTCATCCATCGCATCGCGGTTCTCCGCGTCATCGTCAAGACCGCGAACCCGCAGGCGCGACCTTCGTTTTCTGCAAGCCCGCCGCATCGAAAGCGCGGCGCACGGTGCCGTCCTGTTTCGCGGCCTCGATGAAATCCGTCATGATCTTCAGCGCGGCAGCGCGTCCCTTCGGCACCGCGATCGCCGTGCCGGTCGCATGAAAATATCCATCGAGCACGCGCGCACCCGGAAACTGATCGACGAGGGATTCGAGCGACTCGCGGCCGAGCGCGATGGCATCCGCTTTGCCGTCCTTCATCATCGCGACGGCTTCGTCGAGCCCCTTCGTCCCGATCGCCTCGGTGTTCTTGAGCGTGCGCCGCGCCGTGCGGATCGTTGCCGTATTCTCGACGCCGACAACGCGGACGCCCGGCCGGTCGACCTCTGCGATGCTTTGGATCTTCGAACCCGGCGCGACCATGTAGGTGCTTTCACCGAGCGCGTAGTTCGGGCCGAAATCGACGAGCTTCTTGCGCTCGTCGTCGACCGGCGTGAAGCCGACATCCCACGTGCCGCTCGAAGCCGACTCGATGATCTCACCGGAACTCTTAAGCTCCACGAACGTGACTGGAATCCCCAGTTTCGCGCCGAGCGCCGTGCCGAGATCGATCGTCACGCCGCGTGGCCGCCCGGTCGTCGCATCGCGCGTCGTCCACAGCGCGGAGGCCGCGGGGCCGACCGCGACGGCAACCCGCAACGTGCCGGTGGGAGCCAGTTCCTTCATCGTCGCCTCACGATCCTGGGCTTGAGCCGAAAGCGAACATGCGAGCAGTGCCGCGAGACACGATCCTAAAAGCCGCATGGTTCCTCCGCCGATGTGGCGCATTGATTGTCGCCATCAATTCATTTCATTGGATCATGCTTCGGCTCTCACCGAAACATGGTGGCTGCGCAAAATGCAAGGATCAGGGCTGCTCGGAAGCGCTTGCTTCGGGTGATTTTTTGATAAGCTTAAGCAAACTGCCGGGGTTACGCCATGACATCGATCGCCGACCGCCGCCGTGAATTCCGCCGCCTGCATGAGAGTGGCTGCTTCGTTATCCCGAACCCGTGGGACGTCGGCAGCGCCAGATACCTCGCGTCCGCCGGCTTCAAAGCCCTCGCGACGACGAGCGCCGGCGCCGCCTGGACCTTGGGCTATGCCGACGGCAAATGCCCCGAAGACGAGATGCTCGCGCATATCGCATCGATCGTGAATGCGACGAACCTGCCGGTGAATGCCGACTTCGAAGGCGGCCACAGCGACAGCCCGGACGATATCGGCGGCAGCGTCACGCGCTGCATCGAGACCGGCGTCGCGGGCCTCTCGATCGAGGACTACACGAACGACAAGGACGATCCGATCTACGACTTCGATCTCGCGGTCGCGCGCATCAAGTCGGCACGTCTCGCAGTCGATCGCGCGGGCGGCGATGTACTGCTGGTCGGCCGCGCCGAAGGGCTCATCCGCAATCGTCCGGACTTCGACGAGATCATCCGCCGTCTCGACGCCTACTCGAGCGCCGGCGCCGACTGTCTCTACGCGCCAGGAATTGCGACTGCGGAGCAGATCGCGGCCGTCGTCAAAGTCGCGGGACGCAAGCCCGTCAACGTGCTCATGGGCGCGCCGAGCAAACTCTCCGTCAAAGACCTCGAAGAACTCGGCGTGCGGCGCATCAGTGTCGGCGGCTCGCTCGCGCGCAGCGCTTGGGGCGGCTTCGTCCGCGCCGTGAAAACGATCACAGAGCAAGGAACGTTCGACGGCTTCAAGGATGCGATGCCGGGTGTCGAAATCAACAAACTGCTGAGTCAATGATGCAAGAAAAAGTGGGCGGACCTGTGGGTCCCATCGTCGACACGACGCCCGGCAAACTGCCGGGCGCCGTCACGTTGCGCGGCCGTTTCGGCCACATCGAAAAGCTCGATGCGGCCCGTCACGGCAAGGACTTGTGGCAAGGCGTCAAGAGCGACGACACGCTATGGAACTATCTCGGCTACGGCCCCTTCCCGGACGAAACCGCGTTCCAGGAATGGCTCGCGACGCGCCCGCCGCTCGCGGACCCGTATTCCTACGCGATCGTCGACGCGGACGGCCGCGCGGTCGGCATCTCGACGCTGATGGAAATCCGCCCCGCGATGCGGGTGATCGAGGTCGGCAACATCCTCTACGCCACGCCGCTGCAACGCACACCGCTGGCGACCGAAGCGCAGTATCTCCTCGCGCGCTACGCCTTCGAAGACCTCGGCTATCGCCGCTACGAATGGAAATGCAACGCGCTCAACGCGCCGTCGCGCCGTTCCGCAAAGCGTTTCGGCTTCACATACGAGGGCGAATTCCGCCAGCACATGATCATCAAGGGCCGCAACCGCGACACGTCGTGGTTCTCGATGACGGATGCGGAATGGCCGGCATGCAAAGCCGCATTTGAACGCTGGCTCGCACCTGATAACTTCGATGCCGCCGGACGTCAGAAGGCGACACTCGAAGCGTGTCGAGGAACTGCATGAACCTCTCGTCCCTGCGCCGCGCCGATTTGCGCGATCTCGAAGCCGTGCGTGCGTTTCAACACGGCGCCTACGCGCGCAATCGCGCGATCCAGAATGTCGAGCCGCTGCCGCTGATGGTGGAATATGCGGACATCTTTCGCACCCACGAAGTCTGGCTCAGCGAACAAGGCGGCGCGCTCGGCGGCGTCCTGATCCTGGAGGATCGCCCAGAGGATCTTCTGGTCTGGAGCGTCGCGACCGCCGAGACCGCAAAGGAATCCGGCATCGGCAATCAGATGATGACGGCGGCGGAGGAACGTGCCGCCGAACTCGGCAAGTCTGTCATGCGCCTCTACACGGGCCAGAAGCTCACCCGCAACGTTGCGTGGTACGAGCGTCGCGGCTATGTGATTGAGCGCATCGAAACCATGCCGGATCGCAACGTCGTTCACATGGTCAAGACGCTGAACAAATAAGCTTAAAGGCGAGGGACCATGGCGGGCAGGCTTCAAGGCAAGACGGCGTTCATCACGGCGGCAGCGGCCGGCATCGGCCTCGCAAGCGTCGAGACATTCCTTGCCGAGGGCGCGAAAGTCATCGCGACCGACATCGACGAAGCCGGCCTCAAGAAACTCAAAGGCGCGATCACGCACAAGCTCGACGTAACATCGACGGACGCCGTGAGCGCGCTCGCGAAGGACGTCGGCCCGGTCGATATCCTGCTCAATGCGGCAGGCTGGGTCCACCACGGCACCGCGATCGACACCAAGGAAGAAGACTGGGATCGCTCGTTCGACCTCAACGTGAAGTCGATGTACCGCACGATCCGCGCCTTTTTGCCGGGCATGCTGGAAAAGAAAAAGGGCTCGATCATCAATATCGCGTCGGGCGCGTCTTCTGTGCGCGGCATCCCGTTCCGCTACGCTTACGGCACCACGAAAGCCGCGGTCATCGGCCTGACCAAATCGGTCGCCGCCGACTACATCCGCCAGGGCATCCGCGTAAACGCCGTCTGCCCAGGCACGATCGAAACGCCGTCGCTCGGCATGCGCATCGACACGCTGTCGCGGCAGAGCGGCAAGTCGATCGAAAAAGTGAAACAGGACTTCGTCGATCGCCAGCCGATGGCGCGCCTCGGCACCGCGCAAGAGATCGCCTGGCTGTGCACGTATCTCGCCTCCGACGAGTCGAGCTACACGACCGGCCAGGTTCACCTCGCCGACGGCGGCTTCGCGCTCTAACGCGGCTCTCCGGTCAGTAACCGGAAACCATTGCACGCTAGTGTTCGCCCATGATCGAGGCGAACAACGGCCGCATCATCTATCGTGAAAGCCTGTCGGCCTGGATCAGAGCCTTCGCTCTGTTTCTGGGCCTCGGCTGCGGCACGATGATCCCCTACCCGTTCATCATCCATGCGCGCTGGAGCGAGCCGTCCTGGACGCTCCTCCTCGCGGCAGCCTGCATCGCCTTCGCGGTGCTTGTCGGATTGCTGTTCGTGATCATCGCACTCGCCGGCGTGCAGGAACTCGTCTTCCACCAGTATCGCCGCACGCTGTATCGCAAGCTAAGCGGCCCGCTCGGCGTCTGGCGACGGGAAATTCCGTTCTCGCAACTATCGAATGTGGAGACCGCGACGCGCGAAACCGAGGACGGCCCAGCGCCGTTCGTCCGCTTTCGCGTCGCCGGCTGGAAACGTGCTATCGAACTGCACGGTCTCGGAGACCGCACATCCACCGACGCATGGCGAGACCGCATCGCCGCGATGATCCGGTAGCTACTCAGCGGCTTCCCGCACCGGACTGCTGTAGGCGCGCGCGTCGGCCGCGAAGGTGCCGACCGCATTCACGTATTCGCGGCGCATATGTGCGACGAGTTCTGCCATCGTCGGGATATCGTGGATCGAACCGACACCCTGCCCGGCCGACCAAACGTCCTTCCAGGCCCGCGCATGGCCGCTCGTATAGCCCTTGTCGTTGACCGGCATATTGTCCGGATCGCCGCCTGACGCGACGATGCTGGGCTTCAGGAAGTTGCCCGAAACACCGCTGATCGCCGGTGTGTAGAGAATGTCCGACGCGGTGCTGTCGACGACCATCTGCTTGAAGCGCTCGTCCGCCATGCTCTCCTTCGTCGCGATGAAACGCGTGCCGATATAGGCGAGATCCGCCCCCATCATCTGCGCGGCCGCGATATGGCGTCCCGTCGACATCACGCCGGATAGCAAAATCGTCCCGTGGAAAAATTTGCGGATTTCGCTGACGAGCGCGAACGGGCTCATCGTGCCGGCATGGCCGCCCGCACCCGCGCACACCGCGATCAAGCCGTCGACCCCCGCCGCCGCGGCCTTCTCGGCGTGGCGGATGTTGATGACATCGTGGAAAACGAGACCCCCGTAGCTGTGCACGGCTTCGACCAGCTCCGACACGGCGCCGAGCGATGTGATGATCAGCGGCACCTTGTGCTTGACGCAGAGCTTGAGGTCCGCATCGACGCGCGGGTTCGACTTGTGGACGATCAGGTTGACGCCGTAGGGCGCCGGGTGCTCGGCCTTGTGGCTGTCGAGCCGCTGTTGGATTTCCTCAAGCCAAGCCTCGAAACCCTCGGAGGTGCGCTGGTTGAGCGCCGGGAATGTGCCGACCACACCGGCGCGGCAGGCTTCGACCACCAGATCCGGCCCGGAGCACAGAAACATCGGGGCCGCGATGGCGGGCAAACGCAGACGGCCTTGGAAAGATTGCGGGATTGGCAATGGTCTCACTCCCTTGGGTCAAATTCTTGTTGTGCGATTTTTGCAAAGCGCGGCGACCCGCACAAGCATTCCGTTACGCGCGCAAATGCGTTAGTGCTGGCGTCCGCTGCGCATCGCGCTGAAACGAAAAGAAATTCCGACGGAGGCAACAATGCACGTATTGATCACCGGCGCGGCCGGCATGATTGGCCGCAAACTGACCGAGCGCCTGGTTCGAGAAGACGGCCTCAACGGCCAAGCCATCGACAAGCTCACGCTCACGGACATCGTCAAACCGGCGGCGCCGGCCGGCTACACCGGCAAGGTCAAGGCTTACGCGGCCGACATCGCCGACACCAAGCAGAGCGCCAAGATGGTGTCGGAGCGCCCGGACGTCATTTTCCACCTCGCATCGATCGTATCGGGCGAAGCCGAACTCGAATTCGACAAAGGTTACCGCATCAACTTGATCGGCATGCTCGGCCTCATCGAGGCCGTTCGCCGCACCGGCGAAGACTATCATCCGAAATTCGTCTTCACATCGTCGGTTGCCGTTTTCGGCGCGCCGTTCCCGCATTCGATCCCGGACGAATTCCACCTGACGCCGCTGACGTCATACGGAACACAAAAAGGCATCTGCGAGCTGCTGCTCGCCGATTACACCCGCAAGGGCTTCCTCGACGGCGTCGGCATTCGCCTGCCGACCATCTGCGTGCGCCCCGGCAAGCCGAACAAAGCGGCGTCCGGCTTCTTCTCCGGCATCATCCGCGAGCCGCTCGCCGGCGTCGAGGCGATCCTCCCGGTCTCCGAGAGCGTGCGCCACACGCATGCGACGCCGCAGTCGGCCGTCGGCTTCCTCATTCACGCGGCCGGCCTGACGAAAGAGCAGCTCGGCCATCGCCTTAACCTCACGATGCCGGGCGTCAACGTCACGGTCGGCGAGCAGATCGAGTCGCTGCGCCGCGTCGCCGGCGACAAGGTCGCGTCGCGCATTCGCCGCGAGCCAGACGAACTCATCATGCGCGTCGTCGGCGGCTGGGCCGAACGCGTCGACGCTAAGCGCGCGCGCGAACTCGGCTTCAAGGCCGAGGACTCGTTCGACGACATCATCCGCACCCACATCGACGAGGAGCTGGGCGGCAATATCGCTGCCTGACGAAACACCACTCTCCTCGTCATTGCGAGGAGCAGTTGCGAAGCAACGCGACGAAGCAATCCAGCTCTTTCTTTCTGGCTTCTGGATTGCCACGTCGCGGCTTCGCCGCTCCTCGCAATGACGGAGTTGTCCGCACGCGTTCAGGTTATTCACATGCGCCAGACACAGAAGCTGCTCGATCTGCTCAAGATCGATATCCCTCTCATTCTGGCACCGATGGCCGGCGTCTCGACACCCGAACTCGTCGCGGCAGTGTCGAACGCAGGCGGTCTCGGCTCGTACGGCTGCGCGATGCTCAGCCCGGAGCAACTCACCAGTGAGGCCGAGCGTATGCGCGGCCTCACCAACCGCAGCTTCAATCTCAACTTCTTCTGTCACACGCCGCCGAAATACTCCGAAGCGCAGGAGACCGCGTGGCAGAATCGTTTGTCCGGCTATCATCAGGAGCACGGTGTTTCGCCGCAGCCCGGCACGTCCGCCTCACGCAATCCGTTCGACGAAAAATTTCTCGAACTCACGCTCGCCATCAATCCGCGCGTTGTGAGCTTCCACTTCGGCCTGCCGCCTGCCGCAATGATGCAGACGCTGAAAGACGTCGGCATCGTCATTCTCGCGTCGGCAACAACTGTCGCGGAAGCGCGTTGGCTCGCCGAGCACGGCACCGACATTGTCATCGCGCAGGGCGCGGAAGCCGGTGGCCATCGCGGCATCTTCCTCGACCCGAATAGCAACGACGTATCGGGGCAGATCGGCACCTTCGCGCTCGTGCCACAAATCGTCGATGCGGTCGACGTGCCGGTCATCGCGGCCGGCGGCATCACGGATGCGCGCGGCGTCGCGGCGGCTTTCATGCTCGGCGCCGACGCAGTTCAGATCGGTACCGCCTACATGTTCACGCCGGAAGCGAAAGTCAGCGCGCTGCATCGCGGGGTGCTCAAGAGCCGCGATGCCGAGAATACCGCGCTCACCAACCTCTTCACGGGCCGTCCGGCGCGCGGCGTCGTCAATCGGCTGATGCGCGAACTCGGCCCGATCAACGATGTCGCGCTGCCTTTTCCGGCCGCTTCCGCCGCGGTCGCGCCCCTGCGGGCTGCCGCCGAGAAACAAGGCCTCGGCGACTTCACGCCGCTGTGGTCCGGCCAGGCCGCCGCGCTTGGTCGCGAGGTCGGCGCCGCCGAGCTGACACGCCAGCTTTACGAAGACGGCGCTAAGCTGCTGGCGAGTGCACCGAAGCTTCCTGCCTGACGGTGCGTTTTTCGCCGCCGCTTATCCCCGCGACTCTGGTGCGGCGCTACAAGCGCTTCCTCGCCGACGTCGTGCTGCGGTCCGGTGAGGAGATCACCGCGCATGTCGCCAATCCGGGCGCGATGACGGGGCTCGCCGCGCCAGGCTCGCGCGTGTGGTTGTCGAAATCCTCCGATCCGAAACGCAAGCTTCCGTATGCGTGGGAGGTTGTCGAAGTCGATCTCGGCGCCGGCATCGAATGCGTCGGCGTCAACACGGCTCATCCGAACCGCATCGTACAGGCGGCGCTCGCCGCGAATGCGATCCCGGAGTTGGCCGGCTATGCGAACATTCGGCGCGAAGTGAAATACGGCGAAGGCTCGCGCATCGATTTTCTGCTCGAGCATCCAGACAAGCCGCCGTGTTACGTCGAGATCAAGAACGTGCATTTGATGCGCACGCCTGGCCTCGCGGAATTTCCCGACAGCGTGACGGTGCGTGGTGCGCGCCACATGCACGAACTCGCCGCGATGGTCCGCGCCGGCAATCGCGCCGTGATGCTGTTTCTGATTCAGATCGGATCGGCAAAGCGGTTCGCGCCGGCCGCCGATATCGACCCGGCTTATGCTCGGGCTTTGCGGACCGCGCACGAAGTGGGCGTTGAGGTGCTGGCTTACACGACGAACATCACGTCGGAAGGAATTGAGTTCGGGACGCGCGTGCCTGTTGAGCTGTAACTGGGCTTCACGCCTCTAGCGTCCCCTCTCCCGCTTGCGGGAGAGGGTCAGGGTGAGGGCAAGCGGCAATTGCAAATACCGCGATTTCCCCTCACCCGGCTCGCACAGCGCTCGCCACCTTCTCCCGTAAACGGGAGAGGGTTTTCGAGAACGCCGCAACGACCGAGAATTTGCCCTACCCCTTCTTCGCCGCCCTCGCTCGGATCGCCTTCACGGGCTCGCCGCCGACGCCCCAGGCTTCCATGTCGACTTCCTCAATCACGACGAAGGTCGATGCCGGGTTCTTGCCGAGCACCTTCACCAGCACGTCCGTCATGCCCTTGATCACGTCGGCCTTCTGCTGCTCGGTCGCGCCGTCGCGCGTGATCTTCACATTGACGTAAGGCATGAGCGGTCCTCCTCCCGATAACCCGTTGTTTGAGCGAAATTTGTAGCGCAAGCCGGAGCGGAAGGCGATCCGCCCCGGCGTGCGCCGAAAACGGGTTGCGCGCCGAGAAATCTCGCCTATTTTGCCCGTAACAGCAGGACAGATGATGACTTACGTGGAAGCAGCGACCGCACCGCTGCGCAAGAACGGCCAGATCAAACTCTACGGCAAGGACGCCTTTGCGGGGATGCGCAAGGCCGGCGGCCTCGTCGCCGAATGCCTCGATATGCTCACCCCCATCGTCAAGCCGGGCGTCACCACCGAGCACATCGACAATCTTGTGTTCGAATTCGGCATGGACCACGGCGCCTTCCCGGCGACGCTCGGCTACCGCGGCTATCGCAAATCGTCCTGCACCTCGATCAATCACGTCGTCTGCCACGGCATCCCGAACGACAAGCCGTTGCGCGAGGGCGACATCGTCAACATCGACGTGACGCTGATCCTCGACGGCTGGCACGGCGACTCGAGCCGCATGTATGCGATCGGCGAAATTCCCCGCCGCGCCGAGCGCCTCATCGACGTGACGCACGAAGCAATGGAGCGCGGCATCGCGACCGTCCGCCCCGGCAGCACCACGGGCGATATCGGTCACGCGATCCAATCTTTCGTGGAGCCGCAGCACATGAGCGTCGTGCGCGACTTCTGCGGACACGGTCTCGGCCGTCTCTTCCACGACGAACCGAACATCGTACATGTCGGCCGTCCGGCGGAAGGCATCGTGCTCAAGCCCGGCATGCTGTTCACGATCGAACCGATGATCAATCTCGGCCGCCCACACGTTAAAGTTTTGTCGGACGGCTGGACAGCTGTCACACGCGACCGCTCGTTGTCGGCGCAGTTCGAACACACGGTTGGCGTGACGCAAAACGGCGTGGAAGTTTTCACACGTTCGCCGAAAGGCCTCGACAAACCAATCTTCCGCGCATGATCATTCGCCCGCATGGGCGAACACGCGAAAGGTCTTGAAGAGGCGCCGCATTATTACGGCCATCGTGAACGTTTGCGCGCGCGCTTTCGCGACGCCGGCGCCGATGCCCTGGCGGATTACGAACTCCTCGAGCTTTTGCTCTTCCGCTCGATCCCACGTCGCGACGTCAAACCGCTTGCGAAGGCGTTGATCGAGAAATTCGGCTCGTTCTCCGAAGTGATCACGGCTTCGCCCGAACGTCTCAGCGAAGTCAGTGAGCTCAGCGATAACGTCATCACGGAGTTGATGGCGATTCACGCTGCGGCACAGCGTTTGACACGTGGCCAAGTGAAACGCCGGCCCGTTCTGTCGTCATGGTCGTCGGTGATCGACTATTGCCACACCGCGATGGCTTTTGCGGACAAGGAACAATTCCGCATTCTCTTCCTCGACAAGCGCAATCAGCTGATCGCCGACGAAGTGCAGCAAACCGGCACAGTCGATCACACGCCCGTTTATCCGCGCGAAGTGGTGAAGCGCGCGCTCGAACTATCCGCGACCGCCATCATCCTTGTCCACAATCACCCCTCCGGCGATCCCACGCCGTCGCAAGCCGACATTCAAATGACGCGGCAAATCGCAGAAGTTGCAAAGTCTCTCGGTATCGCGCTTCACGATCACATCATCGTCGGCAAAGAAGGCCACGCGAGCTTCAAAGGCTTACGGTTGATCTGAGAGAAAATCTCTCACGCAAACACATTGTACAGTTGTCTTTTCGCGATCGCTTTAATCAACACGAAAAGGTCTGCATGCGATCCTGACCCCATTGATCGACTACTAGTTGCGCTATTTCAGGACTGCAATTTTATGCTCACAATTGACACGCACACGATTTCCGAGCGCAGCCGTAAAGTCGGGATGACGGTTACCTCGTGGCTGACCTGCGGATTGATCTCCGTGATGCTGATGTGCGTTCTCGCAACATTCCTCTACATCGACAGACAGCAGAGCGACGTCGCTCAAGTTCGCTTACAAACGCATGCGATGATGCGCATGCAGCACAGCATCGCGTGGACGCATTTGGCGGTGCTCGAACTTGTTCTGCAGCATAGCGATCAAACCGATTTCGGCGCCTATTCGCGGGCGCTGAATGTGCTCAACACGCAAAGTTCCGATGCACTGCCGAAAATGACATGGCGCGGCACCGCGACGGTCCCGACGAGCGAAGTTCTCGAGACGCTCAAATCTCACTGGGCCGAGATCATCGCGGCGCTCAATGTCGGACAGCCTGATCGAGCGCGCGCCGTGTATCTGACCCGCGACGTATCCGGCATTGCGTCGAACCTGCTCAAGACGATGACGATCGACATCGATCGCTATAAGGAGGTCATCGGCGATACGCAGCTCCGCATCCAGAACGCAACAACTCTCGCGCTGATCCTGCAAATTCTGTCGGGCATTTTCTGTATATGCGCCTTTGCCGCCACCGCGCGCACCGGCGCGCGTGACGCCAAGGCGCGCGATATCGCGGTCTGCGCCGCAAACGCGTCACGCGAACAGGTGACACAGCTTTTCGAGATGACCGAGATGCTGCAGAGCGCGACCGAGCGCTCAGATGCCAACGTCGTGTTGCGATCGGCCGCGAGCGAGTTGATGCCTGACTTTGGCGGCGCGCTGTACGTTTTCAACAATTCGCGCGATCGCCTCACGCTCTCGACGACGTGGAACCAGGCCGGCGAGGATTTGCCGGATTCGATCGGGCTGCAGCAATGCTGGGCGATGAAGCGCGGCAAGCCGCACATCAACCGCGCCGACGGCAAGAAGCTCAGCTGCGAGCATCACACGGGCAATCTCGACGTACTCGAAATTCCGATGATCGCGCGCGGCGAGATTCTCGGCTTGCTGCAGATATTCGCGAGCGGCGAAAACGCGGTCGAGCGGCTGCAACAGCAAATGGGGCTAGGCTCGGCGCTCGCCGACGCGATGTCGCTCGCCCTCGCCAACATCTCGCTGCGCGACAAGCTGCGCAGCCAGGCGCTGCGCGATCCGCTGACCGGCCTCTACAATCGCCGTTACATGGAGGATGCGCTGGAGCGCACGGTGCGGATGACCGACCGCGAGAAGCAGGAAGTGTCGGTCATCATGATCGACCTCGATCACTTTAAGCGGCTCAACGATCAGCACGGGCACGCGAAAGGCGACTCGGTCCTGCGCGACACGGCCGCCGTCATCATGAGCCAACTGCGCGATACCGATATCGCATGTCGCTACGGCGGCGAGGAGCTGATCGTCGTGATGCCGAACTGCGACCTCGACGCGGCTGCGCAAAAAGCCGAATCCTTGCGTGCCGCCATCGAGGCTCTCTCGGAGCCGAACGGCGCCAAGGTTTCGGCATCGCTGGGTGTCGCTGCGATCCCGAGCACATCACACGCCGTCCGCGACATGGTGGCGAGCGCGGACGCGGCGCTCTATCGCGCGAAACAGGACGGGCGCAATCGCGTCGCCCTCGCCTCGCGCCGCGACGAGCCCGCCACGGAGCTGCCCGAGAATGTCACGCGGCTCGAAGCCGCGGAGTGACGCTTACTTAATCGGCGAAAACGGAGCCGGCACGTAAATGTCGCTCCGCTGATCCCACAGCGTGTTCTCGCCGCCGCCCTTCGGCGGCCAGATGCCGTCCTTGATGGCGCCTTGGCGAACTTCGTAACGCTTATCGAGGCTCGGATACGGCCAGATGTGCAGGAAGCGGGTCTGCCGCCCGCTCACCGAGTTCATGCAAGTGAGCAGTGGCGAACGCTCAAGCCGTGCGGGCAGCGCCTCCTTCCAGCGCTCGATCGTGCTCGCCGCCTTGCCGGGCTTCAGCAGATAGGTTCGCACCTCGAAAAACGGGCCATACGTCCCGGGCTGCAAAGGCTTCAGGAACGGCAGCACCGCATAGGTGTCGCTCTCGCTCGAATTCGTCCATTCGCCGACGCCGTATGGGTCCTCGCTCTCCACGATCCCTTGGCGATAGTCGGCCGCCGCCTGCGCGGAGGCATGCTCGCGGATCAGCAGGATCTGGTTGAGGTTGCCGATCTCGCTCTGCCAGCAGGCGAGAAGCTTTCCGGGCGCCGCCGGAGCCGTCTCGGCGAGCTTCGCCATAGCCTTGCCGGCGGTCGCCGGCCTGATCGTGATCAGCGTGACGTCGTATTGCATCCCTGGACCCTTCGTTTCCGTTCTTGGAGCCGAAACTAAGCCGACCGCGCGACGCGACGCAACGCCGCTTGCAAAGCCGGTTGAAGCGCATCCGGCATGCGGATTTATTGGGTCGCCAGCGGGTATTCCATTCGCTAGACAACCATAAATCGCCTTGGGGAGCCTTCACGTGAGCACGAAGTTCGATCTGTCGGGAAAATTCGCCGCCGTCACCGGAGGCGCGCAAGGCATCGGCCGCGCTGTCGCCGAGCGTTTCCTTGCCTCCGGCGCCAGCGTAGCGATCTGGGATCGCGACACCGCACTCGCCGAAAAGACCGCGAAGGAACTCTCCGCCAAGGGCAAAGTCATCGCGGTCCAGGTCGACCTGACGAAACTCGCCGAAGTCGAGCGCGCGCGCGACGAGACCGTGAAGGCCTTCGGCCGCATCGACATCCTGGTCAACAACGCCGGCATCGCGGGCCCGAACGCGAAGACGTGGGAATATGACCCGGCCGCGTGGGCGCAGGTGATGTCGATCAACGTCGACGGCCCATTCTACTGCTGCCGCGCAGTCGTGCCCGGCATGATCAAGAACGGCTACGGCCGCATCGTCAATGTTGCTTCGATCGCCGGCAAGGAAGGCAACCCGAACGCTTCCGCTTACTCGGCGTCTAAGGCCGCCGTGATCGCGCTGACGAAATCGCTCGGCAAGGAGCTCGCCGGCTACGACATCGGCGTCAATTGCGTGACACCGGCCGCCGCCAAGACAGCGATTTTCGATCAAATGGCGCAGGAGCATATCGACTTCATGCTCTCCAAGATTCCGCGCAACCGCTTCGTCCAGGTCGACGAGGTCGCCGCTGTCATCACCTTCTGCGCCTCGGCGGATTGCTCCTTCACGACCGGCGCTGTCTTCGACGTTTCGGGCGGCCGCGCGACGTATTGATGAGTACCACGCTCCCGTCCGATCCAGACCTTCAGCGCAAGCAGCGCCTGAAGGGCATTCTGCTTATGATGGGAGCGGTGTTCTTCTTCGCGTGTCTGGATTCGACCGCGAAGTATCTCAACAACTACATGGACACCGCGCAGGTCGTGTGGGCGCGCTACACCGCCGCCTTCCTGCTCGCATTTCTGTTCGTCAATCCGTTCACGTATCCGGGTCTGACCCGGACATCGCGGCTGCCGCTGCAGATTGGGCGTTCGATCCTACTGCTCGCGTCGACCGTGCTGAATGTCATCGCGCTCCGTTATTTGCGGCTCGATCAGACGGCATCGATCCTGTTCTCGACTCCGTTCATCATCGCGCTGCTATCCGGCCCATTGCTCGGCGAGAAAATGTCGCGCAAGCGCTGGGGCGCGATCATCGTCGGCTTTCTCGGCGTGCTCGTCGTCGTGCGGCCCGGCATCGGCGGCATGCATCCGGCAGCTCTGCTCTGCGTACTCGGCGCGATGTGCTATGCGACCTACTCGATCGCGACGCGTCTTTTATCGCGTACAGATTCCAGCGAGACGACGCTGTTCTATTCGAACATCGTCGGCATCGTGGCGCTCAGCTTCATCCTGCCCTTCGTCTGGACCCCGCCGCAGAGCTGGTTCATCGCAATGCTGATGGTGTTTATCGGTGCCGCCGGAGCCTTCGGGCACTATCTGCTGATCCTCGCCCACCGGCTCGCGCCGGCAGCCGTCCTCGCGCCGTTCGGCTACACGCAGATCGTCTGGATGATCGCGTCCGGATTCATTTTCTTCGATCAGCTGCCGGATCGATACACCTTGATCGGCGCATCGATCGTCATCGGCTCCGGACTGTATTTGCTCTTCGCCGAACGCAGGCGTTGAATTCGCACTATCGACCGTCGTCACCTGAAAATCCCGCGGGCTGTCATCCCGGCCAAGCGAGCTGTGCTCGCGCGAGCCGGGATCCAAGTATCCCTGTCTAGGCTTGGGGTGCGTGGATCCCGGATAGCCGCGTTCGCGGTTCGCTTCGCGAGCTCCGCGCACTTTGTTCGCCGCGAACTCGCGGCTTCCGGGATGACAGCTGAAAGGATGCAGCCCGTGCGTGATCCCTTTACGCTACCAACCGCTTGCCGCCGTCGGCGTCGTCGAACAAATGCACCAACTTCGGATCGGCCTTGAGGCGGATCTTATCGCCCGGCTTGAACATGTGGCGTTCGCGGAACACCGCGATCACGTCTTGACCGCCCATGCTGGCCGCAACCTGCACTTCCGAGCCGGTCGGCTCGACGACATGCACGACCGCTTCCGCGCCGTCATCCGCCAGCACGAAATGCTCCGGACGCACGCCGCAGGTGACAGCGCGCCCACCCCACGCAGCCGGAGCCGCAACCGGAAGCGTTACATCGCCGGGTCCGACGAAATTCGTCGAGCCGTTCGCCTTCACGGAGCCCTTGAGGAAGTTCATCGCCGGCGAGCCGATGAAGCCCGCGACGAATGTGTTGACCGGATTGTCGTAGAGATCGAGCGGCGCGCCGATCTGCTCGACGATACCGTCATGCATGACGACGATCTTGTCGGCCATCGTCATCGCCTCGATCTGGTCGTGCGTGACGTAGACGGTGGTCGTCTTCAGGCGCTGATGCAGCTCCTTGATCTCGGTGCGCATCGCGACGCGCAGCTTGGCGTCGAGGTTCGACAACGGCTCGTCGAACAGGAACACCTGCGGATCGCGCACGATCGCGCGACCCATGGCGACGCGCTGGCGCTGGCCACCGGAGAGCTGACGCGGATAACGATCGAGATACGGCACGAGCCCGAGGATCTCGGCCGCCGGCTTCACGCGCTTGTCGATCTCTTCCTGCGGCGCATTCTTCAACTTGAGCGAGAACGCCATGTTGTCGCGCACCGTCATATGCGGATAGAGCGCATAGTTCTGGAACACCATCGCGATGTCGCGCTCTTTCGGCGGCATGTTGTTGACGACACGCCCGCCGATCGAAATTTCACCCGATGTGATGTTCTCCAGCCCGGCAATCATCCGCAGCAGCGTCGACTTGCCGCAACCCGACGGGCCGACCAACACGACGAATTCGCCGTCGCTGATGGAAACATCGACCCCGTGCAGCACCTTGGTCGCACCAAACTGCTTACGAACGTCCTTGACCAGGACTGGCGCCATACTCGCTCCTCCTACACGCGCGGTGCCGTTGTTGTTCCGGCCCTGCGCTGCCTCTGATTGTGGCGCGCATTGTTCCTAGCTTCCGCGTTGAAACGCAAGCCAAAAAGCCGCGAGCTTATCCCCGGCGCGACCTTGACAGCGACGCCGTCATCATCCGCGAAAATCGCCGGCACGGCCTTGGCAAATGCTCTCCGTCACCGCATGGTGCGCGCCCGAAAGCCGCACAAAATCAGCGGCACCGCGGAGGAGAGCGTTAGAATGGCCGGCGAGAAGGCAGCGGTATTGGTCCTTGGCCCCCCGAAGAAGATCATCGTCGAGGGTTTGGCGGAGGATTTTCACGTTCATCACATCTTCAATCCGAAGGATGTCGATGACGCCTGGCTGACGAAACACGGCGCGTCGATCGTCGCTGCGGCTCACGCCGGCCCGCCCGGCGCCGTCAACGCCGCCATGATGGACCGCATGCCGAACCTGAAATTCATCTCCAGCTTCGGCGTCGGCTACGACCACATCGACGCCAAGCACGCGGCAACCCGCGGCGTCACCGTCACCAACACACCCGATGTGCTGAACGAAGAAGTCGCCGACACGGCGCTTGGCCTGCTGCTCTCGACCGTCCGCGAATTTCCGCAATCGGAGCGTTTTCTCCGCGCCGGCAAGTGGCCGGGTGGCGATTACCGCCTCACCGCATCGCTGCGCAATCGCACGGTCGGCATGGTCGGCCTCGGCCGCATCGGCAAGGCGATTACGCGCCGTCTCGACGCGATGAACGTGCCGGTCGTGTACCACACGCGAACGAAGCAGCCGGACGTCGCCTATCGCCACTACGCGAACCTCGTCGAGATGGCCAAAGACGTCGATGTTCTTCTTGTCATCACGCCGGGCGGCGCGGCGACCAAGAACCTCATCAACGCAGAGGTGCTCAAAGCCCTTGGCCCCGACGGCATCCTCATCAACATGGCGCGCGGCACCGTGGTCGATGAGGCGGCTCTGCTCGATGCCTTGAAGAACGGCACGATCCTCACCGCCGGCCTCGATGTGTTCATGAATGAGCCCGAAGTCCACCCGGATCTGATCGCCAACGAGAATATCGTGATGTTCCCGCATCTCGGCTCGTCGACCAAACCAACCCGCGCCGCAATGGAGCAGTTGGTCGTCGACAATCTGCGGGCGTGGAAATCCGGCAAGGCGCCGCTGACGCCGGTGCCCGAGACACCCTGGAAAGGCTGACGATTGATGCGTCTGCTCATCGTGATGATAGCTCTGATCGCGATGGCGGGCGCAGCAACCGCGCAGGAACCCCCGCGCGCGCTGATCGGCACCTGGGAGATGTCGAACGCCGAACGTGACCGCAGCTGCCAGCTGACGCTGAAGAACACCCCCGCCGGTCAAGGCTTCGCGCTCGAATGGGACAAGCGCTGTCTCGAGATTTTCCCGTTTCCGCGCGAGGTCGTCGCCTGGAAAATCGGCGCACGCGAGGCAATCGCGCTGATCAATGCACGCGGCCAAAGCGTGCTCGAACTCACCGAAGTCGAAGGCGGCCTCTATGAAGGCGAGCGGCCCGGCCAAGGTCTCGTCTTCCTGCAGAGCGTCGCCAGCACCGCCGCCGAGCAGCGCAAGCCCGAAGAGCTGATCGGTGACTGGGCCTTCGCACGCGCAGAAGGGCCGCCGCTCTGCCACATCACGCTGATGAACACGCCGGGCACCCGCGAGACTTACGCGCTGCGCGTCAAACCGGGCTGCGACGAAGGCATCGCGAGGCTCGGCCTCAATTCCTGGCGGATCGACCGCACGCAACTCCTGATCGCGCCGCAGCGCGGCGACAGCTGGCGCTTCGAGGACACCGACGGGCGCTGGCGCCGCATTCCGACGCGGCCGGATTCGTTATTGCTGACAAGACCCTGACGCCGGGCCGCATTCGCGTGTTCACGTTCCGCCCCGGCCGTGGCATGGTCGGTTGATGCTCATCGAGTCGCTGACAACCACAACGACAATCATCCGCGACGGCCGTCAGTCGCCGACCGCCTTGCTGGTCGCGCGCGGCACCTGCCGCCTGCTGCGCCAGCTGGGCTTCGCGGCCGTCCCCGAGATGCCGCTCGCCTCCGGCCGCCGCGCCGATCTCGCCGCGCTCGGCCGCGACGGTGAATTCTGGATCGTCGAGATCAAATCCTCGATCGAGGATTTCCGCGTCGACCAGAAGTGGCCCGAATACCGCTGGCATTGCGACCGCCTGTGGTTCGCCACCGCGCCGCACGTGCCGATCGAGATATTTCCCGAAGACGCGGGCCTCATCGTCGCCGACAGCTACGGCGCCGAGATCATCCGCGACGCGCCCGAGCACAAACTCCCGGCCGCCACCCGCCGCAGCATGCTGCTGCGCTATGCGCGGCTCGCCGCCTCGCGCCTGCACGGGTTGTCGGATCCTTCGGTCATCGGAGATCTTGAACTCTAAGCATGATCCCGAAAAGTGGACACCGGTTTTCGGATAGGATCATGCTTCAGAAAGAATCGAGGCTATGTTTCCCGATTCTTCAACGGGAAACATAGTTGAGATGCCGAAGGCTGTTGCGGGTCCCGAGATTGAGCGGCTGATCCAGCTGCTGGCGCGCCTGCCGGGCCTCGGCCCGCGCTCGGCGCGGCGTGCTGCGCTGTTCCTCATCAAGAAGCGTGAGCCTTTGATGGCGCCGCTCGCCGGCGCTCTGCAAACGGCGCTTGAGACCATCACGGTCTGCAACACCTGCGGCAACGTCGATAGCCAAAACCCCTGCACGGTGTGCAGCGATCCGCGTCGCGATGACAATGTGATCATCGTCGTCGCCGACGTCGCCGACCTCTGGGCGCTCGAACGCGCCACCGCCGTCAATGCGAAATATCACGTACTCGGCGGCACGCTCTCGCCGCTTGACGGCGTCGGCCCGGACGACCTCACCATCGGCGCATTGGTCGAGCGCGCGCATGCGCCCGAGGTCACCGAGGTGATCCTCGCGCTCAACGCGACCGTCGATGGGCAGACGACGGTGCACTACATCACCGACCTGCTGCACAGCGCGAACGTGAAAGTGACGCGCCTCGCGCACGGCGTGCCGGTCGGCGGCGAACTCGATTATCTCGATGAGGGAACGCTCGCCGCCGCGATGCGGCAGCGCACGCAGATTTAATCATCCGCCGCCACGACGCGGACGGGGCCGAGCTGCGCGAAATGCCCGCGCGCCTGCAGGATCGCGAGCAACACGAGGCTCGGTATCGCGACCAGCGTCGACAGCACGAAGAACAGCGGCCACCCGGTGCGCGCCGCGACATACCCTGCGCCCGCTGAAAGATACGTGCGCCCGACCGCCGCGAGCGCGGTCAGCAATGCGAATTGCGTCGCCGTATGCAGCGGCGAATTGCACAGCGCGGAGAGATACGCGACGAAAATCACGGTGCCGATCGCGCCGGTGAAATTCTCCGCGATGATCGCGGCCGTCAGCGCCCAATGATTGAGCCCGACGAACGCGAGCCACGAAAACACGAGGTTCGAGATCGCCTGCAGAAATGCGCCGATCCACAGACACGTCGTCAGCGGCAAAGCGCGCGCGACATAGCCGCCCGCGAAGCCACCGACCAGCGTCGCGATGAGCCCGACGCCCTTCACGAGATTCGCGTAGTCGGTCCGCGTGAAACCAAGGTCGATCACGAACGGCGCCGTCATCGTGCCCGCGAATGCATCGCAGAATTTGTAGAAGATGACGAACACCAGCACGACGATCGCCATCTCGCGGTTGAGAAACTCGTTGAACGCGCCATAAGCCGCCTTCGCGACACGGCCGACCGGATTTTCGCTCGCCCGCGCAGCCTTCACCTCGTCGCTTTCATGCGGCTCGGTCGCGATGAGCGTCGTGACGATGCCGATGCCGACCAGCGCCGCCATCGCGGCGTAACTCCACTGCCACGCGGCCGTTTTGCTGAAGCCGAGCCACTCGAAGCCGGTGACGACGTAAAGCGCGCCGACGGTCGAAGCCAGCATGCCGATACGATAGGCCGCGACGAAGGACGCCATGCCGGCCGCCTGCTCGCGCTCTTCCAGCGTTTCGACGCGGAACGCATCGATGACGATGTCCTGCGTCGCCGACGCTGCGGCAACGAGCAGTGCACCGAGCGCGACGAACCACGGCGAGGCCGCCGGATTCTGCACGGCAAGGAACAGGATCGCGGCCGCCAATAGAAGCTGCGCGAAGACGAGCCAGCCGCGCCGCCGCCCGAGCACGCGCGAGAGCACCGGCACGTCGAGCCCGTCGACCACCGGCGCCCAGAGGAATTTCAGCGTGTAGGGCGTGCCGACCAGCGCGAAGAGGCCGATGGTACCGAGATCGACACCGGCTTCACGCATCCAGATCAACAGCGACGACCCAGACAACGCGAGCGGAAGGCCCGACGCGAAGCCGAGCATCATAACGATGAGGACACGCGGCTTGAGATAAACGCTGAGCGTTTCACTCCAATGCGGCTTTGCGGCCGGGGAAGACGTCGCGGTCATGCCGGCCGCCCCCTCTCCCGCTCACCCCCGCGAAAGCGGGGGTCCAGCCCGCGTGCGTCAGCACGCTCAAACAACGCGGTAGCGTTCTCGCTAGGCCAAGTTACCGCGCCCTGCCGGGCGCTCGCTGGATGCCCGCTTTCGCGGGCATGAGCGGAGCGAGTGGCAAAGGCTTTTTGCGATCCCATACGCTCAGGTAGCAAAATGCGCTTTGAGTCGCTATGCGGCTGCCCAAATCACTCGGCGGCGTCGCGCCGCAGGGGCCGCGGCAGCGCCAAGCCGGCCTCGCGCGGCTCCTCGAAATCGAGTTCGTTGATCCGCGTCGCCCGCTTTTCGATCTTGTCGCGCGACAGCATGATCTGCCGCACATCCTCATTCGCTTGCCCAAAATGGCGCTGCAGATTGACGACGCGCTCGTTGAGCCGCCCGAGATCCTGCATCAGATGGCCGACCTCGGTCTGAATCTGGCTCGCCGCCTCGCGCATCCGCGCATCCTTCTGAATTTGCTGGACGACCTGGATCGCCAGCATAAGCAATGCCGGCGAAACCAGCACGACGCGCGAGCGGTAAGCCTTCTGCACGATGTCGTCGAACGCATCGTGCAGTTCCGCGTAAACGGACTCGGACGGCACGAAAATCAGCGCCATTTCCTGCGTCTCGCCCGGAATGAGATAGCGCGCGACATCGCCGACATGCTTGCCGAGATCGGCGCGCAGCCGCTGCCCGGCGCGCTTGCGTTCGTCGTCGCTCTTCGCTTGACCGAAGGCCGTGATGGCTTCGAGCGGAAACTTCGAGTCGATCACCAGTGGCCGCTCGTCGGGGAGAAACACCACGCAATCGGGCCGCAAGCCGTTCGAGAGCGTGTGCTGAAACGCATAGGCGTTCGACGGCAAGCCATCGCGGACGATCGCTTCCATCCGCGCCTGCCCGAAAGCGCCGCGCGCCTGCTTGTTGGCGAGCACTTCCCTCAACGACGTTACCTGCGTCGAAAGGTCCGAGATATTCTTCTGCGCATTGTCGATCAGCGCGAGACGCTCATAGAGATGCCGAAGATTGTCGGTCGTCTTGTTGGTGGTCGCTTCCATCGACTGGCCCAGCCGATGCGTCACCGAATCGAGCCGTTCACTGACCGAACGAGCGAGTTCCGACTGCTGGCTCGCGAACATGTCGCCCATATTCTGCATGCGGCCGGTCATTTCCGACTGGATGCGGGCAACCTCGCCCATCCGCTGCTCGAGTTCGAGCGCGAGAAGCTGGCGCTCGGTCGCCTCCAGCTTGCGGTTGCTCGCCGCCCGCGATGCCGCGATCGCGATCCAAAGAAGAAGGAGCCCGGCAAGCATCACGCCGCCCGCCGTCACCATCGCGAGCGTCACCTTCGTGCCGCCGACAATCCAGAGAATCTGATCCATGCGGCGAACATAACGTGATTCGCCTCTCAGAACGAATAGAGAACAATCGGATGGTTAATGTCCGTTCGCCTCATCCACTGCTGCCAAAGCCTGAATGATCGCAACCAATTGACCCGCGCGATCGAACGAAATACATCGCCCGCATGGCGATCCGCCCCCTAGTCATCTTGCCCGACGCGCAGCTGCGCCAGGTCTCCGAACCGGTCCAAAAGATCGACGCCGACATCAAGCGTCTGATCGAGGAGATGTTTGAGACCATGTACGACGCGCCCGGCATCGGCCTGGCCGCGATCCAGGTCGGCGTGCCGAAGCGCGTCGTCACGATGGATCTGTCGCGCGGCGAGGAAGAGCGCGCACCGCGCGTCTTCATCAATCCGGAGATTGTCGAGAGCTCGGAAGAGCTTTCGAGCTACGAAGAGGGCTGCCTCTCGATTCCAGAGATTCACGAAGACGTCGAGCGACCTGCCCGCGTCCGCGTAAAATATCTCGACGAGAAAGGCGCCGCGCAGGAAATTGAAGCCGACGGGCTGCTCGCGACCTGCCTGCAGCACGAGATCGACCACCTCAACGGCGTGCTCTTCATCGATCACATATCGAAGCTGAAGCGCGACCGCATCGTGAAGAAATTCGTCAAGGCCGCCAAACGCGCGGCAAGCTAACAACGCGCGGGGACCACATGCGCGTCATCTTCATGGGAACGCCGGACTTCGCAGTCGGCACGCTGCTCGAAATCATCGGCCAAGGCCATGAGGTCGTCGCGGTCTATACGCGCGCGCCGCAGCCGGCTGGCCGCGGCATGGATTTGCGCCCCTCGCCGGTCGAGCGCGAAGCACGCCGCTTCGGCATCGAAGTCCTCACACCAAAAACACTGCGCACCGAAGAAGCAGCCGCGACCTTCGCGTCGCATGCGGCCGATGTCGCGGTCGTCGTCGCTTACGGCATGATCCTGCCGAAAGCGATCCTCGATACGCCGCCGCTCGGCTGTCTGAACCTCCACGGCTCGTTGCTGCCGCGTTGGCGCGGCGCAGCGCCGATCAATCGCGCCGTCATGGCGGGCGATAAGGAAAGCGGCGTCTGCGCGATGTGGATGGAGGAGGGCCTCGACACCGGGCCGGTCGGCCTCGCCGAACGTGTCGCGATCACGCCGGATATGACGGCAGGCCAGCTGCATGACGCGCTCGCGCGTCTCGGCGCCGACCTGATGGTCCGTGCACTCGGCGCACTGGCGCGCGGCGGCCTGCAGTTCACGCCGCAGCCCACTGAGGGCGTCACCTACGCGCACAAGATCGAGAAAGCCGAAACGCGCATCGATTGGACGAAGTCCGCGGCCGACGTGCACAACCACTGCCGCGGCCTTTCGCCGTTTCCGGGCGCCTGGTTCGAGCTGCCAAGCGACAGCGGACCCGTGCGCATCAAGGCTTTGCAAACAACGATAGCGCACGGTTCCGGCACACCCGGCGCCGCACTCGACGACTCACTCACCATCGCTTGCGGTGACGGAGCGATCCGCCTCGTCACGGTGCAGCGCGCCGGCAAGCAGCCGATGAGCGCCGCGGATTTCCTGCGCGGCACGGCTGTCCGCGCCGGCACGACGGTCGCGTAGCCGTGCGCTACAAAATCACCATCGAATACGACGGTGCTCCCTTCGCGGGTTGGCAGATGCAGGCGAGCCTTCCCTCCGTGCAGGGCACGCTCACCGACGCGATCGAAGCCTTCTCGGGCGAGCGCGTCACGGTGCAAGGCGCCGGCCGCACAGACGCCGGCGTTCACGCGCTCGGCCAAGTCGCGCATTTCGATCTCGCCCGCGATCATGATCCCGGCACTGTGCGCGACGCCGTCAACGCGCATCTCCGCCCGCATCCGGTCGCGATTGTCGCGGCGGAACGCGCGGCGCCGGATTTCGACGCACGTTTCTCGGCGCGCGCGCGCCATTATCTCTACCGCATCGTCGACCGCCGTCCGGACCTCGTGCTGGAACGTGGCCGCGCTTGGCGCGTGCCGCGCACGCTCGATGTGGCCGCGATGCATGCGGCCGGTCAGCGCCTCCTCGGCCGCCACGATTTTACGGCTTTCCGCGCCGCCGAGTGCCAGGCGAACTCGCCGCTGCGCACGCTGGACCGGCTTGATGTGGTCCGCGTCGGCCACGTCGTCGAAATCCGAACCTCGGCGCGTTCGTTTCTGCACAATCAGGTGCGTTCGATGGCAGGCTCGCTCGCCAATGTCGGCGAAGGCCGCTGGACGCCGGACGATCTCGCCGACGTCCTCGCCTCGCGCGATCGCAGCCGCTGCGGCACCGTTGCACCGCCGGACGGGCTCTACTTCGTTGCGGTCACATACTGATGAGCACCGCGATAAGCGGTTGCCCGGACCGAGCCGACCCCATAAATCGTGTTAGCATGACGGTAATGACCACCGAGAACGCTACCGAACGAGCCTATTCGCGCGCAACGCTCGTCGCGGGCGCTGCGCTGACCGTGTTCATCGGCGGCGGGCTGTTCCTGTGGGCGCGCCACGGCAGCGCCGTCTTCCACGAGATCATCGTGGCCGGCCTCGCCCTCTGCTTCTGATCGCTCCCGATATGAAACCAGCGACCTCCCGCATTCTTCTGATCGCCGCCGCCTTCACGGTCGGCCTCGTCAGCATGCTTGCGGTCGTCTTCGTGCTGACCGGCCGCACGCCCGCGCCGGTGATCGCGACCGCTTCGGCTGTCGGTGGGCCGTTCACGCTGACCGATCACAACGGCAAGAAATTTTCTGCCGACGATCTCAAGGGCAAGCCGTTCCTGATGTTCTTCGGCTTCACGCATTGTCCGGACATCTGCCCGACAAAGCTCTTCGAAGTGTCTGAATTGATGCGCGCACTCGGCCCTGCGGCTGACAAGACCGCTGCGCTGTTCGTCACCGTCGATCCGGAACGCGACACGCCCGACAAGCTCAAGGATTATATGTCGAGCTTCGACCCGCACCTTGTCGGGCTCACGGGCACGCCGGCCGAAATCGAAGCCGTGCTGAAATCCTTCCGCGTCTACGCCAAGAAAGTTCCGACGCAGGGCGAGGACTACACGATGGACCACACCGCGCTGGTCTATCTGATGGATCGCAACGGCAGGTTCATCGCGCCCTTCAAGCTCGATCGTAAGCCTGAAGACGCAGCCGCAGAGTTGAAGCGCTACCTCTGAGCGCGCCGCGACGTGCGCGCAAGGCCGTGGTCGGTCTTCTCCCAATAAAAGCGCCTGGAGAAAAATTGTCCGAGCGCCCGCCACGCCGCGAGCGATAGCAGCGCCCAATAGGCCGGCATGCGCGCGACGAGCAGCGCGCCGCTGCGCCACGTGAGCAACTCGCGGCGCCGCAGACCTTCGAGCTTGACGATGATGCTGGCCACATAGCCGAGACCAAGTGCCGAGAAATGGAACGCCACGACCCAACCGGGCAGCGCGTCGAGACGTAATAGACTTGGTGCGAGCAGGCCGATGCCGATCAACACCCAGGCAACCGGCTGGATCAGCACCGCGAACACGATGCCGAACAGAAAGAAGTGCAGGCCAAGCGCGCCGCGCACCCCGAGCTCCCGCACCAGCCGCGCAGGGTTTCGCGCATGCACGGCCCAGGTCTGCATCCAGCCCTTGAACCAGCGCGTTCGCTGCTTGATCCAGGCCATCGGCAGCGCCGGCGCTTCTTCATATGTCGAAGACGAAGCGATCGCGGTGCGATAGCCGAACCGCGCCAGCCGAATTCCGAGATCGGCATCTTCCGTGACGTTGTATGGATCCCAAGCGCCCACATCGCGAAGAATTTTCGTACGCGCATGCGTCGAGCTACCGCCAAGCGGGACCGGCATGTCGCGCGCCGCGAGCGCCGGCAGGATCACATCGAAATGGCCCGCATACTCGGCGGTGAAGACGCTCGGCAGCCAGCCGTCGTCGCTGTTCTCGATGGTGAGTCGGCCCTGAACGCAGGCCAACATCTCCTCTTCATCGGCCGCGAAAATCGCCGCGACTTCGCGCAGTTGACCGGCCTCCGGTTTGTCCTCGGCATCGAATACGACGACATAGTCGCCCCGCACATACTGGAGCGCGGCATTGAGCGCCTTGGGCTTCCCGCGTGGCGGCGGCATCGATGCCAATACGACCTCGTAACGTGCGCCTAGCTTCAGCGCCGCAACCGCATCGCGCATCGGGTAGTCGTCAGGTTCGAGCGCGAGAATGATCTGCAGCTTCTCGCGCGGATAGTCGATGGCTTCGAGAGCCGCGATCAACTTCGGCAAGATATCCGTTTCGCGATAGAGGGCCGCTATGATCGTATAGAGCGGAAGATTGTTTGTCAGCGGCGGCGCCGTCGGACCGGCATGTCTCAGGAACGACAGACGCTGCACCGCGCCTGCGATGAACAATGCGGAAAGCGAAAACAGCAACGTATGCGCGACAAGCTGCGGCGCCGCCAAAAAGCTCAGCACCGCCAGCATCACGAGCACGATCGGCCCGACGAAACGATTCGGCATTGCGGCTGAAAATTCCGGCGCAGTCTCGCGCAAGCGCTGCGCCGCAAGGCTGTGCAAACATTGAACACTGTGCCGTTCGACAAAGCGGCGCAGCCGCTGCGGCGTCGTCAGCATGAAGCGTTGGCGTATCGCGGCGCTCGCCTTCGCTCGCCCGATGATGGCGCGCATCCACAAGCCGGGCTTCGCGACCGCCCACCGCAGCACATCGCCATCATAAATCGGCAACAACCCTTTGCGCGCCGCATCAAACAACGCTTCGTCATCGAGCGGGCACAGCGCGCGCGGTACCTTATCGAGATCGACGAAGTCGAGGCCGATCGCATCGGCCTGCGCATACGTATACGGATCGGGCGCAATCTCACCGGAGGCGAGCAACACTTCGTCTGCGCCGACGCCCAGCCGTCGCGCACGCTTTTCGACCTCGGCGAGTCGTTCGCTCGTGAACCATCGCCTGACGCAATCGATCTCCACGCATCGCGGCGCGGCCCCGGAATCCGTGAACGGTCGCGATACCGCCGCATCGGGCTCCGCACGCGATTTCACCAGCGGTGCAACCGGCACCTCGACCACTTCCTCGCACCTCACAACAGCGAGAAGACACCGGCCCCTCACTCAGAGGATCGGTTTTGGGCCGCAGCCGGCTCTTGTTGGGATTGCGAAAAACTATAAGCTCGCGCGCCGTGCCAGCAATGTTACTAGTGACAATACTCATCGCATTCGCGTTGGTTCAGACGCCGAGCGCGCACGCGCAAAACGCAAGCGCACCCGCTGCCGCGCAACCTGCGCCGTCGACACCGAGTTTCTTCGATCCGAAACGGCGGCAGGACCGGCCCGATCTGCCGGCGAACACCATCATTCGCTTCATCACCGAAACGGATTATCCGCCGTTCAACTATGCGGGGCCGGACGGAAACCCGGTCGGCTTCAATGTCGATCTCGCGCGCGCGATCTGCGAGGAACTTAAAGTCGCCTGCACGATCCAGATGCGCCGCTTCGATACGCTGGCGGACTCGGTCGCCGACAATCGTGCGGATGCCGCAATCGCGTCGATGGCGGCGACGACGGACCTCCGCCGCCGCCTCGATTTCACCGACCCGTACTATCGCTCCGCCGCGCGCTTCGCCTCGCGCCGCGACAACGCACATCCCGTGATCACGCCCGAGGCCCTCAAGGGCAAACGCGTCGCCGTCGTCGACGGCACCGCGCATGAAGCGTTTCTGAAAGCCTTCTTCACCGACGCCGAGGTCAAAGCGATGGCGAACGCCGACGAGACGCGCAACGCGCTCAAAGCCGGCGATGTCGATTTCGTCTTCGGCGATGCGGTTCAGCTCGCCTTCTGGCTCAACGGCGAAAGCTCCGGCAATTGCTGCGCTTTCAGCGGCGGCCCGTTCACGGAAAGCCGTTATTTCGGAGGCGGCATCGGCATCGCGGTCCGTCGCGGCAACGACACCATGCGCAATGCGCTGAATTGGGCCCTGTTCCGATTGTGGGACAGCGGCCGCTATTCCGAGCTCTGGCTGCGCTATTTCCCGGTTTCGCCCTACTAATTGCTCCAACTTTCGTCATGGCCCGGACAAGCCGGGCCATGACGAAGACCTGTATGTCTCCCTAGCGTTTTTGGCTGCCAGACCCCTGGGTTGCTGCCCCGCAACGAAAACGTTTGACCTCGGCGCTCCCGGTTTTTACAGCAAAGCGCGCGCTCGATAGACCGGGCGCCCGGAGTTACCGAATGTCGACCCTCGAAGCCGCCGCTGCCGATTTGCGCAGCCTTGCCGAACAGTCCAATGCCTGGCCGTTCGATGAGGCGCGAAAACTCGTTGCCCGGCTGAAGAAACGTCCGAAGGACGTGGTGCTGTTCGAGACCGGCTACGGGCCATCCGGCCTGCCGCATATCGGCACCTTCGGCGAGGTCGCGCGCACCACGATGGTGCGTCACGCCTTCCGCGTGCTCACGGACGACAAGATCAAGACGAAGCTGCTCTGCTTCTCTGACGACGTCGACGGCATGCGCAAGGTGCCGGACAACGTGCCGAATCAGGAGCTTTTGCAGCAGCATCTCGGCCGCCCGCTGACGCGCGTGCCCGACCCGTTCGGGCAATACGAGAGCTTCGGGCATCACAACAACGCGATGCTCCGCCGCTTTCTCGATGCCTTCGGCTTCGAATACGAATTTGCCTCGGCGCTCGACTACTACACGTCCGGCCGTTTCAACGATGGCCTCGTGCGCATGCTCGAGAACTACGACAAGGTCATGGGCGTGATGCTGCCGACCTTGCGCGAGGAGCGCCGCAAGACCTACGCGCCGATTTTGCCGATCCATCCGGAGAGCGGCGTTGTCATGCAAGTGCCGATCGATGAGGTACATGCGGATCGCGCGACGGTCGTCTGGCACGAGCCCGAAAGCGGCAAGCGTTGGGAAACCTCCGTGCTCGACGGCGGCTGCAAGGCGCAATGGAAGCCGGATTGGGCGCTGCGCTGGGCCGTGCTCGACGTCGACTACGAAATGTCCGGCAAGGATCACATCGACAACGTGAAGACGAGCGGCAAGATCTGCCGCATCCTCGGCGGTACGCCGCCAGAGGGCTTCAACTACGAACTCTTCCTCGACGAGAACGGCCAGAAGATATCGAAGTCGAAGGGCAACGGCATCACGATCGACGAGTGGCTGCGTTACGCGAGCCCCGAGAGCCTGTCGCTGTTCATGTATCGCGACCCGAAGGCCGCGAAGCGTTTGCACTTCGATGTCATCCCGCGCAACGTCGACGACTATCAGCAGTTCCTCGACGGCTATCCGAAGCAGGAGCTGAAGCATCAGCTCGCCAATCCGGTCTGGCACGTTCACGCCGGCGCGCCTACGCCGCGCGACATGCCGATCTCGTTTGCGATGCTGCTCACGCTCGTCTCGTCGTCGAACGCCGAGAATGCCGACACGCTGTGGGGCTTCATCGGCCGGTATCGTCCGGGCGTAACGCCGCAGACACATCCGCATCTCGACGCACAGGTGAAATACGCGATCCAGTATTTCCGTGACTTCGTGCTGCCCGAGAAGAAGTTCCGCAACGCGACCGAGACCGAGCGCGCGGCACTGAAGGATTTGCGCGATGCGCTCTCGCAGCTTCCGGCTGACGCGACCGCCGAAGCGATCCAGGATATCGTCTACGAGATCGGCCGCCGCGAGCCGTTCCTCGACCACAAGAAGAAGGCGAAGGACGGTCAGCCGGGCGTCTCGCTCGACTGGTTCAACATGCTGTACCAGGTGCTGCTCGGGCAGGAGAAAGGCCCGCGCTTCGGCTCTTTCGTCACCGTCTACGGCCTCAACAACACGGTCGATATGATCGACGGCGCGCTGGCCCGCAGCGCTTAAGCCGTTTTCACCTGGCCGAGAAACGCCGAACCATCGCGGCGAATTCCCATCCCTCCCCCGCCGGGGGAGGGTCCGCGCGTAGCGCGGGGGTGGGGGCTAAAGGCACTATCGTCTCAGCGAAACCCCACCCGTCCGCCTTCGGCGTCCACCCTCCCCGTCAGGTCCCTTCGGGACCCGGGGAGGGATGGAGTACGCGGCAACGCACGAAGCTTAAGCGCTAAGCCCTCGCGGACTTCCGCCGCGCCGTGAGATCCACGGCGCGATCCGGAATCGTGAAGCGGAAGGTCGCGCCGAGCGTGCCTTCCGCGAGCCCGATCTCGCCGCCATGCGCGCGCACGAGTTCGGCAACGATCGCGAGGCCGAGACCCGAACCGCCCGGCCGCGTCGAGCCCGAGAACGCCTCGAACAAATGATCTTTCGCGCGCGCCGGAACGCCCGGCCCCGTGTCGGAGACTTCGATGACGACGACGGCGCCCTCGCGGCGTCCCGCGATACGCACCTGATCGCGCTCCGGATCGGGCGGTGTGCGCTCGCCGAGCGCCTGCATCGCATTGCGGCCGAGATTCATCAGCACGCGAAAAATCTGCTCCGGATCGGCGTCGATCTCGAGCCCGCGTTCGATCGACACGACGAAGCCGATCGAAAGCTCGCCGCCCGCCGCGAGCGCTTCGCGCAATTCCTCAACCACCGGCGCGAGCTCGACCATGCGCCGCTGCGGCACCGGCTCCTGCGCACCGCCGTATGACAAAGTCGACTGACAGAAATCGATCGCGCGCTCGATCGCAAACATCAGCTTCGGCGCGAAGCGCTGCACCGTCGGATCTTTCACGTCGGCGAGACGATCGGAAATCAGCTGCGCCGAGCCGAGCAGATTGCGCAGATCGTGGTTGATCTTCGACACCGCGAGCCCGAGCGCCGCGAGCCGACTCTTCTGGCTCAGCATCGCGGCGAGATCTTTCTGCATGCCCGACAGCTCGCGCTCCGCGATGCCGATTTCGTCGCTACGGCCCGTCGTAGCCATGATGTTCGCGGGGTTTTGCGGATCGCGCCGGAACGTCACCACCTCTTCGGTGATGCGCCGCATCGGGCGCACGAACAGCCAGTGCAGCGAGACGAACACCAGCACGGCAGTCGCCGTCGAGATAAACAGCGAGAGCAGCAGCACGTTGCCGGAGAAGCGCAGCATCGCATTGCGGAGCGGCGCTTCGTCGAGCACGAGTTCGATGAAGTCGCCGCCCATCGGAGCGTGTCCGACGACGCGGATCGAATCGTTGTCGCGCGAGAACAATGTCTCGAACGCGTCCGTGACAGCCTCCATCCAGGTTGCCGTCCGCAAATCGATGTCGTGGTCGACCGGCGGCAGCGTCGTCGACAGTGCGAGCAGGCGGCGCTGCTGGCCGGTCTTTGTCGCGACGGCCTTGGCGCCAACGCTGTCCAGAATTTCGCGCGCGAGGCTTTCCGGTACCGTTCCGGTCGGCGCGGCTTGCAGGACCAGCGCCGCGGTTTGCGCGGCCGCGATACGGTCACCCAGCCAGCCGAGACGGAAATTGGCGATCGCCGGAACGTAGACGAGAATTTCGGTGATCAGCACGAACAGCGTTGTCAGCACCAGGAGCTTGCTGGACAACCCGAAGCGGGCGCGCAGCGTCTCCTTGGGGGGCTCGACCGGGGTGTCCGTCAATGTCGGGGTCCGCGAAATTCCAATGGCGTTTCAGCACTCTAACACACGTTTTCGCGCCTGCATCCGCCTACGCAACGCTTGGTTGACCAATATCCTCAACCATCAGTACGGACGGCCGATGATAAAGTTACAGACCCGAGGAACATAAGCCTGGATAATCCTTGCGCCAGAGGCGTTTCGAGCGTTGACGCCAAACCCCTCGCACCGTATAAGCCCGGCAACTTCGAGCGCCGCTGGCCCCGATGGCAGTTGGCTGTTCGTGAGAATTCGACCGGCGCCCGCCATTAGGCTTGAGCGCCACCATAGCCGGAGAGTTAGCTGTGAAGCGGACCTATCAACCGAGCAAGCTCGTGCGCAAGCGCCGCCACGGCTTCCGTGCGCGCCTCGCCACCAAGGGTGGCCGTAAAGTTTTGGCTGCCCGTCGCGCCCGCGGCCGTAAGCGTCTGAGCGCCTGATTGCGGGCGGCGACGCCTCGCGCCGCCGAGAGCCTGCACCCATGGAGCGACTGCGCAAACGGTCCGATTTCCTCGCCGCCGGCAAAGGCCCGCGCGCTCCAACCCCTGCTTTCGTTTTGCAGATGCTCCGGCGTGGCGATGAAGATGCGCCGCGTGTGGGGCTGACTGTGTCCCGCAAGGTTGGCACCGCGACGGAGCGCAACCGTGCGCGCCGCCGCCTGCGTGAGATGGTGCGGCTTTCGGGCGCGGATGTTCTGCAGCCCGGGCACGATTACGTACTGATTGCACGCCGTTCGGCGCTCGAGCATCCGTTCGAGCGCCTGATGGCGGATTTACGCGGCGCCGTGCGCCGTGCCGGCCGCGACAGCGGCTCGACTGGCCGCGATAGCGGCGCGACCGGCCGCGGGGGCGGCTCTTCTAGCCGCGAAAGCGGCCCGAGCGATAAGCGCACAGCGCGATAGGGACCAAGACCATGTTTGGCGGCGACCAGAAAAATATGTTCCTCGCGATCGCACTGTCCGCGGTCGTCCTTCTGGCCTGGCAGTTCTGGTTCGGCATTCCGCAGATGGAAAAGCAGCGCCAAGAAGCGCAGCGGCAAGCCCAACAGCAGCAAACCCAACCGCAGCCGCAAGCCGGCAGCGATGGTCGCCCGGTTCCGCAGGGAACGCCGGGTGCCGCACAGGCTCCGGGCGTTCCGGGCGCGGCTCCAGCCCAGGCCGCAATGACCCGCGATCAGGCGCTCGCCGCTTCGCCGCGCGTCGCCGTCGAGACCCCGCTCATCAAGGGCACCGTCGCGCTGAAGGGCGGCCGCATCGACGACCTCGCGCTGCTGAAGTACCGCGAGACGGTCGATCTGAAGTCGCCGCCGGTCATTCTGCTCTCGCCGATGGGCAGCCCGAACGCGTTCTACGGCGAGTTCGGCTGGACTGCCGACCCGGCTGCGAACATCGCGGTGCCGGGCACCGACACCGAGTGGAAGCAGGAAGGCGCCGGCGCTCTCGCCATCGGCAAGCCGATCGTTCTCACCTGGGATAACGGCGCCGGCATCCTCTTCCGCCGCACCATCGCGGTCGACGAAAACTATCTCTTCACCGTCAAGGACGAGGCCGAGAACAAGTCTGATAAGGCTGTCACGCTCTATCCGTATGCGCTCATCTCGCGCCACGGCACGCCGAAGACCGAAGGCTTCTACATCCAGCACGAGGGCCTGATCGGCGTGCTGAGCGAGAAGGCCGGCGAGTCGCCGAAGCTGCAGGAAGTGCACTACGGCGACGTCGAAAAGAAAAAAGAGATCAAGTTCGACACCGTCAACGGTTGGCTCGGCATCACGGATAAATACTGGGCCGCCACGCTGCTACCCGACGTGAAGGCCCACCTCAAAGCCCGTTTCACGGCTGACACCGTCAACAACGTCAAGCGCTACCAGACCGACTACCTGCTCGACGGCAAAGCGATTGCGCCGGGCGCATCCGCTTCGAACGAGAGCCGCCTGTTCGCCGGCGCGAAAGAAGTCGCCATTATCGACGCGTACGAGAAAGCGCTCGGCCTCAACAAGTTCGAGTTGCTGATCGACTGGGGCTGGTTCCACTTCGTCACCAAGCCAATGTTCGTCGTCATCGATTGGCTCTACAAATTCCTCGGCAATTTCGGTCTCGCGATCCTCGCCGTCACGGTGCTGGTCAAGGCCGTGTTCTTCCCGCTTGCCAACAAGTCTTACGCCTCGATGGCGAAGATGAAGGCCGTGCAGCCCGAGATGATGGCGATCCGCGATCGCTTCCCGGACGACAAGGTCAAGCAGCAGCAAGCGATGATGGAGCTCTACAAGAAAGAGAAGATCAATCCGCTCGCCGGCTGTCTGCCGATCCTGATCCAGATCCCGGTCTTCTTCGCGCTTTATAAGGTGCTCTTCATCTCGATCGAGATGCGTCACGCGCCGTTCTTCGGCTGGATCAAGGACCTCTCGGCTCCGGATCCGACCACCGTGTTCAATCTGTTCGGTCTCATCCCGTGGGATCCGTCGACCGTGCCGGTCATCGGCCACTTCCTGATGCTCGGCGTTTGGCCGCTGATCATGGGTGTGACGATGTGGGTTCAGATGAAGATGAACCCGACGCCGCCGGACCCGACGCAGAAGCTCATCTTCGACTGGATGCCGGTCATCTTCACCTTCATGCTGTCGAGCTTCGCAGCCGGCCTCGTGATATACTGGGCCTGGAACAACCTGCTCTCGGTGCTCCAGCAGGGCGCGATCATGAAAAAGAACGGCGCAAAGATTGAGCTCTTCGACAACATCAAATCGATGTTCGTGAAGGACAAGAAGGCGAGCGGGTAGTTCCGCGTTAAGTCATGGCCCGCTTCATGCGGGCCATCTACGTCTTCCTTGTTGAGCTTCGTAAAAGTAGAACGTGGATGGCCCGGACAAGCCGGGCCATGACGAAGGTCAACGGACGTCATGGCATCTTCCCCCTACACCACGCGTGAAATCGAAAACGGCCGCCTGCTCTTCAAAGGCGACTGGGATTTCCGCGCGGCCGCGGACGAGATCGGAAGGCTGCCGCGCCCGCAGGGAATCGAGATCGCGCTCGCGGGGCGCTCCAACGTCGGCAAGTCGAGCCTCATCAACGCGCTGACGACGCGCAAAGCCCTCGCGCGCACCTCGCACACGCCAGGCCGCACGCAGGAACTCATCTTCTTCAACAACGGCGAGAAATCGCCGGTGACCATCGTCGACATGCCGGGCTACGGCTATGCGGAAGCACCGAAGAAGAAGGTCGAGGCCTGGACCGGCCTCATCCACGACTTCCTGCGCGGCCGCGCCAATCTCGCCCGCGTCTACGTGCTGATCGATTCGCGGCATGGCCTGAAGCCGGTCGATACGCCGGTCTTCGACACGCTCGACAAAGCCGCCGTGAGCTACGCGATCGTGCTGACCAAGGCCGACCAGGTAAAGCCGGCCGAACTCGAGCAGCGCATGGAAGAGACCGCCGCCGCGCTCGCCAAGCGCCCGGCCGCCTTCCCGATCATCCTCGCGACCTCGTCACGCGACGGCACCGGCATTCCGGAACTGCGCGCCGCTGTGTCGCGTCTCGTCAGCGAGCGGAAATGATCCGCTTCCTTCTCATCTTGACCGGCGTGATGGGTGCGAGCGGTGTCGCGCTCGCGGCGGCCGCCGCTCATTACGCGTCAGGCGTCGGCCTCGACTCGGCCGCCTATATGCTGCTCTTCCACGCCAGCGCCGTCATCGCGATCATCGTTGCGGCCGAGCGCTCTCTCCTCAGCCGCACGCTCGGGCTCACGGCCGCGCTCGCTCTCGTCGTCGGCGCGGCGCTTTTCTCGGGCGATCTCGCGGTGCGCGCCTTCATGCAACAGAAGCTATTCCCGATGGCGGCGCCGATCGGCGGCATGCTGCTCATTGCCGGCTGGATCGTCGTCGTACCGGCGGCGCTGTTTGCGCGTCACCAGACGCCGAACAGGTAACCGCGCTTCTTTGCCGAACCTGTGCGCCGCTCGATCTCCGCATCCGAAATTCCGACGCGCGAGCGCAGCGACCGGAACCACGCGAACAGCCGCTGCTCCATCTCGATCAATACGCTCTCGTGCTTTCCGCCCGGCACCAGATCGGTGAGCTCCTGCGGATCGGTCACAAGATCGAAAAGCTGCGGCGGATATTCTTCATAGAAGACGTATTTCCACCGCTCGGTGCGAACCATATAGGCGCGTGCCTGATCGGGCTGAAGGCCGAGCGTGCGGCGCGCGTGACGCGGCGCGAAATCGCTGTCGCAAAAGGCCGCATCGCGCCACGGAGGCGTTTCGCCGCGCGCGAGCGGCGCGACCGAGCGGCCTTCGAGGCGATGCGGTTCGGCTTCGCCGCCGGCCCAATCCAAGAATGTCGGTGCAAGATCGATCGCCTCGACGAGCGCATCGACTTTTGATCCGCGCGTCGCGTTGGCGCTTGGCCGAGGATCGACGACGATCATCGGAATACGAACGATTTCCTCGTGGAAGAGATCTTTCTCGCCGAGCCAATGATCGCCGAGATAGTCGCCGTGATCGCTCGTCACCACGATGATCGTGTTGTCCGCGATGCCGCGCTTTTCGAGATGCGCGACGAGCCGCCCGACATGATGATCGAACTGGCTGATCAACCCCATGTAAGCCGGGATCACCAGCTCGCGCACTTCGTCGCGTGAGAAATTGACGCTCTCGTCGTGCGCCATGAAGGCCGCGACGACGGGATGCGGAGAAGCCTTCTCGGCATCGCTGCGATTCGCCGGGATGACATCGCGCGCCGAATACATGTCGTGATACGGCGCCGGCGCGACATACGGCCAATGCGGCTTGATGTAGGACACATGCAGGCACCACGGCCCGTCGGCTTCGTCGATGAAGCTGATCGCGCGGTCCGTCATATAAGCGGTTTCGGAATGCTCTTCCTTGACGCGCGCCGGACGCCCAACGTTGCGCATCGCCCAGCCTGAGAGCACTTCGCCGTTGTCGCCTTCAACCGAATTGGCGAAATCGTGCCACGGATTGTCTGAGCGATAGCCGAGCTGTCGCAGCCATTTATTGTAGGCCAGATTCGGATCGACCGATTGATCCGGATGCAGGCCGTCATCGCGCTCGTAAGGTTCGAAGCCGCATTGCGCGACTTGTACGCCGACATCCGAGTTCGGATCGATGCCGAGCCGCGCCATCCCCTCGTTGTCGACCGTCATATGCGTCTTGCCGACGAGCGCGACGCGCATGCCGAGCGGCCGCAGATAGTCGCCCATCGTCTTCTCGTCGATGCGCAGCGGGTAGCCGTTGTACCCCGCGCCGTGGCTCTCCGCGTAACGCCCCGTGTAGAACGACATGCGCGAGCCGCCACAGACCGGCGCTTGAATGAACGTCCGCGTGAAGTTCACGCCGCGCTTGGCGAGCGCGTCGATCACCGGCGTCTTGATGTGAGGATGTCCGTTACAGCCGAGGTAATCCCAGCGCAGCTGGTCGGCCATGATGAAAAGAATGTTCGGCTTCAAAGTCAGGCTCCGAAAAAGAGCCGCACTCTAGCGTTCCAAACCGAGCAGACAAAATAAAAGCGCCGGACGCCGACAGAGGGGGGAATGTCGGCAATCCGGCGCGCACACGGCTGGCAGAACCGTGCGTTTTAGAATTTTGGGGTTACGCCTTGTCCGTTAGGACCAAGCGATGAGGTTGGTCAGAACGTTGCCGCGTTTCGGCGCTTGGGCGCGAATGCGGCCCGACACTTCACGCAGCGATTTCTCGAGGGCAGTCACGTCGACGCGATCGGCCTTCATGACGGTCATGATCAGGGGGTCCTTAAGCACTTCGGACAAACTGGGTTCGGCAAAACAAGGCATTCCAAATCTCCTCTTCTTTGACCGGAACACCTGCAATCCCGAAGGACTTGCCCTAGTGCCACTTGTAAACGACGCTCTCACAAACCACGTGACAGGCGTACTGAAGCGTGTTACCGGTCAGTAACGTGATCAGGAAGGTACTGACCGGTAACACCTCTGTCAAGCCGAAATTTGAATGCCATGAGCACTGCTGCCAAAATCGTGATCGACCCGGTCACCCCGGACACCGGCGATAAGCCGAAAGTAGCGCCGCGCGAGCGTATCCTCGCGGCGGCCAGCGACTTGTTCTATCGCCAGGGCATCAAGAGCGTCGGCGTCGACGCCATCGCGGAGGCGGCCGACACCAACAAGATGACGCTCTATCGGCATTTCGGCTCGAAGGATGACCTTGTCGCCGCTTGCCTGCACCAGTTTGCCGACGAGGTGGCCCAATGGTGGCAGGAGATCGTCGATGCGCATCCGGGCCAGCCGCGCGAGCAGATCAAGGCCTGGCTGTCCGAATGCGGCGAATGCGTTACCGATCCGGAAGACCGGGGTTGCGCGCTGATCAACGCCGCTATCGAAATTTCCGATAAGGATCACCCGGCTCGGAAAGTGGTCGAAGACTTCAAACGCCGCGAACACGATCGTTTGACCACGCTTTGCGCGGACGCAGGCGCAACCGAGCCCGCTCAGCTCGCGGACGAACTGTTTCTTCTGATGGAAGGCGCCCGCGTCTGCTCGCAGAGCATGGGCCCCGAGGGTCCGAGCCAGCGCATGTGCCGTATGGGCGAGGTTCTCCTCGACGCAAGGCTGCCTAAGCCCTGACGCAAGTCAACTTAGACCCTGACCGCCCTTCCAAGCTCCCGTGTTGACCGCTACAACGGCGCGCCCGTTCGTCAACACTGGACTTTTCGATGACCGTCGCCTCCCCCGTTGAACAAGCCCGCATCTTGTCCGAAGCGCTGCCGCATATGCAGCGCTACGACGAGCAGATCGTCGTGGTGAAATACGGCGGCAACGCCATGGGCGGCGAATCGGCTGCGCGCGATTTCGCCCGCGATATCGTCCTGCTCGAGCAGACCGCAATCAATCCGGTGGTCGTGCACGGCGGCGGTCCGCAGATCGCCGACATGCTCAAGCGCCTCAATATCAAATCCGAATTCCAGGCCGGGCTCCGCGTCACCGACAAGGCCGCGATGGAAGTCGTCGAGATGGTGCTCGCCGGCTCCGTCAACAAACAGTTGGTCGCCGAGATCAACGCGGTCGGCGGCAAGGCCGTCGGCCTATGCGGTAAGGACGGCAGCATGGTGCATGCCCGTAAGGTCACGCGCATGGTGGTCGACTTCGACACCAAGCAGGAGCGCGAAGTCGACCTTGGCTTTGTCGGCGAGCCCGAGAGTGTCGACACCAAGGTGCTCGACGAGCTGATCGGCAAGGAGCTGATCCCGGTTCTCGCACCGATCGCAACGTCGAAGAGCGGCGAAACCTACAACGTCAACGCCGACACCTTCGCGGGTGCCATCGCTGGCGCGTTGAAGGCGAAGCGCTTCCTTTTGCTCACCGACGTGCCGGGCGTGCTCGACAAGAACAAGCAGCTGATCCCCGAACTCTCGGTCGACGAAGCGCGCCGCCTCATCGCCGACGGCACGATTTCGGGCGGCATGATCCCGAAGGTCGAGACCTGCATGTACGCGCTCGATCAAGGTGTCGAAGGCGTCGTCATTCTCGACGGCAAGGTGCCGCACGCCGTGCTGCTAGAACTCTTTACCGACCACGGCGCCGGAACGCTTATTCACAAGTGAGCTGAGTTTTCAGAAACGACATATGACGCAAGCATTTATTGTTTTCATCGCGATCGTCGGCGCCATTTCGGGCGTCGTCGTCGCGCAATATCCGGCAACGAGCAATTACGCCCTGTTGTGGATCTTGATCGCGATGGCGGTTTTCGAAGCCATCGTCGGCGCGATGCGCGGGATCCAACTCGGCACCCTCGTCACCATGCCGCAACGCATGCTCGGTCTCGCCATCGGCGTCGCGTTGCTGATGGTTATCCCGATGCTGATGACGAAGAGCGCGGCGTAACGAGGTTTTCCTCCGCGACGTGCCGGAGAAAATCGCCCGACGCGATGCGCGGCAAGCCATCCGCCGCGCGATTGTAGAAATACACCCACGCCTGCACGTCATCGTTGTCTAACGTCACTGCGTGCAACCGCCGCGCAAACTCGTACGGCTGCGCGTCGTTCACCCCGCAGCCTTCGTAGTCGTCGAGTGCGCGCATCAGCGCTTCGTCCGTGACGCGGTAGAGCTCGCCGGCCACGCGATCCTGCGTGTCGTTGGACTCGATGATCCCTGGGTAATGCGCGACGAGATAAAGCCGGCCCCGGCAAAACGCCGGCCCAATGAATTCAGCCTCGGCGTGCAGTCGCTGCGCTATCGGATGATCGTAACCGCTCAGTAATGTGCCAAAGACAAAGAGAAAATCGGACATACCTATACTCGCAACCAATACGAAATTTTGGTACCTTCTAACGGTCAGCTCGGAGGTCCTCAATGGGCAAACACACGTCTTTCAGCCTTGGTGACCATTTCGCCACCTTCATCGACGAGCAAATTGCGCAGGGTCGTTATAGCAACGCGAGCGACGTCGTTCGCGCCGGCCTGCGCCTGTTGGAAGAGCAAGAAGCAAAACTTGCTAGTCTCCGAAGCGCATTGATCGAAGGCGAGAATAGCGGAGCATCGACACCGTTCGATTTCGACGAATTCATCGCCGGACAGCGCAAGGGTGAAACGCGCCGCAAATGAAACTGTACGTTTTATCGCCGCGAGCACGCGACGATTTGCGAGCGATTTGGAAATTTACAGCCGAGCGATGGAGCGTCGATCAAGCCGAGCGCTACACGCGACAGATTCAACAAGCGATTGAAACAGTCTCCGCAGACCCGGCTGCAGGCCGTTCATGCGACCTCATTCGGGCCGGCTACCGAAAATTTCCGGCTGGATCTAACGTGATCTTCTTTCGCGAGACGCCCGATGCGATCGACATCGTACGCATACTGCACGCACGGATGGATTTCGAACGTCATCTTTGAGCGCATCAGCGCGAGCCGAACAACTTGTCGATGAACGAGCGTTCTTCCGACGCACCGGAATTTGCCGGCGGGCGATACTGCGCGCCTTGCTGCGGCACCGAACCGGTCACGCCCGGAATGCCGCCCGGCGGCCGCGGACCGCCACCTGACGGGATTGCACCTGGCGGCACCGGACGCGAGGGCTGCGCCTGTTGCGGCTGCTGCATCGGATAACGCGGTTGCACGGCCGATGGATGACCGCCGGACGGATACGCCGCCGGCACGGCCGCGGGTGCTCCCGGCGGCGGCAGCGGCGTGCCTTGATACGGCTGCTGCGGATAGCCCGCCATCGGCGGCTGCGGTGCGAAGCGCATGCCGACACCTGGCAGCTCGACTGGTTGCGCATTCTGGTGCGCAACCTTCATGAAGCGGCTCCAGATGTCGACCGCGAGGCCGCCGCCCGACGCTTTTTCGGTCGGCGAGGAATCATCGTTGCCGAGCCAGACACCGGTGACGAGATTGCCCGTGTAGCCGATGAACCAGGCGTCGCGGAAATCCTGCGACGTGCCGGTCTTGCCGGCGGCCTGCCAACCCGGCAAGTCGGCTTTCTTGGCGGTGCCGGACGTCACCGTCTCGGCCATCATCTGATTCATCATGCCGACGTAGCGCGCTTCGATGATGCGGCCGAGCGAAGCCTGATCGCGGCGATAGAGAATCTTGGCATTCGCGCCCTTGATGCGCGTGACCACATGCGGCGTCATCATGATCCCGCCGTTGGCGAACGGGACGAACGCCGACGTCATCTCGAGCACCGAGACTTCCGACGTGCCGAGTGCGATCGATGCGTTGGGCTCGATCTTCGACGAGATGCCAAGGCGATGCGCGGTCTGCGCAACCGCCTTCGGGCCGACTTCCATCGTCAAACGCACCGCGACCGTATTGAGCGAAGTCGCCAGCGCGCGCTGCAGCGTTACGGGCCCCGCGTATTGCCGCGTGTAGTTTTTCGGCTGCCAGCCCTTGATATTCACCGGACTGTCTTCGCGGATCGAGTCGGGCGTCAGGCCGGCTTTTTCGAGTGCGGTAAGATAGACAAACGTCTTGAACGACGAACCTGGCTGACGGCGCGCCGCCACCGCGCGATTGAACTGGCTCTCCGCGTAATTCTTGCCGCCGACGAGTGCGCGCACAGCACCCTGCGGCGTGATCGCAACGACAGCGCCTTGCTCGACATCGAGCTTCGCGCCCTTGGCGTTGAGTTCGTCGGCGAGCGCCTTCTCGGCGGCGGCCTGCATCACGGGATCGATCGTAGTTTCGACCACGATGTCCTGCTCGAAGCGGCCGATGAGATCGTCGAGAACGTCCATCACCCAATCGGCGACGTAGCCGGCAGACCCGCTGCCGACAACCGCTTTCGCGACCTTGGCCGGATTGGCCTGCACGGTCTTCGACATCTTCTCGTCGATGAAGCCGGCGTCCTGCATCGCGGCGACGACGAGCAACGCGCGCTTCGCGGCGCCTTCCGGATTACGCGTCGGCGCGAGGCGCGACGGCGACTGCACCAGACCGGCGAGCATCGCGGCTTCCGCGACCGTAACCTGCCGCGCGGACTTGCCGAAGTAGCGCTGCGACGCAGCCTCCACACCATAAGCGCCGGAACCAAAATAAACGCGGTTGAGATAGAGATCGAGGAGCTGGTCCTTGGTGAACTTCCGCTCCAGCCACAGCGCGAGGACGAACTCCTGCGCCTTGCGCTTGAGCGTCCGCTCCTGGGTGAGGAAGAGGTTTTTCGCAAGCTGCTGCGTCAGCGTCGACGCGCCTTCGCGCATCCGGCCGCGCGTCACGTTCGACACCATCGCGCGCGCGACGCCGATCGGGTCAAGACCGAAGTGGCTATAGAAACGCCGATCCTCGATCGCGATGAAAGCTTTCGGCAGATAGCCGGGCAGTTCCTTCAGCGGCACCGCAGCGCCGCCCATCTCGCCGCGCGTCGCGAGCGTCGATCCGTCGATACCGACGATCTGCACGCTCGGCGGACGCGGCGGAACTTCCAGCGATTGGATCGGCGGCAGATGCGCGAACACCCAGATCAGCATGCCGCCGCCGGCAAGACCGACCCACAGCATCAACACGGCAGCCCAGTAGAACAGGCGCTTCAGCGGCCCACGGCCGCCACCCGACCCGCCACGGCTCGCTTTGCCGCGACCGCTTTTGGTAGCGCGCGCGGAACCACGTGAATCGTCGTTGGCGGCTTTCGGGCTGCGGGAACGGGCAGCGCGCGGCGCTTCGATGTCAGATTCGGAAGCCGCGCCTTTGGAAGCTTTGCGTTCGGGGGCACCGCCGACGCGGTCTTCGGCATTCAGCCGCAGCTGCATACCGGGCGTCGGCGTCGCGTCGAACAACGGTTCGCGCCGCTCACCTTTTCGCCGACCAGAGGCCGCCATCACTCGAACCCGCCGCAATACATCGCCCGCCCAGAGCGAGCGCAATCAGCAAGCTAAATGCGGCGGTTTAAGGGGTGGTTAAGTAAAGCAGACTTGGCGGTCCACACACGTAAAGATTGCTGTGAATGAGTCATAGCTAACGATCGTTAACGATCGGCTTTAGGACGCCGCAGCCGGTCATGCATGACATTGCGCTTCCAGCTGAAATCCGGATCGATCTCGCGGATCTCAAGCGTTAACGCGAAATGTGGCGACGCGAACAGCGGCGCGCACAGCGTCGACACCGCCGCGAAGATCGATTCGCCGAGCCGCTGCCGGGCTTCGCGCGGCCGCCCCGCCTCCATCCGGAGCGTCAGATCGATGATCGCGTTGTCGGGATGATCGTCCGCGATCGCGAACGTATCGAGCCGGATTGCGCGAACTTTCAGCGCGCCTTCGCGAAACAGTCCCGATGCCAGCGCCGCGAGTCGCACCGCATTGCAGAGAGCCTTGAGATCGATTCGGCCTTCAACATTCGCCGAGTACTCAAAAATAAGATGCGGCATTGCACCACCCCGGAATAATGCCCGGAGACTAACACAACCATTCCGCGAAGTTAGTCTGCTTTTCGTTCGAAGAGGTGCAGCAGCGCCCGCTTGATAGCCGCTTGCCGCTGCGGCGCGGCGATCTTCGCGCCCATCAAATCGGTCACGTAGAACACGTCGACGGCGCGCTCGCCGAACGTCGCGACATGCGCCGACGCGATGTTGAGGTTGAGCTTCGAGAGCGTCGCGGTGAGTTCGTAGAGCAGGCCCGGCCGGTCGAGGCCGGTGACCTCGATCACCGTGTAGCGGTTCGACCAGGAATTCTGGATCAGCACCGTGGGCTCCAACGCGAAGGCCCGGATGCGCCCACGGCCGGCGGCACGCTTGGCAACGACTTCCGGCAGCCGCATCTCGCCCGCGAGCGCCTTCTCGATCGTGTCGGCGATGCGCGTCGCGCGGCGTTCCTCGTCGTGATCTTCCGGGAACTCGCGCGTGATCGTGATGGTGTCGAGCGCAAGCCCGTCGGTCGTCGTGTAGATCTGCGCGTCGACAATGTTGGCACCGCCCGCCGCGCAGGCACCCGCGATGATCGAGAGCAGGCGCGGATGGTCGGGCGCAAGCACGATCAGCTCGGTGACGCCGCGTGATTTATCAATCGCGACGCGTGTCGCGAGCTTCTTCTGCGCAACGTCGGCGGCTCGCATGAACCGCGCATGCGCGATCTTGGCTTCGAGGTCGACCTTGAGCCAGTAGGCCGGATATTGCCGCACGATATAGGCTTCGACGGCTTCGCTCGGCCAATCCTTCAGATTGATGCGGAACTCCTGCTGGGAAGCATCGACGCGTTGCTGGCGATTGACCTCGGAGAAGCCGCCGGTGAGCACCGGTTCGGTCTCGTAGTAGAGCGTGCGCAAAAGCTGCGCCTTCCAAGAATTCCACACGCCCGGGCCTACCGCGCGAATGTCGGCCGTCGTCAGGATGGTGAGCAATTTCAGACGCTCGAGCGACTGCACGACAGCCGCGAAATTCTCGATCGTCTTGCGATCCGACAAATCGCGCGACTGCGCGATCGTCGACATCGTCAAATGCTCTTGGATCAGCCACGCGAGGAGATCCGTCGCGCCCGCGTTGAGACCGAAGCGTGGCCCAAGCCTGCGCGCGACTTTCGCGCCCGCGATCGAATGATCCTCCGGCCGCCCCTTAGCGATATCGTGCAGGAACAGCGCGACGAACAGCACGCGGCGATGCTCCGGCTGGATCGATTTTACGAGCTCGTTGGCGAGCCCAAGCTCCGGCTGATCGCCGCGCTCCATCGCGGCCAGAATTCCGATGCAGCGCAGGAGATGCTCATCGACCGTGTAGTGATGATACATATTGAACTGCATCATCGCGACGACGCGTCCGAAATCCGGAATGAATTTTCCGAGCACGCCGCCTTCGTTCATGCGGCGCAGAACAATCTCGGCTTCTTCCGACGTCAGGATTTCGACGAACAATTTATTGGCTTCGACGCTATCGCGCAGATCGCTGTCGATCAGCTTAAGCGACCGCGTGATGAGCCGCATCGTGTCCGGATGGAAAGCGAGGTTATGTTTCTGCGCCAAGCGGAACATGCGGATCAGATTGACGGGATCGCGCTGAAACACATCGGCGTGTGCCGCCATGATGCGATTCTTGTCGACGACGAAATCGTCGCTCTCGCGCAGCGTCCTGATCGCGCGCGGGCGGATGCGCGCAACGAGCCGGTTGAGCATCGGCTGCGGTTTTGCCTGACGATCTTCCAGATGCGCGCACAGGATCGCGGTCAAATCGCCGACGTCCTTCGCCATCAGGAAGTAGTGCTTCATGAAGCGCTCGACGTCCTGCTGGCCCGGATGCTCCGTGTAGCCGAGCCGCACCGCGATCTCGCGCTGGATGTCGAACGACAGCCGCTCTTCCGCACGGCCCGCGACGAAATGGATGTGGCAGCGCACCGACCAGAGGAAATCTTCGCAGCGGCGGAAGATGCGGTATTCGGTGCGATCGAACACACCCTTCTGCACGAGCTGCTCGGTCTCGCCGACCTGGTAGACGTATTTCGCGATCCAGAACAGCGCATGCAGATCGCGGAGGCCACCCTTGCCTTCCTTGACGTTCGGCTCGACCAGATAGCGTGATTGACCACCGCGGCGGTGCCGCTCTTCGCGCTCCTGCAGCTTCGCCTCGACGAAGTCGGGGCCAGTGCCCTGCACGACGTCTTTCTGGAAGCGCGTTTGCAATTCGTCGAACAGCGTCTTGTTGCCGAGGATGTAGCGCGCTTCGAGGAGACCAGTGCGGATCGTCATGTCGGCTTTCGCCTGCCGCACGCATTCGTCGATCGAACGCGTCGCGTGACCGACCGTCAGCCCCATGTCCCACAGGCAATAGAGAATGCTCTCTGCGATCTGCTCGCCCCACGCGGTCTGCTTGTACGGAAGCAGAAACAACAGATCGATGTCGGAGAACGGCGCCATCAACCCGCGACCGTAACCGCCGGTCGCGACGATCGCCATGCGCTCGGCGTCCGACTGATTTTCCGACGGATAGAGATGCTCCCGCGTAAAATCGTAGACGGCGCGGATGATAGCATCGTGCATCTCGCACAGCCGCTCAGCGCAGCCACGCCCGTGGCGATCCTGCAGGAGCAGCCGCTCGGCTTCCTTTTTCGCCGCGATCAGACGCGCTTTGAGATGCTGCGATACCGCCGTGCGCAGTTCGGAATCGCGATGCTTGCGGGCAAGCTCGGCAAGCTCGGACGCGAGTTGAGCGGGGTCGAGCAATTCTGGTTCAGGCGTTTTTAGTGCGGCGACCGACATGGAGTCTTCCGTACCGAAGCCGCGACCACCTGTCATGCCGGATGATTGTGCGAACGCTTCGCCATCAAACGATTTCTGACACCAGCCACGGTGAGGACCGTTCGGAGTACAGAACTAATTCGAGCCCCGACGCCTCAGTTGGAGAATATTCTTCTACAACCGGGATGCGAGAGAGAAACGCTCTCGCGCTCTGTCGAACCGGTTTGACGACCGCCCGAAAAGCTCATAAATGACTGAACAGCGCCGATTTGAGCGACAGCTTGCGGGCGCTTAACAAATGCAGCTAAAGCGGCTGGGGTGCCCGGACGCGACGCTGAGTTGGCGGGCAACCCCCGCCTCCCATCCTGGGTTTCGTTCTTCAAAAGAAACGAACGCCCAAACGATTAGGAGGTCTTCGATGACCCTGTTTTCGCGCCGTTCTCTCCTCGCCTCCGCTTTCGCAGTCGGCCTGCTACCGTCGAGCGTGCTGTTTGCCGCCGACAAGCCGAAGGAAATCCGCATCGATTGGGCAACCTACAATCCGATCTCGATCGTGTTGAAGGACCGCGGCCTGCTCGAAAAGGAATTCGCCAAGGACGGCATCACGATCCGCTGGGTCCAGTCGGCCGGCTCCAACAAGGCGCTCGAATTCCTCAACGCCTCCTCGATCGACTTCGGCTCGACCGCAGGCTCGGCGGCCCTCGTCGCCCGCATCAACGGCAACCCGATCAAATCGATCTACGTCTATTCGCGTCCCGAATGGACCGCGCTGGTCACCGCGAAGGGCTCGCCGATCACCAAGATCGAGGACCTGAAGGGTAAGCGCGTCGCCGTCACGCGCGGCACCGACCCGCACATCTTCCTGGTCCGCGCGCTCGCCAGCGTCGGCCTCTCCGAAAAGGACATCACGCCGGTGCTGCTGCAGCACGCCGACGGTAAGACTGCGCTGATCCGCGGCGACGTCGCGGCCTGGGCCGGCCTCGATCCGATGATGGCGCAGGCCGAAGTCGAGGACGGTGCGCAGCTGTTCTACCGCAACGCCGCCGCCAACACCTGGGGCATCCTCAACGTGCGCGAAGCGTTCCTCAAGGATCATCCGGAACTCGTCGCCCGAGTGCTGAAAGTCTACGAGGAAGCCCGCAAGTCGGCGAGCTACGACGACGTGAAGAAGGCCTTCATCGCCGTCACAAAGCTGCCGGAAGCCGTCGTGGACAAGCAGCTCAAAGAGCGCACCGAGCTGACCCATTCGAAGATCGGCGCGCCGCAGAAGGAGACCATCCTCGCGGCTGGCCTCGCGCTGCAGCAGGCCGGCGTCATCGACGCCAAGGTCGACGTGAAGGCAACCGTCGACGCGCTGATCGACGAGAATGTTCCGCTGACGAATTAAGTAACGCTATCGGTTTGCTTGGGGCACGATCCCTCTCCCGTTCACGGGAGAGGGTGGTTTGCGGCGCGCAAAGCGCGCTACGCAAACCGGGTGAGGGGAATTCTTGAGCTCTGGGTTTGCGGCCTGCCCTCACCCCAACCCTCTCCCGCAAGCGGGAGAGGGAGCGCCGACGCCCTACATCCATGACGACCTAGTCCATTTGCAATTTCGGCCTTCCCCATGTCTTTAGCCGCCATGACCGTCACGGCCGAACGCCAAGCAGCAACCAGCGGCGCCACCGCGCGCGGATTGTCGACCGCGTCGAAGTGGCTCCTCGGTCTTGTCCTGCCGGTCGGCCTTGGCCTCATCTGGGAACTCTGCGTCCGCTCCGGCCTCTCCAACGGCCGCCTCGTGCCGCCGCCGTCGGTGATCTTCGCGACGCTTTCCGAGCTTGCGCGCACCGGCGAACTCTGGCGCCACGCCTCGGCAACCATCTGGCGCGTCGCGCTCGGCTTCATCCTTGGCACCGTCGCCGGCACGTTGCTCGGCGCGCTCACGGGCTATTCCACATTCGCCAACCGCCTGCTCGATCCGACGCTGCAGGCACTCCGCGCCATCCCGTCGATCGCCTGGGTGCCGCTCTTCATTCTCTGGCTCGGCATCTTCGAGGAATCGAAGATCACGCTCATCGCGGTCGGCGTCTTTTTCCCGGTCTATCTCGGTGTGATGGGTGCGATCCTCTCGGTCGATCGCAAGATCGTCGAAGTCGGCCGCATCTTCCGCCTCTCCGGCCCCGCGCTGGTGCGCCGCATCCTGCTGCCCGCCGTGCTGCCGTCCTACATCGTATCGCTACGTTCCGGCCTCGGCCTCGGTTGGATGTTCGTCGTCGCCGCCGAATTCATGGGTGCGTCGGAAGGCCTCGGCTTCCTCCTGATCGACGGCCAGCAGCTCGGCAAACCGGCGCAGATCGTCGCTGCCATCATTGCCTTCGCGGTGCTCGGCAAGGCAACCGACACGCTGCTGGCGCTCGGCTCTGCACCCTTCCTGCGCTGGCAGGACGCTTACGGAGCGCGCGGCTGATGCTCGCCATCGATCACGTCGGGAAGACCTACGCCAACGGCGTCAATGCGCTGGAGCGTTTCACGCTCGACGTAACGCCGGGCGAAATCGTCGCAGTCGTCGGCGGCTCCGGCTGCGGAAAATCCACGCTGCTGCGACTCATCTCCGGCCTCGACACGCCGACCCACGGCAACGTCGCGCTCGACAACACACGCATCTCGTCCCCGCACGAAAAGATCGGCATCATCTTTCAGGAGCCGCGCCTGCTCCCGTGGCTTACCGTCGCCGACAATGTCGGCTTCGGCCTCGCGCATTTGCCGAAACGCGAACGCGATCAGCGCGTGACACAGGCACTCGCCCGCGTCGGCCTCTCCGACAAGGCGAAGGTTTGGCCGCGCGAACTCTCCGGCGGCCAGGCGCAACGCGTCGCGATTGCCCGCGCGCTCGTGCCACGACCAGAGGTGTTGCTGCTCGACGAGCCCTTCTCGGCGCTCGACGCCTTCACCCGCGCGGACCTGCAGGACCATCTGCTCGGCCTCTGGGCGGAGCTGAAACCGACGCTCGTCATCGTTACGCATGACGTCGAGGAAGCCGTCGTTCTGGCGGATCGCATCATCGTGATGCGCCCGCATCCGGGCCGCTTCTTCGAAGAGATCCAGACTGCGGACCTGCCGCGGCCGCGCGAGCGCCAGTCCGCCGCTTTCGAGTTCGCGAAACGCCGCGTGCTCGCCTCCCTCGACCGTTCGCTCGATCGGTCGAAGATCACCAACGACCTCGAAACCGCGGCGCCGTCCGGCGGCTGGTGGTAGGCGACGCGCGCGCGATGCGCGCCAGCGCCGCACCGATTGCACTTGTGTAACGTTGCAACGCCTGGCTAGTCTCTCGCCCGCAAAAAGAATGCGGGAGAGAAACTATGCTGAGTTACGACGTCTGCGAATGCTCCGCGCCGCTGCAGCGGATGGAGCGTCCGACGCCGAAGCCGAAGGGCACGGAAGTTCTGCTGGAAGTTCTCGCAGCGGGCGTCTGCCACTCCGATCTTCACATCTGGGACGGTTATTACGACATCGGCGCCGGCAAGGTGCTCAAGCTCGCCGATCGCGGCATCAAGCTGCCGCTGACGATGGGCCATGAGAATGTCGGCCGCGTCGTTGCGGTCGGCCCGCAGGCGAAGGGCGTTAAGGTCGGCGATGTCCGCCTGGCGCATCCCTGGATGGGCTGCGGCAAATGCGCGGTCTGCAAGCGCGGCGACGAAAACCTCTGCCTGAAATCCGGCAACCTCGGCGTCCAGCGCCAAGGCGGTTACTCGACGCATCTGATGATCCCGCACCCGCGCTATCTGTTCAAAATCGGCAAGCTCACGCCGGAAGTCGCGGCTCCGCTCGCCTGCTCGGGCATCACGGCCTTCAGCGCGCTCAAGAAGTTCGATCCGAAAGTGCTCAAAGACGAGCCAGTCGTCATCATCGGTGCCGGTGGCGTCGGCCTGATGGGCGTGACGCTGGCGAAGAAGATGGGCGCCAAGACCATCGTGGTCGATATTGATCCGGTCAAGCGCGCGGCCGCCAAGAAAGCCGGCGCCTCGAAGGTGATCGACGGTTCGGCGGCTGATGCGGTCGCGCAGATCCAGAAGGCAACCGGCGGCGGCGCTTGGTCGGTGATCGACTTCGTCGGCTCGTCCGCCACCGTGAAGCTCGCGGTCGACAGCATCATCAAGGGCGGCAGCGTCGTCGTCGTCGGCCTGTTCGGCGGCGACATCACGGTGCCGACGCCATATCTGCCCATGCGCGCCATGACGCTTCGCGGCTCCTATGTCGGCAGCCTTTCGGAGATGAAGGAGCTGCTGGCGCTCGTGTCCAAAAAGGGCGCACCGCCAGTGCCGATCAAGACCCGCAAACTCGCCGACGTGAACCAGACCCTCAACGACCTCCGCGAAGGCAAGATCGTCGGCCGCGTCGTTCTGGAGCCGGCCGCGGCTTAAAGGCGCCTTTCGACGGAACACCCTGGTGCGGCCGCGGGTTGAGCCCGCGGCCCTCATAGGAGCTCCGCCGATGCAGAAATCCGACTGGTTCACCCGCTTTTCGTCCGCAATCGCGACTTACGCGGGACGCCCGATCACCTTCGCGATGGCGGTGGCGACTGTTCTCATCTGGGCGGTCGCCGGCCCCTTCGCCGGGTTCTCGGATGTCTGGCAGCTCACCATCAACACCGGGACGACGATCATCACCTTCCTGATGGTCTTCATCATCCAGAACACGCAGAACCGGGACACGGCAGCCCTCCATATCAAGATCGACGAGCTGATCCGCGCCAGCGACAAGGCGCACAATTCGCTGCTTGACCTGGAGGAACTGACGGAAGAAGAACTGTGCGAATTCCGCGAAAAGTATGAGGCGTTGGCCCGCCGCTCACGCGAGACCGGCAAGGCCAAAGTGCCGCTCGAAGTCGATGGAGACACATGATGGACGCCGCCGCCCTCCGCGCCATGCAGGCGCCGATCAAGGACAAGTACAAGACCGATCCCGGCGCCGCCATGATCACGCTCAAGGCGAAGGGCACGCTCGACGATCAGAACATCTCCTGCAAGGTCGAGACTGGCCGCGCCATTCAGGCCGCCGGCCTACACCCGAAGTCGGGCGGCTCGGGCCTCGAACTCTGCTCCGGCGACATGCTGCTTGAAGCGCTGGTCGCCTGCGCCGGCGTGACTCTGAAGGCGGTCTCGACTGCGCTCGAAATTCCGCTACGCGCCGGTCACGTGACGGCGGAAGGCGATCTCGATTTCCGCGGCACGCTCGGCGTTGCGAAAGACGCGGCCGTCGGCTTCGAGGAAATCCGCCTCCGCTTCGATGTCGATACCGACGCGCCGCAGGAAAAGCTCGACCAGCTCCTCAAGCTCACCGAGCGCTATTGCGTCGTCTACCAGACGATCCGCAACGGCCCAAAGGTCAGCGTCACGATGGCGCGAGCAGGGCAGTAGGACTTCGGCAGTGGGCAATCGCTCGACTGCCGACTGCCCACTCCCTATTGCCTGATGTTCTGGATCTCTCTCCTCGCCAAAATGGCGATCACGGCGACCTTCGTCGTGTCGGTCTCCTTCATGGCGCAGCGCGTCGGCCCACTCATCGCCGGCCTCGTCGCAGCGTTGCCCATCTCGGCTGGCCCCGCTTACGTCTTCCTCGCGCTCGATCACGACGCGGCGTTCATTTCGCAAAGCGCGCTCACCAGCATGGTGACGAACGTCATCACGGCGGTCTTCGCGCTGACTTACGCAGCGCTCGCGCAGAAGCGTGGCGTCGTCGAAAGTTATCTCAGCGCCATCCTCGTTTGGGCCGTGCTCGGCTGGCTGCTGCAGCAAGTGTCGTGGACCGTGACGCTCGCCTTCATCGCCACCGCGGCCGTGTATGTGCCGTGCATCGTGTTGTCGCGGCGCTATCGCGCGGTGCCGATGCCGCCGTCGCAGCGTCGCTGGTTCGATCTTCCGCTGCGCGCCGCGATGGTCTCGGCGCTCGTCTTCGTGCTGGTGATGTCCAGCCCATACGTCGGACCGGTCGGCTCCGGCATGATCGCGGTGTTTCCGATCGTGCTCTCGAGCCTGATCATCATCCTACACCCGCGCGTCGGCCCGCTGCCGACCGCGTCCGTCATCGCCAACACGATTCCGGGTTTGCTTGGCTTCGCAATCGCGTTGGCCTTCCTGCACATGACCGCCGAGCCGCTCGGAGTCTGGCTCGCAATGACGATCGGCTGCGCGATCTGCATTCTGTGGAGCTACGGCGCTTACGCGTTGCGCCAGCGCGGTTTCCAGATCTAATTTTTCGCTGCTTTTGCCTTCAGCTGATACAGCGCTTCGAGCGCCTCGCGCGGCGATAGATCGTCCGGATTGATCGTCGCAAGCGCCGCCGCAATCTCCGCTGCCGCAGGGTCGGCGGAAGCCGTCTTCTCAGTAGGCTTCACCGCAGCGAACAACGGCAGATCGTCGATCAGCCGCCTTGCCGGCGACATGCGATCTTCCGCTTCGAGTTGCGCCAGCACGACCTTCGCTTTCTCGATCACCGGCATCGGCAATCCGGCGAGCTTCGCGACTTGAATGCCGTAAGAGCGATCCGCCGCGCCGGCGACGACCTCATGCAGGAACACGACATCGCCCTGCCATTCCTTCACGCGCACCGTAGCGTTGTGCAGCCGCGACAGCCGCGCCGCGAGCGCCGTCAGTTCGTGATAGTGCGTCGCAAACAATGCGCGGCTGCGATTGACCTCATGCAGATGCTCGATCGCGGCCCACGCGATCGAGAGGCCGTCGAAGGTCGCGGTGCCGCGCCCGATCTCGTCGAGGATGACGAGCGAGCGCTCGGTTGCCTGATTGAGAATTGCGGCGGTCTCGACCATCTCGACCATAAAGGTCGAGCGCCCGCGCGCGAGATCGTCCGCCGCGCCGACGCGCGAGAACAGGCGATCGATCACACCGATCGTCGCGGACGTCGCGGGCACGAAGCTGCCCATCTGCGCCAGCACGGCGATCAACGCGTTCTGCCGCAGGAACGTCGATTTACCGGCCATGTTCGGGCCGGTCAGCAGCCAGATGCGCCCTGGCCCTTTATCGCGCGGCGGTGACAGATCGCAATCGTTGGCGACGAACGGCCCGCTGTCTTTCAGCAATGCTTGCTCGACCACCGGATGACGTCCGCCCGCAATCGCGAACGACAGATCGTCCGAAATCGTCGGCCGCACATAACGCTGCTCGACACTGAGTTCGGCCAGCGCCGACGCGACATCGAGTGCGGCGAGCGCCTGCGCGGCCGCCTTGATCACATCGATTTCGAGCATCACGCGCGACGAGAGTTCCTCGAACAGTTCGAGTTCGATCGCGAGCGCGCGGTCACCGGCCGTCGATATCTTGGCTTCGAGTTCGCCGAGCGTCGTCGTCGTGAAACGCACCTGCCCGGCGAGCGTCTGGCGATGGATGAAGGTCTGATTGAGCGGCGCCGTCAGCAGCTTGTCGGCGTGCTGCGCGGTCACCTCGACGAAATAGCCCAGCACATTGTTGTGCCGGATCTTCAGCGCTTTGACACCGGTCTCCTCCGCATACTGCGCCTGCAGCTGCGCGATCACGCGCCGCGATTCATCGCGCAGCGCACGCAATTCGTCGAGCGGCGCCGCATAGGCCGCGCGGATGAATCCGCCATCGCGCTTGAGCAGCGGCAGATCGTCGTTGAGCGCGCGCGTCAGTTCCGCCGCGCCGTCGCGATTGATCGCCGCCAACGCTTCGATATGCGCGGATATCTCGGCAGTCCGCTCCGGCCAAACGCCAAGCGCATCGCCTATCGCCGACGCCGTCGTCAAACCATCGCGGATCGCCGCGAGATCGCGCGGCCCGCCGCGTCCCACAACGAGCCGCGACAGCGAACGCGCAAAGTCCGGACAGCCGCGCAGCGTATCGCGCAAATTCCACCGCGTGCTGCGATGCGTGGCAAAAGCCTCGACCGCATCGTGCCGCGCGACGATCATCGCGACATCCGTCAGCGGCGCAGATAACCGCTGCACCAACAGACGCGATCCGGCCGACGTCACGGTGCGATCGATCGTCGCCAAGAGCGAACCCTGCCGGTCACCGCTCAGCGTCACGACGAGTTCGAGATTGGCGCGCGTCGCCGCATCGATCGACAGCACAGCACCGGCGCTCTCGCGCGACGGCGGCGACAACGGCAGACGTTTGCCGAGCTGCGTGCGCTCGACATAAGTGACGCAAGCCGCAGCCGCGGTGAGTTCCGGCCGCGACATCGGACCGAACCCCGCCGTCGTCGCAACGTGGAAGAAATCGGAGAGCCGGCGTTCCGCCGTCGCGCCGTCGAACACATCGCGGCCGAGCGGCGTCACATGGCGGAATTCGCGCCAATACGGCACCCAGTCGGTTTCGCCATAGAGCGCGTCCGAGACGATGATCTCGCCGGGCGCGAGCCGCGCGACCTCCGCCTGCAGCCCGATCCGGTCGCGCTCCGCAACGCCGAACTCGCCGGTCGAAATATCGATCCAGGCGATCGCGTAGCTGTCGTCGCTCGAGCCGCGCGCCCGCGCGATGGCCGCGAGGTAGTTGTTGCGCCGCGCATCGAGCAGCGTGTCTTCGGTCAGCGTGCCCGGCGTCACCAGCCGCGTGACGTCGCGCCGCACGACGCTCTTCGGCCCGCGCTTCCTCGCCTCCGCCGGATCCTCGATCTGCTCGCAGACCGCAACGCGGTGGCCAAGCGCGATCAAGCGATGCAGATATTCGTCGGCCCGCTCGACCGGCACGCCGCACATCGGGATGTCTTCGCCGAGATGTTTGCCGCGCTTGGTGAGCACGATCCCGAGCGCGCGGCTCGCGATCTCGGCGTCCTGAAAGAACAGCTCGTAGAAATCGCCCATCCGGTAGAACAGCAGCGAATCCGGATTGGCGGCTTTGATCTCGACATACTGCTCCATCATCGGCGTCACGCGCGTCGATGCGTCGCGCGCGGGGTCCTGCCGTGGAGAGTCTGAAACAGCGTCCATTTTTATGATTTAGCAGAGCCCAAGAGCCAAATCAGCGCTTTCCAGCCGCGCGTACACAGCATCGCGGTATGCGCGTGATCTGCTTTCACCCACGGTACAAATCAGCTAGCTTGCAACTTGCGGCAGTATTCCGGTGGGCCCAGGCCAAAAAGCCCCCGTAATGCTGCGTCACGGACGGAGATACTATGACCCAACAACGCCTCCGCGGCGTCATCGCCGCGATTGCGACCGCATGCGATGATCGATACGACATCGATCTCTCGCGCTCGCTCAAATTGGCGCGTTTCCTGTTGGAGAACGGCTGCGACGGCCTGAACGTGCTCGGCACGACGGGTGAGGCGACGTCATTTTCCTTGTCGCAACGTCAGCGCCTGATGAGCGCCTATAAGAGCGACGGCATGCCGCTGAACCGCCTGATGGTGGGCACTGGCGCCGCCTCGGTATCGGATGCGATTTCGCTGACCCAGCACGCCGCCGATCTCGGCTTTGCGGGAGCTCTCGTGCTTCCGCCGTTCTACTACAAGGGCGTGCCGGACGAAGGCCTCGAGGCCTATATCGCGGCGATCGTCGGCGCGACGTCGGATCGCCCGATCCCGATCTATCTCTACCATTTCCCCGGAATGTCGGCCGTGCCGTGGAAGCTGGAGCTGATTCAGAAGCTCCGCGCCTCTCATGGCGCCCGCATAGCGGGCCTGAAAGACTCCTCCGGCGACATGCCGTATGCGCGCGCCGCCACCGGCATCGAGGATTTCGACGTGTTCCCGTCGAACGAGGCCGTGCTGATCGAGGCTCGCAACGGCGCTTTCGCGGGCTGCATCTCGGCAACGGCTCAGCTCAGCCCCGATCTCTGCGGCCGGGCCTGGCAGACCGGCGATCAGGACGCGCTCGACAAGGCCGTCACGATCCGCAAGCTTTTCGACGGCAAACCGCTGGTTTCCGGCATCAAATCGCTGCTCGCGCACATCCACGGCGACCCCGCTTGGGCGCAGCCGATGCCGCCGCTCGGGCTTTATCCGGCGCACGACCGCACGCTCGCGGCCGCCGGCCATGACGCGGTCCGGTCGGCCAAAGTCGCCTAACCGGAACGCTCGAAAAGAGCCGTCAAAATAAGCCGAGATTCTTGCATCTAGGTGTTTGACGGCTCCAAGACGCATCACTATAAGCACGCCTTGATCAAGAACCTGCGGCCCTATGGGGCGCGGTTCGGAGCGCGTTCACCGCGCAGGTATTCGACAGGACAACAATGGCTAATACGACCTCTGCCAAAAAGGCCGTGCGCAAGATCGCGCGGCGCACCGAAGTCAACAAGGCCCGCCGCACACGCATGCGCAGCATGGTCCGCAAGGTCGAAGAGGCGATTGCCTCGGGCGACAAGGCAGCGGCTGAAACGGCGTTGAAGGCTGCCGAACCGACGATGATGCGGGCTGCCCAAAAGGGCGTCGCGCACAAGAACACGGCAAGCCGCAAGGTCTCGCGCCTGGCGCACAGCATCGCCAAGCTCGGCAAGTAACCCTTCCATTCTCGTGCTAGAATGACAGCTCGTGGCCTCCCGGCCGCGGGCTTTTTGCGTTGCATATGTACAACTGTGACGTGTCACCGATGCATCACACGGTAGTCACAGGGTTTTTTGCCCCTGTCACGTGCGGGCCAAAAGGGCTCCGGCTACCCTCTCCGGCCGGTCAGAAAAAAGTTACTAAAATCATAACGTTATCTTGGATGGTGAAAGCACCACCTCGAATTTGACGATCACGTGACCGTTTGCCGACAGAAGATTTTCGGCAGCAACCAAAAAACCACACCTGCTACCGCGGCGCGAGCCCGCCGATTCCCGCCAACGATTCAAGCAGTTGTCCACAGCCCCCTCGCCGCGGCCCGGGTCAACTGCTCAGACCGGCTGTCCAACGACAAAAGTTCCCGATTGATTCGGTTGCTGCAGGGGGTCACCCCGTGTATCGTCTCTTCATCAAGACGCGCCCACGAGGTGTTAGTTTTGAGTAAACGAAAATGCCAAGACAGGTTTTGTTGACACCTTTTCGGTGGCGAGGAAGCATTCGTGCCCAATCGGCTTCGAGATTAACTACAACAATACTTGGATTTACTGCGGCGGCGTATCGTCTACCACTGCGATAAAAGAATGCGGTAACAGGAATACTTGATCCACGACCGTGGCGGCGGACGGAGGATCATGAAGGGGGCCAAAATGACCAGATCAAAGCAACGCTCAGCGATCCCAGCGTGTTGGCACGCTGTCTGTGACGCGGCTTGTATCCGTGCCTTGTGTTAGTGGCCGGTTTTAGCGTTCCCAACCAGTAGCGTTCCCAATCAGTAGCGTTTTTGCGCTGGACCAGCGATCGAGGCCGCATGCCCCGACGCGCGCGTCCGCACCCTTAAACTTGCCTCAACGGAGAAGACGTGTGTTCAAAGCACCTGAACCCGGCAGCGATTTCACCTCCAACCTCATTCCTCAGGCCGAGGTTACGGCCCCTGCCGGAGCTTCCGTGGCGGACGGCCGCTGGCTGCGCGTAAAGCAGCGCCTGCGCGCCGAACTCGGCGAAGACATCTTTGCGAGCTGGTTTGCACGTTTGGACCTCGATTCCATAACGCTCGGCACCGTCCGCATGTCGGTCCCGACCCGCTTCCTCAAAAGCTGGCTGCAGTCTCATTATGCCGAGCGCGTTCTCGCGACCTGGCAAAGCGAAGACGAGACCATCAAACAGATCGATATCGTCGTCCGCTCGCCTGTCATCCGTCCGGCGATCGCAAAGGCCCGCGTGGCCGAACAACCGGCCGCCACGGGTGAGCGCCGCAGCGCGACCACAACAGCGCCGACCGCAGCATCCGGCGATGCACCGACCGGATCGCCGCTCGACCCGCGCTTTGTTTTCGAGAACTTCCTCGTCGGCCGCGCCAACACGCTGGCCCACGCTGCCGCGAAGCAGGTCGCGCAAGCGCGCCGTCAGGACGCCGTTCTCTTCAATCCGCTCTACATCCATTCGGGTGTCGGCCTCGGCAAGACGCATCTGCTGCAAGCCATCGCTTGGGCGATCAGCGCGCAGGACCGCAAGGTGCTTTATCTCACCGCCGAGAAGTTCATGTACGGCTTCGTCTCTGCGTTGAAGACGCAGACAGCACTCGCCTTCAAGGAAGCGCTGCGCGGCATCGATGTCCTCATCATCGACGACCTGCAGTTCCTTCAGGGCAAGTCTACGCAGGTCGAATTCGGCCACACGCTCAATGCGCTGGTCGACTCCGGCCGCCAGGTCATCGTTGCGGCGGACCGTCCGCCGTCCGACCTCGAGAGCCTCGACGATCGTCTGCGCTCGCGTCTTGCCGGCGGCCTTGTTGTCGAGATGGGGGCGCTCAGCGAAGAGATTCGCCTCGAGATTTTGAAGAACCGCGTCAATCTCGCGCGTACGCATCACCCGGGCTTCGACGTCCCGGCGCCGATCTTGACCTTCATCGCCGAGACCGTGACGCACAACGGCCGCGACCTCGACGGCGCGCTCAACCGCTTGCTCGCGCATAGCAAATTGACCGGCGGGCCGGTCACCATGGATATCGCGGAACTCGCGGTGCGCGACCTTATCCGCCCGCAGGATATGAAGCGGGTCAAGATCGAGGACATTCAGCGCACCGTCGCGCGGCACTTCAACGTCAGCCGCTCGGACATGCTCTCGTCGCGCCGCACCGCCAACGTCGTGCGCCCGCGCCAGATCGCGATGTATCTCGCTAAGACCTTGACGCTGCGCTCACTTCCGGAAATCGGCCGCCGCTTCGGCGGGCGCGATCACACCACGGTGCTGCACGCGGTGCGCAAGATCGAGTCGCTCGCCGACCGCGATCGCACGCTCGCCGAGGAGATCGAAATCCTCAAGCGCATGCTGGTGGAGTAGCTAAACCGAAACGCAACACCGATCTGACATGTTCGTGGGCGAGGCTCCCCTTCGTGGTGCGGGCCTCGCCTGCGTGTTAGTCTTTGTTGGTTCACGGTGCGTGTCGGTATGCCGTTACAGAGACGTCCAGCGTTGAAACGGGAAGTGCGGCGTCGCGGCCTTGGTCGCTTCGTCGCTGCGGGTTTTCGTGTGCCTGCGCTCGTTCTGATCGCCTTCGCGGCGGTTGGCGTCTTCGCGCTGCTGGAATTCGGCGTCCGCCCGGCTTCCGCGCAGTTCTTTGGCTTGTTCGAGCAGCAGCGTCCACGCCGTCAGGCCCCGCCGCAGCAGCGGCAGCAATTCTTCCCCTTCCCGTTCTTCGGCGGCAACACGCCGAGCTATCAGCAGCCGTGGGACGATCGGCCGACGCAGCGCGCAAGGCCGCAGCAGCAGCGCAATGACGCGCGCGCTCCCGCGCATAAACGCCCCGAAGTCGAGCCGGCCAAGAACGTTCTCGTCTTCGGTGACTCGATGGCGGACTGGCTCTCCTACGGTCTCGAAGAAGCTTTCGCGGAAACCAACGAGCTCGGCGTGACGCGCAAGGTCCGGCAAGGCGCCGGCCTCATCCGCAACGAACAGCGCGATTACGATTGGGCGCAGGCCATCAAGGAGGCGACCGAGCGCGCCGACTTCGTGGTCATCATGACGGGCCTCAGCGATCGCAAGCCGATCCGCGAACGCGTCGACGCGAAACCGAACCCGAAAGATCGTCGCGCCAAGCCGGGCGAAAAGCCGAACGAGCGCGATGCCGATCCGGAAGCGACCACCATCATTGCCGAACCCGAGCGTGGCGCGAATGCCAGCGGCTCGCACGAATTCCGCTCCGAGAAGTGGAGCGAGCTTTACGGCAAGCGCATCGACGAGGTGATCGAAGCCGCGAAGGCAAAGCGCGTTCCAGTGATCTGGGTCGGGCTGCCGCCGGTGCGCGGACCACGCGCGCGCAGCGAAGTGCCGGTCCTCAACGACATCTACAAACTCAGCGCCGAGAAAAATGGCGTTACTTACGTGGATGTCTGGGAAGGCTTCGCGGGTGACGACGGCGATTTTACGCTGACTGGTCCCGACGTTATCGGTCAGGTGCGCCGCTTGCGCTCTCCCGACGGTGTCCACTTCACGCCGGCCGGTGCGCGCAAGCTCGCCCACTATGTCGACCGCGAGATCAAACGCATGATGTCGCGCGAGTTGCCATTGGCTTTGCCGATTCCGTCCGAGCCGCAGCGCGGCGAACCACAACCTGCAGGGCCGGCCGCGCGTCCGCTCGCGGGTCCCGTCATCGCACTCACGGGCGGTACCGCGCCGCGCGAGGAAGCGCTTGTCGGCGCAACGCGTGAAGCGCGCGCAGAAGATCCGCTCGCCGTCAGCGTGATGGTGCGTGGTGAAGCTTTGCCGGGTCTACCGGGCCGTGCCGATTATTTTGCCTGGCCGAGCCCATACACGGTCGCCGACAACGATGTAGCCGAACCGCCCGCACTGCCGGCCGCCGCCGTCGCGGCACGCCCGCAACCGGCCCGTCAAGCCGAGCCGGCTGCCAGCGCGAGCAATACGGGCAATCGCGGAACGCGCCCGAGCGCGGCATCCGCCGTCGGTCCGACGCCGCGTTCGCGCGCTGTGCGGTAACGGCCTTACGAGACCCCCACGCGCTGGTCGTTCCCGGTCGAGTGCCTTGGCGAAGCCAGGCGCGAGGGCCGGGATCCATACGCCCAGTGTCTATCGTGACCTCGGAAGATTATGGATTCCGGGCTCGCTAGCTTGCTGCGCAAGCTGCGCCCCGGAATGACCAGCAATTCTGCTGGGTCGCCTAGAGAATTACCGCGGCAGGTTCGTCGATCCCATCAGAAACTTATCGACCGCATGCGCGGCCTGACGTCCTTCGCGGATCGCCCACACGACGAGCGACTGACCGCGCCGCATGTCACCGGCCGCGAACACCTTATCGACCGACGACTTGTAGGCCCGCGTATCCGCCGCGACGTTGCCGCGCGGATCGAGCGAGACGCCGAGCGCTTTCAACATCCCCTCCTGCACCGGCGAGACGAAGCCCATCGCGAGCAGCACGAGATCGGCACGCAGCGTGAACTCCGACCCCGGCACAGCCTTGAACTTCTCGTCGACACGCACGCACTTGAGACCACGCACCTGACCGTTGGCGCCGGTGAACTCCTGCGTCAGCACGGCGAATTCGCGCGACGCACCTTCCTCGTGCGACGACGAGGTGCGCAGCTTCAGCGGCCAGTTCGGCCACGTCATGTCCTTGTTCTCTTTGATCGGCGGCTCCGGCATGATTTCGAGCTGCGTCACCGAGAGGGCGCCCTGGCGCACCGACGTGCCGATGCAGTCCGAACCCGTGTCGCCGCCGCCGATGACGATGACATGCTTGCCACCCGCGAGGATCGGCGCAACGTTGCCGATCGGCTCGTCCGAAACGCGGCGGTTCTGCTGCGGCAGAAATTCCATCGCGAAGTGAATGCCCGAAAGATCGCGGCCCGGCACCGGGAGATCGCGGCCCTTCTCGGCGCCGCCCGTCAGGATGACGGCATCGTGCCCGTCGACGACGACTTCGATCGGGAGATTCTCGCCGACGTGCTGGCCGTAATGGAAGGTGACGCCTTCGCCTTCCATCTGCTTCACGCGGCGATCGATCAGGTGCTTCTCCATCTTGAAGTCCGGAATGCCGTAGCGGAGCAAACCGCCGGCCTTCTGGAACTTCTCGTAGAGATGCACGTCGTGACCTGCGCGCGCGAGCTGCTGCGCGGCCGCGAGACCGGCCGGTCCGCCGCCGATCACCGCAACCTTCTTGCCGGTCTTCACCTTCGGCGGCTCAGACTTGATCCAGCCTTCCTTGAAGCCGCGATCCGCGATTGCGCATTCGATCGTCTTGATCGTGACCGGCGTGTCTTCGAGATTCAGCGTGCAGGATGCTTCGCACGGCGCCGGACAAACGCGTCCGGTGAACTCCGGAAAATTGTTCGTCGTGTGCAGATTGCGCGAGGCTTCTTCCCAGTCGCCGCGATAGACGAGATCGTTCCAGTCCGGGATCTGGTTGTTCACCGGACAGCCGTTGTGACAGTACGGAATGCCGCAATTCATGCAGCGCGCGGCCTGATCGCGGTTCGCTTCTTCCGACAGCGGAATGACGAATTCGCGGTAGTGCCGCACGCGATCGCCGGCCGGGCCGTAGCGCCGGTCGCGACGATCGATTTCGAGGAAGCCTGTTACCTTACCCACGGACGTCTCTCACAAGATAAAATTCCAGAACGCAACGGCGAGCACGATGCCGAGCACGAAGATCGTTCCCGACACGGTGCCGTTCACCAGATAGACGGCGAGCGGCACCGCAAGAGCAATTCCGACAGTCATCGCAATCAAACCAATTGCGAATTTCTGCCTCATTCAGCGGCCTGCATGGTGCGAGCGCGCTCTAGCTCCTGCAGCGCGCGCCGGTATTCGACCGGCATCACCTTGCGGAACTTCGGCATCATCTCGGTCCAGTTAGCGAGAATCTCTTCGGCGCGCTTCGAACCCGTGTGGCGCGCGTGGTTCGCGATCAGCTGATGCAAACGCTCGGCGTCGAAACGCGTCATGTCATTCATCACGTCGACGCGGCCATGCGTGTCGAGGTCGCCCGACGCGTGATAGTGCAGCGCGCTCGCGGCTTCCTCGTCGGCAACCGCTTCGAGTTCGACCATCGAGAGATTGCAGCGCGAAGCGAACGTCGAGTCTTCGTCGAGCACGTAAGCGATGCCGCCCGACATGCCGGCCGCGAAGTTGCGGCCCGTGCGTCCGAGCACGACCACGACACCGCCCGTCATGTATTCGCAGCAATGATCGCCGGCGCCTTCGACGACCGCGATGGCGCCCGAGTTACGCACCGCGAAGCGCTCGCCCGCGACGCCGCGGAAATAGCACTCGCCTTCGATCGCGCCGTACAGCACGGTGTTGCCGACGATGATCGATTCTTCCGGCACGATCTTCGACTTCGCCGACGGGTAGACGATGATGCGCCCGCCCGAGAGGCCCTTGCCGACGTAGTCGTTCGCTTCGCCTTCGAGTTCGAGCGTAACGCCATGCGCGACCCACGCGCCGAAGCTCTGGCCGGCGGTGCCGGTCAGCTTGATATGCACGGTGTCGTCCGGAAGCCCGGCATGGCCGTACTTCTTGACGATCTCGCCCGACAGCATCGCGCCGGCCGAGCGGTTGAGGCTCATGATCTGCGTATCGATCGTGACCTTCTCGCCGCGCTCGATGGCGGGGGCCGCTTCCGCGATCAGCTTGCGATCCAGCACCTTCTCGAGGTGATGATTCTGCCGCTCGCTTTGGAATATGCCGACGCCGTCCGGCGCATCCGGCTTGGTGAACAGCTTCGTGAAGTCGAGGCCCTTCGCCTTGCCGTGCTCGATGAGCTCCTGGCGATCGAGCATCTGCATCTGCCCGACCATCTCGTTGAAGGTGCGGTAGCCGAGCTGAGCCATCAGCTCGCGCACTTCTTCCGCGATGAAGAAGAAGTAGTTGATGACGTGCTCGGGCTCGCCCTTAAAGCGCTTGCGCAGCACCGGGTCCTGCGTCGCGACGCCGACCGGGCACGTGTTGAGATGGCACTTGCGCATCATGATGCAGCCGGCCGCGATCAGCGGCGCGGTCGCGCAGCCGAACTCGTCGGCTCCGAGCAGCGCGCCGACGATGACGTCGCGGCCCGTGCGGATGCCGCCGTCGACCTGCACGACGATGCGGCTGCGCAGGCGATTGCGCACCAGCGTCTGATGCGTTTCGGCAAGGCCGATCTCCCACGGCGATCCCGTGTGCTTGATCGAGGTCAGCGGCGAAGCACCCGTGCCGCCCTCGAAGCCCGAGATCGTCACGTGATCGGCACGCGCCTTCGAGACGCCCGCCGCGACCGTGCCGACACCGACTTCCGACACCAGCTTCACGGAAACGTCGGCGGCCGGATTCGTGTTCTTCAAGTCGTAGATCAGCTGCGCGAGATCTTCGATCGAGTAGATGTCGTGATGCGGCGGCGGCGAGATGAGGCCGACGCCCGGCGTCGAGTGACGCACCTTGGCGACCACCGCATCGACCTTGTGGCCGGGCAGCTGTCCGCCTTCGCCGGGCTTCGCGCCCTGCGCCATTTTGATCTGCATCATGTCGGAGTTGACGAGATACTCCGTCGTCACGCCGAAGCGGCCGGATGCGACCTGCTTGATCGCCGAACGCATCGAGTCGCCGTTCGGCAGCGGCGTGAAGCGATCGACTTCCTCGCCGCCCTCGCCGGTGTTCGACTTGCCGCCGATGCGGTTCATCGCAATCGCAAGCGTCGTATGCGCCTCGCGCGAGATCGAGCCGAAGCTCATCGCGCCGGTCGCGAAACGCTTGACGATGTCCTTCGCGGATTCGACCTCTTCGATCGGCACAGGCTTGCGGCCGTCTTCTTCCGCGCTCTTGATGCGGAACAGACCGCGGATCGTCAGGAACCGCTCCGAGTGATCGTTGACGAGCGAGGTGAATTCCTTGAAGCGCTCGAGCGAATTGCCGCGCACCGAATGCTGCAGCGCCGCCACCGTGTCGGGCGTCCACGCATGCGCCTCGCCGCGGAAGCGGAACGCATATTCGCCGCCGACTTCGAGGAATGTGCGCAAAATCGGCACATCGCCGAAGGCGTCCGAGTGACGCGAGGCCGTCTCGGCCGCAACTTCCGCAAGGCCCACGCCCTCGATCTTCGTCGCGGTGCCGGTGAAATACTTTGCGACGAAATCCGACTGCAGGCCGACCGCGTCGAAAATCTGCGCGCCGCAATAGGATTGGTATGTCGAGATGCCCATCTTGGACATCACCTTGAGGATGCCCTTGTCGATCGACTTGATGTAGCGCTTAACGATCTCCTTGTCGGAGAGCTTCTCCGGCAGGTCCGCCTTCATCGCGATCAGCGTTTCGAAAGCGAGGTAAGGATTGATCGCTTCCGCGCCGTAGCCGGCGAGACAGCAGAAGTGATGCACTTCGCGCGGCTCGCCGGTCTCGATGACGAGACCGACCGACGTGCGCAGACCCTTGCGGATCAGGTGATGATGCACGGCCGCAGTGGCGAGCAGCGCCGGGATCGGAATGCGGTCCGGGCCGACCATGCGGTCCGACAGAATGATGATGTTGTAGCCGCCATGCACGGCCGCGATCGCGCGCTCGCAGAGACGCGCCAGCGCGTCTTCCAAACCTTCCGCGCCCTTATCGGCCGGATAGGTCGTGTCGAGCGTGCGCGTATCGAACCGCTCTTCCATCTGGCCGATGCAGCGGATCTTTTCCAAATCCTCGTTGGTGAGGATCGGCTGACGCACTTCGAGGCGCTTGCGGCGCACGTTGCCTTCGAGATCGAAGATGTTCGGGCGCGGGCCGATGAACGACACGAGGCTCATGACGAGCTCTTCGCGGATCGGATCGATCGGCGGGTTCGTCACCTGCGCGAAGTTCTGCTTGAAGTAGGTGTAGAGCAGCTTCGACTTGCCCGACAGCACCGAGATCGGCGTGTCGGTGCCCATCGAGCCGACCGCTTCCTGACCCGTGGTTGCCATCGGCTCCATCAGGATCTGCAGATCTTCCTGCGTGTAGCCGAACGCCTGCTGGCGATCGAGCAGCGGCACGTCGGTGCGCACTTCGCGCGCGACCACCGACGGCAAATCTTCGAGCACGATCTGCGAGCGCTTCAGCCATTCGCCATACGGGTTGGCTTGCGCGAGTTCGGCCTTGATCTCGTCATCCGAGATGATGCGGCCTTCTTCGAGATCGACCAGCAGCAGGCGACCCGGCTGCAGGCGCCACTTGCGCACGATCTTCTCTTCCGCGATCGCCAGCACGCCGGCTTCCGACGCCATGATGACGCGGTCGTCGTCGGTGACGAGCCAGCGCGCCGGACGCAAACCGTTACGATCGAGCGTCGCGCCGATCTGGCGGCCGTCCGTGAAAGCGACGGCGGCGGGGCCGTCCCACGGCTCCATCATCGCGGCGTGATATTCGTAGAACGCGCGGCGCTCTTCGTTCATCAGCGGGTTGCCGGCCCAAGCCTCCGGCACCAGCATCATCATCGCATGCGCGAGCGAATAGCCGCCCTGCACGAGGAATTCGAGCGCGTTGTCGAGACACGCGGTGTCCGACTGGCCTTCGTACGAGATCGGCCAGAGCTTCGAAATGTCGTTGCCGAACAGCTCGGAGTCGACCGACGCCTGACGCGCCGCCATCCAGTTGACGTTGCCGCGCAGCGTGTTGATTTCGCCGTTATGCGCGATCATCCGGTAAGGATGCGCGAGGCGCCAGCTCGGGAATGTGTTCGTCGAGAAGCGCTGATGCACGAGCGCGAGTGCGGATTCGAAATCCTTCTCGTGCAGGTCCGGATAGTACTTGCCGACTTGATCGGCGAGGAACATGCCCTTGTAGATGATCGTGCGGCAGGACAGCGACACGACGTAATAGTGCGCGAGCGCGCGGTCCTGCTTGTTGAAGATGATGTTCGAGATCCACTTGCGCAGAACGTAAAGCTCGCGCTCGAAATCGTCTTCGCTGGCGACCGCTTCGCCGCGCGCGATGAACACCTGACAGTGCCGCGGCGCCGTCGGCTTCACGCTCTCGCCGAGCGAGGAGTCGTCGGTCGGCACATCGCGCCAGCCGAGGAGGATTTGGCCTTCCTTGGCGACAATATCCGCCCAGGTGTCCTTGATGATCTGCGCCGCCGCATCGTCGTGCGGCATGAAGACATGGCCGACCGCGTAGAAGCCCGGCTCCGGCAGCTCGATGCCGATCTCGGCCGCCTTGCGCTTGAAGAAGGCATGCGGCGTCTGCACCAAAATGCCGGCGCCGTCGCCCGCGCGCGGGTCCGCGCCCACGGCGCCCCGATGCTCGAGGTTTTCCAGGATGCTCAGTGCGTCCTGCACGATCTGATGCGACTTCACGCCCTTGATGTTGGCGATGAAGCCGACGCCGCAGGAATCCTTCTCGTCCGCCGGGTCGAACATGCCCTGCGCTGCCGGCCAAGCCGGATCCACCATCACGTTCGCCGGAACGGCTTTCACGCGAGCATCCGCCGAAATCTGCGGCTGGCCGGTGTGAGTGTCGTTCGTGCTCATTCGCGTGTCCCCTGTTAGGGCTGGTCGGTCGTCTGGCGTTTCCCGGGTTTGCTGACACACTTCGGGCGTCAGGCGAGCCTGGGTCTTTTTTTTCTTTAGCGGCTGAATGGGGCCGCCTCGGAGAGAAATTTTGCGCCGTTAGGCGCGCCGCGCTGCCCCTATTAGGGCAACAAAACCAAGGTGTTAATTCAACACCGTTTTGCGTTTCGGTTTTCGGCGCACGGGCGATACTCTCTCACGAAGGCGAATGCAGGACAGCAATGCTGTCCTAATTGCCCCATCAATGCCAAACTTTGACGTGTGGCACAAGCGTAGAGTTATTCCAGACCACGCTCGATACCAAACTTTTTCTCACGCGTTGCCGCCCCGCCTCTCCCATTCCGTGTGTCCCGGCGCTACGGGTCAATGCATGAACTTTGCCAGCGACAACACGGCGGGCATTCCCGCCCCGATCCTCGACGCGATCACGGCCGCCAACGAGGGCTATTCCTTAGGCTACGGAAACGACGATTGGACGAAGCGCGTCGAGGCCAGACTCTCGGAATTGTTCGAGCGCGAGGTGGCTGCCTTCTTGGTGCCGACCGGCACGGTCGCGAACTCGCTTGCCCTCGCGCATCTCTCGCCGCCCTGGGGCGCAGTGCTTTGCCATGTGGATTCCCACGTCAACGACGATGAATCCGGCGCGCCCGAGTTCTTCGGCGGCGGCCTGAAGCTGCTGGAACTGCCCGGCCAGAACGCGAAGATCGACCCTGCGGTGCTCACCGAGCGGCTGTCCCGCCTGCGCGGCGCGCCGCATAGCGTGCTGCCGTCTGTCGTCTCGATCACCCAATCGACCGAGCTCGGCACCGTCTACAGCCTGTCGGAAATTGCGGCCCTCGCCGAAATCGCGCGCAGCCGTAGCCTCAAACTGCACATGGACGGTGCACGCTTCGGCAACGCGATTGCCTCGCTCGGCTGCGCGCCGGCGGAAGCGACCTGGAAAACCGGCGTCGATGCCCTCTCGTTCGGCGCGACCAAGGGCGGCGCCCTCGCGGCCGAAGCCATCGTTTTCTTCAATCCGGCCGATGCGGCCGGCATGTCCTCACGCCGCAAGCGCGGCGGCGCGCTGATTTCAAAACACCGCTTCATCGCGGCGCAGTTCGAGGCGTATCTCAAGGACGATCTGTGGCTGAAGCTCGCGCGCCACGCTAACGCGATGGCGAAGCGTCTGTCGGACGGCCTGTCAGCCGCCGGCGAGCCGCCGATGTGGCCGGTCGAAGCCAACGAGGTTTTCGCAATTCTGTCGAACGACGCCGATGCGCGGCTGAGGAAAGCCGGCGCAGCGTATTACCCGTGGCAGGCCGTGGCGCTGCCGGAAGGCCGCAAAGTCCCGCAGGGTCACGGACTTTTCCGCCTCGTCACATCCTTCGCGACGAGAGCCGACGATGTCGATGCCTTCTTACGCATCGCACACCCTACCAAACCGTAATGCGTTTGCCGCAGAGGCGCCCCATTCCATCGTGATGGTGTTAACGAAGCCGGCCTGCGGGTGCAGCAAGGACTGGCAAGGGGTGCGTCGAGTGTGAGGCCGTCAGGCTCATGCTCATTGGGATCAGGAGTTTGCACGTGAAATTGCGTGTCGTGACGTTGGCCGCGCTAGCAAGCGTTGGCGCAGCAACTTCCGCTATGGCTCAGCCGCGCTGGGCTTACGATTATCCTTCGTATTACGGTGGCCCATATGGCGGGCCGCGTTATGACTACGGCGAACGCGATTACTATCGCGATCGAGGACCGTCCGAATTCGAAGGTCTCCGCCTCGGCGAGATCCACGGCATTCTTCGCTCGCGCGGTTTGCGCGCGATGGCGCAGCCGATGCGGCGCGGCGATCGTTATGTCGTCATCGCTCAGGACTCTTACGGACGCTCGCAGCGCGTCGTGATTGATGCCGAAACCGGCTCGATCCTCCGCGTCGTCGCCGCACGTCCGAACGTCGACGATCCTTCCGTCCGCTCGCCTGAGGCAGGCGGCGCGCCGCCGTTGCCGCCGCTCAATCGTCCGCAGGCGAATGCGGCGCCGACACACGGCCCCGAGGCTGCGCGCCCGCCGGCCGCGACACCGAAGGCCGCGAAGCCCGCACAGCCGCCGCAGCAAACCGCGAAGGCCTCGCCCGATGCTCCGCCGATGCCGCGCGCACGCCCGGGCGATGCGCCGACCACCGGCAAGCCGAACGACAAGCCCGCGCGCGTGATCCTGCCGGGCGGCCCGGTGCCGAAGCAGGATCGCACGGCCGGTCGTTCTTACGTTCCGCCGCCGGCTCCCGCAGCAGCGCCGGCTGAATCGCCGGTCGAGACGCCGCCGGCCGCAGCACCTCCGCCGCCCGCAACAACGCCGCCGCCGGAAGCCGCCCCGCCGGCCCCGACGGAGGCCGCACCGGCCGCGCCCGCATCCCCGGGCCAGCCCGATCCTTCGATCCCGCCCGCTCAATCCTTCTGAGCCGCGCGCAAAACAAAACGCCCCGGATCATCTCCGGGGCGTTTCGCGTTGAGGCTCAAGCTATCGCGACGTTACGCGGCTTGCTTGGTCTCGATGACCTTCGGCGAGCTGCCGTTGATCGCGATCTGGCGCGGCTTCTTCGCTTCGGGGATCTCGCGCTCGAGATCGACATGCAGCAGGCCGTTTTCGAGGCTTGCGCCGCGAACCTGCACATAGTCGGCGAGCTGGAAGCGGCGCTCGAAAGCGCGGCCCGCGATACCCTGATGCAGAACCTCGACGCCATCCTGCGCGGCCTTCGCCTGCTTCTCGCCGCGGATCGTCAAGGCGTTTTCCTTGCTCTCGATCGCGAGATCAGCCTCGCCAAAGCCGGCGACCGCGACCGTGATGCGGTAGGCATTCTCGCCGGTGCGTTCGATGTTGTACGGGGGATAGGAGTTCGTCGTGTCGAGACCATTCACCTGATCGAGCAGGGAGAAAAGACGGTCGAAGCCGACGGTCGAACGATAGAGCGGTGCAAAGTCGTAAGTACGCATGGATTGTCCTCCTTCAGAGCGACGGTTTGCGTAACGCCCGCCCGCCAAAAGGGCCGGGCGTCGGGGAAAGCGCAGCCGAATGGCCTACGCTCCCAATGATTTAGGATTGCGCGCTATGCTTTCAAGAGGCGGCTGATATAAGCGATTTTGGGCCTGGGGAGCTGAATGCTGGACGTCGTTTCGCAAGGTAAATCTGTAGCGTCCCAAAACGACGTTTTGACTCTGCGCGATTTTCCGCCGCCCGACGGCGCCGTCGCGGGCCGCTTCAAAACACGCGACGGCGTGACGCTCCGTTACGTGCGCTGGTCGCGGCCGCGCGGCCGCCTCGGCACCGTTTGCCTCTTCCAAGGCCGCGCCGAATTCGTCGAGAAATATTTCGAAGTCGTGCGCGAACTTCTGCAGCGCGGCTTCTCGGTCGCGACCTTCGATTGGCGCGGCCAAGGCCTCTCCGAACGCCCCCTCCGCGATCCGCGCAAAGGCCATGTCGGCGACTTCCCCGAATACGACAACGACGTCGAAGCCTTCATGCGCGAAGTCGCGCTGCCGGACTGCCCGCCGCCTTACTACGCGCTCGGCCATTCGATGGCGGGCGCGACATTGCTGCGCATGGCCGAACAGCGCCGCTATTGGTTCGAGCGCACGGTTCTCTCCGCGCCGATGATCGGCCTTGCCGGCGGCGGCGGATCGCCGAGCGCGAAGAGCGCCGCGCATTGGCTGCGCCGCTTCGGTCTCGGCAAGCGCTACATTCCGGGCGGCGGCGCGACTGCGATCAATACGCTGCCGTTCAAAGACAACGCGCTCACCTCCGATCCCGATCGCTACCAGCGCACGACGGAATTGATCGGCGCTTTCCCCCAGCTCGCGCTCGGCTCGCCGACCGTCGCCTGGCTCGAAAGTGCGTATCGGCAAATGGCGGAGTTTGCCTCGCCGTCATTCTCGCGCGGAATTCAACAGCCGATCCTGATCGTCGGCGCCGGCAACGATCGCGTCGTCTCGACGCCGATCATGGAGACGTTCGCGCAAGGCCTGCCGACCGGCTCGCGCGTCGTGATCGCCGGCGCCAAGCACGAAATCCTGATGGAGCAAGATCGCTTCCGCGCCCAGTTCTGGGCCGCTTTCGACGCGTTCGTTCCGCCGAAGAGGTGAGTGGAGGCACCATGTAGCCTGGATGGAATGAGGCTACGCGCGGGAGCGCGAGCCGAATGAAATCCAGGGTCAACCTCGCGGCAAATCCGCATCCCGGATTGCGCGAGGCGCTTCGCGCCATCGCTCCATCCAGGCTACAGAAGAACTTACGCCCGCAACATCTTCATCGCGGCTTCATGCACGCGCTTGTCGCCGGCCGCGATGATGCGGCCACCCTGCTCGGCCAGGCCGCCGTCCCAACTCGTGATGATGCCGCCGGCGCCGCGCACGATCGGGATCAGCGCCATGATGTCGTAAGCATTGAGCCCCGACTCGATGACGAGATCGAGCTGCCCGGCCGCCAGCATGCAATACGCGTAGCAATCGCCGCCGTAGCGCGAGAGCTTCACGACATTCTCGACCGTGACGAATTTCGCGCGGTCTTCGGCGCTCATCAGCAGCGGGCTCGTCGTGAACAGCACCGCATCTTCGAGCGTCGCGCAGTGGCGCACATGCAGATTGCGCTCGCCGGACGGCCCGCGATAGCGCGCCATGTTGCCGTCGCCCGTGAAGCGCTCGCCCACATACGGCTGATGCATCATGCCGTAGACCGGCGTGCCGCCGCGCGTCAACGCGATCAGCGACCCCCAGGCCAGCATGCCGGAGATGAAGGATTTCGTGCCGTCGATCGGGTCGAGCACCCAGACATATTCGGCGTCGGTGCGCTCGTCGTCGAACTCCTCGCCGATGATCCCGTGCGTCGGGAAAGTCTGCTTGATCATCGTCCGGATGGTAACTTCGGCCGCGCGATCGGCCGCCGTCACCGGGTCGAAGCCCTGCTCGGCTTTGTTTTCGACGCCCAGCGAAGTGCGGAAGAAGGGGAGAATCGCTTTGCCGGAGGCGGATGCCAGACCATCGACGAAATTCGCAAAATCGACCGCGGTCATTGGCAATCACCTGTGAAAAGCAAAGCCAGCGGCGTGTAGCGCAATCATTGTAGTGCGGCAACCAGGCCTGAGAGCCTATTCGCCCTCCATCCCGCACGCATTTTGGAAGAACCTGTTCGCCGGGCGGTTCATAGTATGAATTAAGATTCCAATACTACGGAAAACACTGTGCTATTTTTGGCACTTGCCTGCCCGGACGATCTTCCTTATATCGCTGAAGACGCCGCGCAAACTGGCAAAAAGTAAAATTAAATCAGTATCTTAAACGCGCCGCTCAGCACTAAACAAAAAACTTCTGATTGGGCTTGCGTTTTGTGCGGCGCACGGGCATATTATTGCGGTGCGGCAACGTTGACTTTGTCCGTTGTCGTACTGCCCTCCTTGGGCGTTTCCTCCCTAGACTTGGGCCGCTCCACAAGAGCGGCCCCTTTTTTTGCCCTCACGCCAGCCGACGAAATTTCGCACTGCGGTAGCGCTATTCGGCGGCCGTCCGGAAGGGCAACAGCTCGTCGAGGGAAATGCGCGCCAGAATGCCGATGACGCTGTCGATATCCTGCCGCACGCGGTCGAAAGTTGGGCTACGTTCGAACCGCCGTTCATCCATATACAGCGCGCGGTTGAGTTCGATCTGCACCGCATGCAGCCCGCTTGACGGGTTGCCGTAGTGCTCCGTGATGAAGCCGCCCGCATATGGCTTGTTGCGGTTGACCGTGTAGCCAAGTGATTCGAAGGCGGCCTCGAGCGCCAGCGTGATCGCCGGCGCGCAGCTGGTGCCGTAGCGGTCGCCGATAACGATATCGGCGCGCGGACGCTCATCCTTCACGTGGCTCGACGACGGCATCGAATGGCAGTCGACCAACACGGCGGTTCCGAAGGCGCGCTGCGTGCGCAGCATCAGCTTTCTTAAGCCCCGGTGATACGGCTTGTAGAGCACGTCGATCCGCCGCATCGCTTCGGCGACAGGTAAGCGCTCCTGATAAATCTCCTGCGCATCGCCGACGACGCGCGCCACGGTGCCAAGCCCGCCCGCCACGCGCATCGAACGCGTATTGGCAAAGGACGGCAGCCGCCCCTCGAACATGCGCGGGTCGAGCTCGTAAGGCTCGCGATTGAGATCGACATAGCAGCGCGGGAAATGCGCGCGCATCAGCGGAAAGCCGCGCCGCACAGCCGTTTCGAACAATTCGTCGACGAAGGTGTCTTCCGAGCGCCGCAGCGCATTCATCTCGAGGCGCGACTGGCGCAGGAACGCGGCCGGATACGTGCGCCCGCTATGCGGCGAGTTGAAAACGAGCGGCCCGAGCCAATCGTTTGGCTCCAGGGTCTCGAACGGTGGGTCGAGCTCGGCTTCGCCGCGGTCACTCATACTGTCTCGTCTCGACTCAAATCTCCGCCCCTACGGCTCATATTGTCTCTCCGAGAGAAGTTGCGCGCAAGCATCATCGAAGATCGTTCTTTTTCACCCGTTATTTACCCGACGCAGTGCTTATGACATCTATGACCCAAGCACCCGTGCAAACCGCCCAAATGCAAAAGATCCTTCTGGCCGAAGACGACAACGACATGCGTCGCTTCCTGGTGAAAGCCCTGGAGGCCGCCGGCTATGAAGTCATCTCCTTCGACAACGGCCTGTCCGCTTACAATCGTTTGCGCGAAGAACCGTTCGAGCTCCTGCTCACCGATATCGTGATGCCGGAAATGGACGGAATCGAGTTGGCGCGCCGCGCCTCCGAACTCGACCCCGATATCAAGATCATGTTCATCACGGGTTTTGCGGCTGTCGCCTTGAACCCGGATTCGCAGGCGCCGCGTAACGCCAAGGTGCTCTCGAAGCCCTTCCATCTGCGCGATCTCGTCAACGAAGTTTCCAAGGTTCTCGCGGCCTGAATCGTCCTTGCTTGGCAGAGCGCGAGCCGATATAGGAAGCGCGCTCGCGGGCAATTCTTGAGCAATCGCAAACAGCGGCTCGGAATTGCGTGATCGACGGAATGGGCGCGTAGCTCAGCGGGAGAGCACTACCTTGACATGGTAGGGGTCACAGGTTCAATCCCTGTCGCGCCCACCATTCCGTCTCCAGAGCCGACCGGCTTTGATGAATCAAAGCGGACGGCTCTTCCCTTCATGAAGACGCATTTTCTTGACGTGAACCGGTCTCCACTTCACTTGAAAATGCTTCAACTCGCGGTCTTTCCTGACGAAAATCGCGATACGCCGCTTGGAAACACCATGGCCTGGATCCTCCTGTTCATTGCCGGATTGCTCGAAGTCGCTTGGGCCATCGGGATGAAATACACCGAGGGCTTCACCAAGCTGTGGCCGAGCGTGTGGACCATCACCACGATGACGCTGAGCGCCGTCTTTCTCGGCCTCGCGCTCCGCTACCTGCCTGTCGGCACGGGTTATGCGGTTTGGGTCGGCATCGGCGCGGTCGGCACCGCGATTCTCGGCATCTACCTGTTCGGCGAATCACGCGAACCAGCGCGGCTTTTCTGCCTCGGCCTCATCGTCGCAGGCGTCATCGGCCTCAAGATCGTCACGCCCGACCCGTGAGATTTGGCTAGCGCCAGGAAGATTGGTCGCGTGGTAGTCGAAAACGCGGGTCGATGACCCTGACCTGGCGCGGCAAGGCCGGTCCCCACATCCAGAGCACGAGATTGACGTCATTGGCGTCGGCTCCAGGCGCGAAACTTGGCACGCGAATTCCAGCAACTCCCTGTGCAACGAGCTGGTCGTGAATAGACCAAGAAGCCGGACGCTTGCCCTCGGCAAGCTCGGCAGCCCAGGCACATTTCATATCGTTGGCTTCGACGCCGTAGAGCGCTCGCTGCTCCTCGGCTGTTAGGTCAGCGATGGGATCGCAGTCGACTTCGTAAGCGCACAGCGTCAGCGGATCGATGCGGTGTGCCAACCCCTGGCTCGCTTCCTTCACCGCCGTGACTATGTTCAGCGCCAGATAGAGTGCGGGCACTCCTTTGGGATTGAAGCGCGCGCCCCTGATTGCGGCTCCGGATCCAGAAGTCGGGCTGAATGCCCATCGAGGATCGTGCGCTCGGTAGCAAACGCCGACGAACCTCAAGCAAACCCGCCGAGAGCCATATGATCTAAATAGTCTCGGACGGCTGACGCCTTGCCCTCTTTGACGACCGCCGCCGCCGTACGCTCGCCGAAAGCCGGGATCGGCTGAGCGCGATACCAAGCCAAGGCTTGTTGCGGCCCGCCTGCCCACTCAGACACAAGCGAAAGAATCTCCAGCACTTCGCGCAAGCGCGCCTGCGCTTTGGTCGCGCCACTGCGCTCGGCCCGGTAAAGCGTCTCCCGCGGCAAGCCGATCGTTTCAGCCAGTTGCGTCTTGGAGATGCCGAAGCGGTCAACGACGCGGGTAGCGGCGATTTGCCCGCTGCTGTCCATCATCGACGCGACAAGCGGAGTCGCGATCGCAGCCATCGCTTTGGACTTCAGTGATGACCTAACAACGTTCGCCATAACGCCTCATAAAACGCCACATAACTATGGCGAAATATATGGCAAAGACATAGACCTTTCAACCGCAAACGTTGACAGGTCGGTCTCCGACCTTTAGAAACCGCCGCAATCATGATCAATCGGTCGCGTGGGCGGCCCTGAAACAGTAACCGCACCGGCGGTTTGGTAGGATAAGATGAAAGTTCGTAACTCGTTGAAATCGCTGCGCGGTCGTCACCGCGACAACCGCCTGGTCCGCCGCAAGGGCCGCGTCTACGTCATCAACAAGACGCAGAAGCGCTTCAAGGCGCGCCAAGGCTAATCGGCGGGGCGCATCAGCCCGCCTGACACACGCTGAGTTGAAATTTGAAGGCCTGCGCCACCCGCGCGGGCCTTTGCGCTTGCGTGCGCGACGCGTTAGATTTTGCGCATGAAGATACTGACGGTCTCTGTCGTCGCCCTTTTCATCGCCGCGTCTCCGGCCTTCGCACAAAGCTCGCGGCCGCAGATCGAACCGCGCACCAAGCAGGCAGAGCCTCGCGCCAAGCCTGCGCCGCGCCCCAACAAGCCGGATCGCAGCCGCGACCTCAACTTCCTGTTCGGTGCGCTGAAAGCGGCGCCCGACGCCGAAGCCGCAAAGTCGGTCGAAGTCCGCATCACGTCGCTGCTGGCGAATTCGGGTAGCGACACCACGGACCTGCTGATGCAGCGCGCCAAACGCGCGCTCGACGCCAAGGACAATGACCTCAGCCTGCAGCTGCTCGACGCTGTGGTCGATATCCGCCCGGAATTTGCCGAGGGCTGGAATCGCCGCGCAACGCTGCACTTCCTCAATAAGAACTACGTCGCGGCGATTGCGGATATCCGCCACGTGCTCGCGATCGAGCCGCGCCACTTCGGCGCGATGGTCGGCTTCGGCATGATCCTGCACGAACTCGACGAAGATGCGCTCGCGCTGAAGGTGCTGCGCAAGGCGCTCGAAGTGCACCCCTATCTCGAGCGCATCGATGAGCTTGTGAAGACGCTCTCGGAAAAAGTCGAAGGCCGCGAGATTTAACCGCTTCGTCATTGCGAGAAGCGGCGAAGCCGCGACGAAGCAATCCAGGAATCAAATCGTTAGCGCCCGTTGCCTTGCTCTGGATTGCCACGTCGCGCCAGCGCTGCGCGCATGTCGCTCCTCGCAATGACGAAGAGGTTTGGCTACTCTTTCGCGGCGTCGCTGCCGACGAATGCGATGCGCACCATGTTGGTCGCGCCTGGCGTTCCGAGCGGAACGCCCGCCACGATGATGATGCGCTGACCGGCGCGCACGAACGCATCCTTGTAGGCGAGCTGGCACGCGCGATCGACCATGTCGTCCTGATCGTGCGCATCTTCGGCGACGACGCAGTGCACACCCCACGCGACCGACAAGCGGCGGCCGGTCGAGAGATTCGGTGAGATCGCGATGATCGGCGTATTCGGCCGCTCGCGCGCAACGCGCAACGCCGTTGCGCCGGACGATGTCCAACACACCAGCGCGCCGAGATCGAGGGTCTCGGCGATCTGCCGCGACGCTGCCGCGATGGCGTCGGCGCCGGTCGCTTCCGGATCGGAGCGCTGCGCATTGATGATCGAGCGGAAGTTCGTGTCTTTCTCGACCTCCTCGATGATGCGACTCATCGTGCCGACGGCCTCTGCCGGATATTGTCCGGCAGCGGATTCGGCCGAGAGCATCACGGCATCGACGCCTTCGTAAATCGCGGTCGCGACGTCCGACACTTCGGCGCGGGTCGGCACCGGTGACGAGATCATCGACTCCAACATCTGCGTTGCAACGACGACGGGCTTGCCGGCGCGGCGCGCAGCGCGCGTGAGTTGTTTCTGAATCGCAGGCAGTTTCTCGAGCGGCATCTCGACGCCGAGATCGCCGCGCGCCACCATGATGGCGTCGGAGAGTTCGAGAATATCCGCGATATGCGCGACGGCCTGCGGCTTCTCGATCTTCGACATGATCGAGGCGCGGCCGCGTGTGATCTTCTTGGCTTCCGCGACGTCGTCGGCGCGCTGGATGAACGAGAGCGCGATCCAATCGACGCCGACATTGAGTGCCGCGTCCAGATCGGAGCGATCCTTGTCGGTCAGCGCCGAGAACGGAATCAGCGTATCCGGCAGGCTGACGCCCTTGCGGTTCGACAGCTTGCCGCCGACTTCGACGCGCGTGACCGCGCGCGTCGGCGATGTCTCGACCGCACGAAGACGCACCTTGCCGTCATCGATCAGCAGCGTGTGTCCGGGCTCCAGCGCGGCGAGAATTTCCGGATGCGGAAGATGCACGCGGGTGACGTCGCCCGGCGTCGTGTCGTTGTCGAGGATAAACTGCGCGCCGTTCTCGACCATCACGGCCGTATCGTTCGCGAACGCGCCGAGTCGCAGCTTCGGTCCCTGCAGATCGATCAGCACGCCGATCGGGCGGCCGTAATCTTTCTCGAGCCCGCGGATCGTCGCCACCATCGCGGCCATGCGATCGTGCGGCGTGTGACTCATGTTGATGCGGAAGATGTCGGCGCCGGCTTCGAACAGCTTGGCGATCATCGGACGCTCGCTCGAGGCCGGCCCCAACGTGGCCAGCACTTTCGCTCGTCGCAAACGTCTCATTGTGTCACTTCCCGCGGCTGTCCAGAGGCGCGCGGCGGAGAGGATGAAGAGCCCGGCGGCAGCGGCCGCGTCGGCGCCTGTTCGGATGATTCAGTCAGTTGGACGGTCCAAGAAGGCTGCGACGTGGTGTCGACCTCGAAGAAACCGGTCTTCTCAAAACCACGTGCCAAACAATCCTCCACACCGCGGATCGTGAACTCTTTGTCCCGCGTGCACATGAAGGCTTTGCCGGACCACTCACCGCCGCGATCATAATCTATCGCATAGATGTAATAGAACTGCGACGACAGCGTTCCGCGCAAGAGCGTCTCGCAGCTGCGAGACGACAGATTCCACCAGCCCTCGGTGGTCCAGGCTTCGCCCTCTTTGTAGCCAATCGCGATGCCGACGCGGCTGCCGGTGTTGTTGCACAGCCGGAAGTCGGCGCGCGCGGCCTCACTCGTGATGCACCAGAACGTCAATGCGAGTAATCCGGCGCTAAAAAGTGAAGTTCGGGCAAGCCGCATTGTGCTTCGATTCTCTCAGACTGATTCGCATGGGTTGACTAAAATCGCCCGGAAATCGTTGACGTTCGTATAAGTGGGGCCCGGCGTGAGCAAGCCGCCCGTTCTGGCGAAGAAACCCGTGGAGTCGTTTTCGGCGAGAAACTGGGCCGGATCGAGGCCGAGCGAGGCCGCTTTTGCTGCCGTTTCGCCGTCCGCATAGGCCCCGGCCGGGCTATCCGCGTCGCCGCCGCCGCCATCCGTCCCGTCCGTGTCGCCAGCCAGCACCGCTATGCCTTTCGTGCCTGCCAGCAGCGCGGTGGCCGCAAGGGCGTATTCCTGGTTCGGGCCGCCCTTGCCCTGCCCGCGGATCGTCACCGTGAGCTCGCCGCCCGAGAGCAGCACGGCGCGCTTGCCGGCCGCCTGCAGCTCTTTGGCGAGCCGCATATGCTCGGCGGCCGTATCGCGCGCCTCACCCTCGAGGCGGTCGCCGAGGAACACCGGTTCGTAGCCGGCCGCGCGGATCTTCGCCTGCACCGCATCGAACGCATCCATCGGCTTGGCGACGAGGCGATACTCCGTATTCGCGAAGATCGCATCGCCCGGCTTCGGGCTCTCGTTGGCGGGATCCTTCAGCGCATTCGCAATCGACGGCGGCAGCGTGACGTTGAACTTCTTCACCACCGCCAACGCATCGGCGAGCGTCTTCGTATCCGGCACCGTCGGGCCGGAGCCGATAACGTCCGGATCGTCGCCCGGGACATCCGACACTGCGAGCGTCAGCACGCGCGCCGGCGCGGCGCGCGCCGCGAGCCGTCCGCCCTTGATGCGCGAGAGATGCTTCCGCAGCGTGTTGATCTCGCCGATATTCGCGCCGCTGCGCAGCAGCGCGCGCGTCAGCGCCTGCTTCTCGGCGAGCGTGATGCCGGCCGCCGGCGCGATCCAGTTGGCCGACGCGCCGCCCGACATCAGCACCAGCACGAGGTCGTCCGCCGTTGCCGTATCGGCGAGTTGCAGCGTGCGCTCGGTCGCATCGATGCCGGCCTGATCCGGTACCGGATGCCCGGCCTCGATCATCGGGATCTGCCGCGTCGGCCGGCCATAGCCGTGTCGCGTCACCGCGATGCCGTCGAGCCGCTTCGGATCGATCTTGGCGTCGTCGAGATAGAAGCGCTCCGCGACCTCCGCCATTGAGCCGCCGGCCTTGCCGGACGCGAACAATATCAGTCGCCCCTTCGCGGGCGGCGCAGGCAGATGGCGCGGCAGAAACGTCGATGGATGCGCCGCCGCGACAGCGGTCTCGAACAACTCATTCAGGAACTCTCGCGGCGAAGTCACTGGGCGTCGTCCTCGGGTATTTCGGCGCCTATCCGCGCCTTGTTGTGCCAGAGGCTTAGCAACCCTCGCCGCGCTTGTAACCTCCCGATCGTACCCCCGCGCCCTGGCGACCAAGCCGCGAGACCACTATGTTCCGGTGACGCTGGAAGACGAGGCTTGAGAGATGGACGAGAAAACACAAACCGAACTCGAAGCCGCGGCGTTTCGCCGTCTGCTCTCGCATTTGCGCGAGCGCACCGACGTGCAGAACATCGATCTGATGAATCTCGCCGGCTTCTGCCGCAACTGCCTCTCCAATTGGATGAAGGATGCGGCGGACGCGCAAGGCGTCGCGATGAGCAAGGACGAGAGCCGCACGCACGTCTACGGCATGCCGTACGACGAATGGCGAAAGCTGCATCAGAAGGAAGCGTCGGCCGACCAGAAGGCCGCTTTCGAGAAATCACAGCCGAATCATTGAGCTCTCCGTAGCCCGGATGAAGCGGCGCGCAGCGCCAAGCGAAATCCGGGAGCAGAGCCTGCGGCAAGTCTTATGAGGCAATTCCGGCCCCGGATTTTGCTCGGCTTTGCCTCGCTTCATCCGGGCTACGAAGTTGGCCACGCTGTGGATAGTGGGCACGACGCTTGACTGCGCGCCCTCCTTTGCCGAAAGCCGTGCACGGAAATGCTAGGGCGAACATCCGTGTCGTCCAGCGTCGTGTTTGATCGAGGAACAGTATGTCGTCGTCTCCCAATGTTGCGCGGGATCAGCTCAAAGCGTTCGTCGAACGCATCGAGCGTCTCGAAGAAGAAAAGAAAACCATCTCCGACGATCTGAAAGACGTTTACGCCGAAGCGAAAGCGAATGGCTACGACACCAAGGCGCTGCGCACCGTTGTGCGTCTACGCAAGCAGGACAAGGACGAGCGCGCCGAGCAGGAAGCGATCCTCGATACCTACCTCGCCGCACTCGGCATGATCTGATCGTTAGTTCTCCCAAAACAAAAAGCCCGGCTGCATGAGCCGGGCTTTTTGTTTGTTGTCTTGCGGAAGCGCTAGTTCAAACTCGCGGTCGTGTTGCCAAGCATCACGGTCGTCGGGAACACGACGGCATTGCCGCTGAAGCCGGCTGCCGAGAGACCGAAGTCCGGCTCGTCGTTGAAGCTGTTGGCAACGACCGTGCGCGGCTTGCGCATCATGGTCGCGATTTCGCGGGTGTTGAGCGTGCCGTAGATGGTGACGTCCATCGCCGCATAGAGGCTCGGCGCCAGCATCACGCCACGCAGCCACGGATTTTCACCAAGGCGTGCAACCGGCATCGGCTGACTGGATTTTGTCGCAACCGGCGGCGTCGACGGAACGGCGGCCTTTGCGGGGCGGATCACGCCGGCACCCATCGGAGCTGCCTGACGCACGGCCGGCTTGTTGACTGCAGCCGGAGCCGAAGCGCTCGGTGCGTAAGCCATCACCAACTCGGCCGGCTTCTCGTCACGCAGGCCATTCGGCCACGGAACAGAGGCTGTCTCGGCGCTGGCAAGAACCATGTCCGGACGCGGACGCGGCGCCGGTGTCTTCTTCTGCACGGCCGTTGCCGAACCCGTTGTCACAGGCTGCGCACCGGTCTGCCAAACCATGCGCGGCTGGCCGTCATTCTGTTGCTGCTGCTGTTGCGGCTCGTTGGTCGCCATGTCGGCGCCGGTCCAGAAGCCGCGCGAAGCGACGACCTGAGCGGGCGACGGGCGGGCAACTGCGGCCGCGACGAGACCAGTCTCGAGCGCGCGGTTCGGACGCGAACGCGGCATCGGCACCGGAGCCGCAGAAGCGAGCTGTGCCGGCTGTGCGGCTTGAGCCTTATCGAACTGCGGAGCGCCTGGCGGCGGCAGAGCGGCGACGCGCGACTCTGCAGTCACACGACCGCGTGCCGGAGCAGCGTTCGTCTCTTCCTCGTCGTCTTCGCCGCCACGGCTGAACATGCGGGCGAAGAAGCTACGCTTGCCGGTCGAAGTCGTCGTCGTGTCGATGCCCGCGCTACGTGCTGCGAAGACCGACGTCGCCGACGGGCTTGCGCCGCGCTTGGCGACATCCGCCAGTGCGAGCTGGTAGCCACGCAGCGGGCGGCCATCCGACGGAACGTGCACGGTGCGCCCATCCGGGAACACGCGGGCGAGCTGTTCCGAGTTCATGCGCGGCCACATGCGGATCGAGCCGACATCGAGATGGACGAAGTTGGAGCCCGGATAGAAGCCGACACCGCCGCGCTGCAAGCGCAGGCCGGAAGCGCGCAGACGATCGAGCGAAACGCCCGGGATGTTGAAGTCCATCGCCTTGCCGAGCATGTGCTGGCTGTGCTTGGCGACGCCGCGGCTACGCGCGCGGAGCATCGAATTGGTGGCCGGCGAGCGATACGCCGAGATGATCTGGATCGGCTGCGTTCCGCCGGCGTCCTGATAAGCTTCCCACACGACGTCGAACAGTCGCGGGTCCATCTTGATCTGATCGTGATTGCGCCAATCGCGCAGGAAGTAATTGATCTTCGCGAGGCCCTGATCGTCGTAGCGCCCGTTGCGCTTGAAGACGACAGTGATGTTTTCCTTCGAATGCGTGTGATGCATCGTCAGGGTACGGACTTCGCTGTCCGCGGTGGCATCGATGGCGAAGAGGCAAGCTAGGGCCGCGAGAACAGCGCCGCGCGTCAAGCGCAACGACTTTCTCTGCAGCGGCATACGGCGCGCGGTACTAAATGGCACTGGATCTTTCCGTCCGACGTCGCGAGGCTGACCACACATTCGGTGAAGAACCGAAAGGTTGCATGGCCAGTAAGTCTTGCCGGGAACGGTTAATGCGACCTTAGCGCCCACATCGCCGATCCCCCCATCACCTGCTTGGCTAAGGGGCAAGTATGGCAAAACCTAGCCCGGGCGGGCACTTAAATCGTCCGAGTGGCTAACGGAAGTTGTGAAAATCGGCCCCAAACAGCCGAAAAACACGCTGCTTTGCCGAGATCGCAGAAAGCCGGGAATACGGCGTAACGGACTGTTTTGACTAACGATTTGTAGCTCGTTTTGGCACGCCGTCAATTTCAGGCGGTAACGAGATGGCGACAACTCGGCAGCGCGCAAATTGTGGCAGACGCCGCCACAATTCGGGGCCGAACTTTATTTTCGCGCTTAATGCGCTGCTCTGCGACCCAAACGGGCTCATGCCCCGGAATAGGTCTCCGTCATGGCCCGGCTTGTCCGGGCCATCCACGTCTTCCTTCCTTCACTTGTAGCCGGGATGAAGCGAGGCGGCGCGCCTCTCGCGCGCACGTCGAGCAAAATCCAGGAACTGCAGAACCGCTGTCGCTATCCCCGGATTTCGCGCGCGGCTTCGCCACCGCTCCATCCGAGCTACGTCTTAAACAAAGACGTGGATGGCCCGCATGAAGCGGGCCATGACGTTGAGTGTTATCGGAGCGTGAAACGTTACCGGAAGAACGGGAACAAGAAGAAGCCGTCGCCACCGGCACGGCGCGGCGGACCGGCCGGGTCGCGCTGGTCGGCCATACGCTTCTGCTGGAAGTTGCGCTTCGCCTGACTGGACGAACCCGGCGTCACCTTCTGGCTGCGCTCGGCGACGGCCATGTACTTCCCGTTCAGCGCTGACTGCGTGCGCTTATCCCAACCGTAGACGTCGTCACGCACGACCAGCTTCCCGTGGTCGTCGACATACGCATTCATGTAGACGATGTGCACCGGGATGGTCTTCGGGAACTTCAGCGTGACTTCGTTGCGGCCGTACATGCTGGTCAGCTTCTGCGCCGTATAGCCGTCGCGCGGCATCGCCACCGACAACAACGCCTCACCGAACTTCTCTGGGTTCTGCACGCGCATGCAGCCATGGCTGAAGGCGCGGCGATCCTGCGCGAAGAGCGGCTTCGTCGGCGTATCGTGCAGATACACCTGGTAGGCGTTCGGGAAATTGAACTTCAGACGGCCGAGCGCATTTCGCTCACCCGGCGGCTGACGGATCGCCATCGTGCCATCGCGGCGATACGAAACCTCGTAACCGCGCGCCGCCAGAGCTTCCGGGCTCATGCTGCCGTATTCGCCGTAGACGATCGACTCCGGCACGTGCCAGCTCGGATTGACGACGATGTTCTCGATCTCGTCGGAGAAAACCGGGCTCGGCGTATTCGCCTTGCCGACGATGATGCGGGTCGTGAAGATCTGATTGCCGCGATCGACCATCTTCAAGGTGAAGTCCGGAACGTTCACCATCACGTAGGTCTGGCCAAGGTTGCGCGGCAGCCAGCGCCAACGCTCCATATTGGCGACCACGGTGTCGATCTGCTTTGTCTTGCTGCGCCCGTTGAGCGCGTCGATCACGGCTGTCGTGACCTGACCGTTCACGGTGAGACCGCGCTCGCGCTGGAACGCCTTGACGGCCTCGACCAAAGCCGCGTCGTAAGTGGTGTTTTCCGGATCGCCTTCGATGTGGAGGCGCTGACGCAGCACGGGAACGCGCGCGTCCTTCTTGCCCGAGCGAATGACCGGACCGCCCGGAACCTCGATCGTCTGCTCTTCCGGCGCGCCGCGCAGTTCGGCGAGCTTCGCCTTGAGCCGCTTGAAGCCCTCGTGCGGCGGATTGAAGCCTTCCAGCGCGACGGTCATATCGGACGCATCGCTGACCGTCTTCAGAACCAGTCCGGCATCCGGCACCGGCGGCGTCACGTCGATATTCGGGGTGAGGCGCGACGGCATCGTACGGCCGGCCTGCGCCTGCTTGGCAAATTCGAGAACCGTTGCGGTCAGGCGAAGCTCGGCCTGCGCGGTCGCATCCGCGTCTGCGCCGGCGGCAAGGTCCGGCAGCGTGAAGGCGGTCGCGTCGAGGCCGTCGGTGTCTGCCGCCTTAATGCGAGCGATGGCAACCTTGGCGCGCGGGGTCGCCTCGCCGTTGGAAAACCAGACCGGCGCATAGTTGCGGGTCTTGTAGAAGTCTTCGGCCGCCGTGCGGTCCTTCTTGTCGGCGAACAACCGGTCTGACCGGGTCGTGACCGCATCGCGAATTTTGTCGGCCAATGCCTGGTCAATCGCTGCGCCATTGGCTGCGACATTCGATGGCGGATTTGCCGGCGCTGCCGCTGCGGGCGCAACCGGAGCGGGTGCTGCGGCCGGTGCCGCAGGCGCGGGAGACGGCGTCGCGGCGGGTGCCGGACCGATGTCGTTCAGGCTGGGCGGCGGCACATCGGCGGGCTCGGGCATCGGCACGCCGGTATCGACGGACGCAACCGCCTGCGCGAATGCACCTGTCGGCAGCGAGATAATCGCGGTGGAGATAGCCAGCGAGGCAATGAGGCCGCGAAGGACCGCAGCGCCCCGTAGGACATTTCCGCCCAAGCTATCGTGTCGCGCAGCACGCATGCGTGATTCTCCGATCCCGGCACACCACTAACGTCCAAGACGCGCGGCGGGTCCACGCATCTCGGTTTCGGCCGGACCGTGACCATAAAATGCGGCGGAATCAACACACAGGCGTGTGCAAACGCGTTAAATTGGCGACAGTGTCACCGCGTCGCAACGACCTCGGGCTTGGCCGGGGCGTCTTCTGCAAGACCGAGACTCTCCAGCTTGCGGTAGAGCGTCGAGCGGCCGATCTGCAGCCGGCGAGCGACCTCCGACATCTGCCCACGGTAATGCGTGAGGGCGAACCGTATCGCGTCGGCCTCGATGGCTTCGAGCGGGCGGGCCTCTCCGGTCGGATCGAGCAGCTGCACGCTCGGACCGTTATCGACCTGACGCGGACGCGGCGGAATCGCCACACCGATCATCGGATCGAACATCATCGGCGTGGCTTCGTCCGACGCAACCGGAGCGAGAGGCGCTGACGCGGATTCGCCGAGGCTCATCGGCTCGGCGGCACGCTCGTGCTGCTGGGCGAGGATCTGCGGGAATTCCGCAACGCCAATTTCGTCGGTCTCGGCGAGCACCACCGCACGGAACACGGAGTTTTCGAGCTGGCGCACGTTGCCGGGCCACGGATAGTTGCGCAGCATCGCCAGCGCATCACCCGAAATCGCGCGGATACGGCGGCCTTCTTCGGCGCCGAAGCGCGCGAGGAAGTGGCGAACGAGACCCGCAACGTCCTCACGGCGCTCGCGCAGCGGCGGTACCGTCAGCGGATAGACGTGAAGGCGGTAGAAAAGATCCTCACGGAAGCGCCCACTCTTCGCGTCTTTCGTGAGATCGCGGTTGGTCGCCGACACGATGCGAACGTCGACCTTCACAGGTTTACGCGCGCCGACAGGTTCGACTTCGCCTTCCTGAATTGCACGCAGAAGTTTTACCTGCGCGGACAGCGGGAGCTCGCCGACTTCGTCGAGGAACAGAGTTCCACCAGAAGCTTCCACGAACTTGCCCGTATGCCGCTCGGTCGCACCCGTAAAAGCGCCCTTCTCGTGACCAAACAAGATCGACTCGACGAGATTATCCGGGATCGCGCCGCAGTTGACGGCGACAAACGGCTTCGCCTTGCGATCGCTGGTGCCGTGAATGGCGCGCGCGATCAATTCCTTGCCGACGCCGGACTCGCCTTCGATCAATACCGGGATCGTCGAACTCGCGGCTTTCTCGGCCATACGCAATACGCCAAGCATATTGGTGCTGCGCGTAACGATGTCTTTGAAGGTCAGCACGCCGGCGCGGCTGCGCTTGATGAGTTTGAGTTCGCTTTCGAGCGCGCCGGTCGCCAACGCGTTGCGCAGCGACACCTGCAGACGCTCTGCGCCGACCGGCTTGACGACGAAGTCGCTGGCACCCGCGCGCATTGCCGCAACGACGTTGTCGATACCGCCGTGCGCGGTCTGCACGATGACGGGAAGCGAGATGCCGCCTTCGCGCATACGCGACAGAACGCCGAGACCGTCGACACCCGGCATCATGAGATCGAGAACGACGGCATCGAAGCGCGCGCCGTCGTCGGTCAGCGCCGCAATACCGGCCGCACCGCCATCGGCGGTGACCGCCTCATAGCCGAACCGGCCGACCATGGCTTCGATGAGCCGGCGGCTGACGGGATCATCGTCGACGATGAGAATACGTTCGGCCATAACTGCTTCCCTGTGTTTGTCCCGATTTGACCCATCAGCCGCTAAAGTCCGATAAAAATGATCGCTAAAATTTTAGCGATCTCGATCGCCTGAAAATCGTGCAGATAAACGCGGTTAAGGCCGTCAAGACCGTTGAAAACACGTTGAAACGCTTGCGTTAGACGCTGCGGCACGGCACCTTCCCGGTCCGGATCGTGGCTTCGCCGCGCCGTCCGGCGCTGTTGAGATGCGCCACGTGGCGCCAAGTTAGGGTGCTGAAGCTATGAAAGTGACCGTAGAGCGCGCGGAACTGCTCAAGTCGCTCGGCCATGTCCATCGTGTCGTGGAGCGGCGCAACACGATCCCGATCCTCGCCAACGTGCTGCTCCGGGCAGCCAACGGGAAGCTCAACCTCAAGGCGACCGACCTCGACCTCGAAATCATCGAGCCGATCGGAGCCGACATCGGCGCGCCCGGCGCGACGACGGTTCCGGCGCACATGTTTTACGAGATCGTCCGCAAGTTGCCGGACGGTTCGCAGGTGCAGCTGGAATCGCTGGCCGATCGATCGAGCCTCGCCATCAAAGCCGGGCGGTCACGTTTCACGCTGCAGACGCTGCCCGAATCCGACTTCCCGGATCTCGCTGCCGCCGACATGACGCACAAATTTTCTGTCGGCGCCGCCGACCTCAAGCGCATGATCGACAAGACGCAGTTCGCGATTTCGACCGAAGAGACGCGCTACTATCTCAACGGCATGTACCTGCACGTGCCGACCGACAAGACGCTACGCGCGGTTGCGACAGACGGTCACCGCCTCGCGCAGTTCGATCTTCCGGCGCCGAGTGGCGCAGCCGGCATGCCGGGCGTTATCGTTCCCCGCAAGACGGTCGGCGAGTTGCAGCGCTTGATCGAAGGCGGCGACACCGAAATCGGTATCGAACTGTCATCCGCAAAAATCCGCTTCACGCTCGGCGACGTCATTCTCACGTCTAAGTTGATCGACGGCACCTTCCCGGATTACACGCGCGTCATCCCGCAAGGGAACGACAAGCAACTCAAAGTTGATAAGCCGGACTTCGAAGCGGCCGTTGATCGTGTCTCGACCGTGTCGAGCGAACGCGGCCGCGCCGTGAAGCTTTCGATCTCCGGCTCACGCCTGCTGCTTTCCGTCACCAACCCGGATTCCGGCAGCGCGACTGAGGAGATCGAGGTCGATTACGACGGCGACCCGCTCGATATCGGCTTCAACTCGCGCTACCTGCTCGACATCGCGTCGCAGATCGACAGCGAGCAGGCGATCTTCAAGCTGGCAGACCCAGGTTCGCCGACGTTGATCCAGGACGGCACCGGCGGCCACGCCGTCTACGTGCTGATGCCGATGCGTGTGTGACGATGCTGACGCGGGTGTCAGCGTTCCGCTTGCACCCGCCGCAGTCTTCGTGAAACACAAGGGCCGATGACCGCGGCCCGGATTCGACGCCTGACGCTGAACAACTTCCGCAGTTATCGCGCGCAGCAGCTCGCGATAACGCAGCGGCTAGTTGTGCTTACGGGGCCAAACGGCGCCGGCAAGACTAACCTCATCGAAGCAATTTCCTATCTCAGCCCCGGCCGTGGCCTTCGCCGCGCGACGCTGAGCGAAGCCGCGTTCACGGAAGGCGACGGCTCGTGGGCGGTCTCGGTTCAACTCGAAGGTGCGCTCGGTCTCGCAACGCTCGGCACCGGCATCGAGCCGCCCGGCACGATGCCGACCGAGACCCGGAAATGCCGCATCGACGGCGAGGCGGTCGGTTCGGCCGCAGCATTCACGGACCACCTCAGCGTTATCTGGCTGACGCCGACGATGGACCAACTCTTCATGGGCCCGGCGTCCGAACGGCGGCGGTTCCTCGACCGCTTCGCACTCGCCATCGACGCCAGCCACAACGCACGCGTGAGTGCGCTCGAGCGCTCGTTGCGTGCACGCAACCGCTTGCTCGAAGATCCGCGGCCGGATCAAAAATGGCTCGATGCCGCCGAGCACGAGACCGCAGAACTCGCGGTGGCGGTCGCGGCGGGCCGATCCGAAACCGTGCGCCAGTTGTCTGCTGCACTTGCCCGCCGTCACGACGACAGCCACTTCCCGGCCGCGCGCATCGCGCTTGAAGGCGCACTCGAAGCCGGCATTTCGTCACGCCCTGCTGCCGAGATCGAGGACGACTATCGCGCCGTGCTCAAAGCCAATCGCGCGCGCGATGCGGCAGCCGGCCGCACGTTGGAAGGTCCGCACCTTTCCGACCTTAAGGTCTTCTATGCGGCGAAAGGCATTGCGGCGTCCGACGGCTCGACCGGCGAGCAGAAGGCTTTGTTGATCGGCCTCATCCTCGCGCATGCGCAGCTGATAGCCGACATGACCGGCCAAGCGCCGATCCTGTTGCTCGACGAAGTCGTCGCGCATCTCGATCCGTCGCGCCGCCGCGCGCTCTACGATCAGCTTGACCGGCTGGGCGCTCAGGTCTGGATGACCGGCGCCGATCCGGCGGCTTTCGCGGACGTTTCGGCGCGCGCCGACGTCATCGACGTTTCGCCCGGGCGGGCTCAACGCGCCGCCTGAGGCGTGCTAGGGTCCGGCGATGAGCAGCAACATTGTCGCCGCAATCGGCGAAGTCATGATCGAGTTGGCGCGCGGTCCCGACGGCCGCTTCAGCCTCAACTTCGGCGGCGACACGTTCAACACGTCGGTCTACCTCGCGCGCGCAGGCATCAAGGTGTCGTATGCGACCGCGATGGGCGATGATCCCTACTCCGCCAGCCTCATCGATCTCGCCACCGCCGAAGGTATTGGCACCGATCTCATCACGCGTGTGCCGGGCCGCATGCCCGGACTGCATCTGATCGAAACCGATGCGGCGGGCGAGCGGAAATTCTACTACTGGCGCGACACCTCGCCGGCGCGCGATCTCTTCGAACTACCGAATTGGAGCGCGACGGCCGACGCGATCCTTAACGCCCGCGTCATTTACTTCTCCGGCATCACGCTCTCGCTTTATTCGAACGCGGGTCTCGGCCGTTTCCTCGCGCTGCTCGAACTCGCTCGCCAGCGCGGCGCCATTGTCGCATTCGATTCCAACTACCGGCCGCGCGGCTGGAAAGGCGACGCCGCGCGTGCCCGCACCGTGTATGGCGAAGCGCTCAAACGCGTCGACATCGCGCTTCCGAGTTTCGACGACGAAGCCGCATTGTGGAGCGACTCTAGCCCGGACGGCACCGTGCAGCGGCTGCAGGCGTTCGGTGTCTCGGAGGTCGTCGTGAAGAACGGCACGAGCGACGCACTCGTCGTTTCGAAGGATGTCAGCCAGCGCGTACCGGTCCCCCAGGTAACTCAAGCCGTCGACACTACGGCCGCGGGCGACAGCTTTTGCGCCGGCTATCTTGCGGCACGCTTGAAGGGTGAAGAACCCGCCGCTGCGGTCAGCGCCGCGCACAAGATCGCGGGTGAGGTCGTGCAGCATCGCGGCGCGATCATTCCGCGCACGCAAGACGCCGTGCATTAGAGCATTTTCAAGTGAAGTGGATGCCGGTTCACGTCAAGAAAATGCGACCACTCAAGAAACTTAGAGGTTATCTGCTTTGACCATCAAAGCAGATAACCTCTAAGGCTTGCCGACCAGCATCGCCATGTAAGCCGCAATGAATGGCAGCGGGACAGATGCCGTCATCCGCAGCCAGACGATCCGCGCCGGCATCAGCGGGATTTCGTAGAGCAACGCGCGATGCAGCGCGAACAGCGCCCACGCGGTCGAATACGCGACGACTTGCGGCGACGCCGCACCCGCTTTCAGCGCCGCAATGCCGACCGCGAAGCCGATCATCGGACCACCCGGCGTCAACCCGCCTGCGAGCGTGGCTATCGCAATTCCGGCAAGCCCGGACTCCGGGCCGAGCCACGTCGCGACCCATTTCTCCGGCATGATCTCGGCGATGAACCCGGAACCGAGCACGCCGATCGCGATGCGCGGGATGAGGCGCATGAATTCGACGAGCCCGCCTTTGATCGCGCCCTTCAGCACGGATCGCCCTTGCCGAGCCGCAACCGCAGCGAGCACCGCGACCAGAAGCCAGAGGAATCCGATGACGAAGATGGTCATCGGAATCTCTTCGCTAAAAGATTAGCGAGAGGCCGCACCATGAGGCCGGCGAGAATAGGCAGCGGCAACGACAGCAGAATGCGCCAGCCGACGAAGTGGACACCGAAAAACGGCAGTTCCCACACGAGCGCGCGCGAATATCCGAGCAGCGACCATGACGTGATGAAGGCTACGATCGCGCCGATGTCGGCACCCATCACGGCAAGCGTTGCGGCAACCGGATAGATCGTGAAGGGACCGCCCGGCAGGATCACGCCGGCCGCCGCGCCGATGAAGATACCGGTGATGCCCGACTCGGCGCCGATCCAGCGCCGCACCGTCTCGCGCGGAAGTAGCAAAGCCACAAAGGCGGCCAGCAGACAGCCCGCGAGCAGGCTGGGCATGATGCCGACGAACAGCAGGAAATCGTGGCCGAGAATTTCGAGCACGCGCGGCCAGCCGTCGCGCAGATACACCGTGGTGCCGGACACGAGCACGAGCACCGCGATGAAAGCGGTTGTCCAATCGAACGTGGCGGCTTTGCGTGGCGGCGGTGTCGACACGCTCAGACCTTGAGTGCTGCGGCTTCCCACGACAGCGCCGTCACGCGCGCGAAATCACCGGCCGCGACCGCATCCTTCGGCGCAACCCAGGAACCACCAACCGCGACGACATTCGGCAGCGCAAGATAAGCCGCTGCGTTCTTCGTATCGATCCCGCCGGTCGGGCAAAATTTTAAAGCCGCGAGTGGTGCCGCGACAGATTTCAGCCAGTTCATACCGCCGGACGCCTCGGCCGGGAAGAATTTCAGCACCGAGAAGCCGAGTGCCGACAGCGCCATCGCCTCGGTCACGGTCGCGCAGCCCGGGAAAACCGGGATGGGCGCATCGGCAAGGTGCTCGGCAAGCCACCCCGGCGTTCCGGGGCTGACGATGAAACGCGCGCCGGCGTCGAATGCACTGGCGACATGCCAGGTCTTCGTCACCGTCCCGACGCCGACGACAGCGTCCGGCACGTCGCGGGCGATAGCTTCGATCGCTTTCAGCCCGCTTTCGGTCCGCAATGTCACCTCAAGAGCCTTGAGGCCACCTGCAACCAGCGCGCGCGCGAGCGGCACAGCATCTTCGACGCGCTCGATCGTGAGAACCGGAATGACGGGCGCGAGCGCCACGATGGGCGAAGGGTCTAGCGGCATGGATCACCTTGAGTTGCGGTGAAAGACCATGAGGCTAGGGCGATACGCAAGTCTCCATCCGCCACGTCATGCGTGGCATGCCGATCAGGCGAAGCGGACCTGCACGCTTCGCCGTTCGGCCGAGACAAGCTGACACGACCGCGACCGCGCTTCGCCGCGGATCGTCAGGCGGAACGCGGACGGCAACTGTCGCGGCCGATCGAGCCTCAACTCAGCCGCGGTAGCAGACATCCGCAGGACGTTGCATGGCACCGTTGCGAATTCCCCCGGTACCGACAGTGAGCCGGCATGGTTGACCGCCACGAGCGGCGGCGCCTTGTCTTTCTTGCGCGTGAACATATTCATTCAACGGCTCTGAGGCGGACTTAGTTTCAGAACCGGCGCATTTGCATCAAACGCGAATGGAAACAGGCGGAGAGGATACGCGAAACGAGTTCCTCTCCGCCCGGCCCTCTCTCGGCAGAAGAGAGGGCAGTGAGGCATGATCGCGGAGAAAGAGGGGACTCCATCCTCCGATCGATCACGCAACTCCGTGCGGCGATCACCTACTCGGCCGGCGTTGCCATCGCCTGCTTCATCGCCCGGCGCTCCGCGCGCCGCGCCATGAAACGGATACGGCGTTGCGCGAGGTTATCGATCGCCATCAGAGCCGCCGGCGTAACGATTAGCGTGAGGATCGTCGCAAAGCCGAGACCGAAGACGATCGCGGTCGACAGCGATATCCACCACTGCGTCGCGGGCGCACCGATCGTGAGCTCGCGGTGCAGAAACTCAATGTTCATGCCGAACGCGATCGGCAGCACGCCGAGAATAGCCGTGACCGCCGTGAGCACCACGGGACGCGCACGTTCGCGGCACGTCTCCATAATCGCGTCGTAGGCCGCGACGCCTTCGCGGCGCAGCCGGTCATACGTGTCGATCAACACGATGTTGTTGTTCACGATGACACCCGCATTCGCGATGATGCCGATGCCGGTCATCACGACGCCGAACGGCTGCCCCATGATCATCGCGCCGAGCAGCACGCCGATGGTCGAGAGCACCACTGCCGTGAGCACAAGCCCGACCGACGTCAACTTGTTGAACTGCGCCAGCAGGATCGCGAAGATCAAGAAGATCGCTGCGCCAAACGCCTTCATCAGGAACGCGCCGGCTTTCTCACGCTCTTCGTCCTCGCCCTTCAGCTTCCAGAAGACACCCGACCCGAGCACGCCCTTCGACAGCTCCGCCGCGATCTCTTGCTGGATCACCGCGGTCTGCACGCCTTCCGGCACGTTGGCCTGCAGCGTCATCACGCGATTGCCGCCGACGCGATTGATATAGCCGATGCGCGGCACAGCAGTGCGCTGCACGAAATTGCCGATCGGCACGTGGCCGGCGCTCGTCTGCACACGCAGCTCGTCGATCTGATCGAGACTCCGGCGGTTTTCCGGAAAGCGGACGATGATGTCGACTTCCTTGTCGTTGTCGGACGGACGGAATTCCGTGATCTTCGTGCCGTTGGTGACAAGCTGCACGACGTTGCCGACCGTCGTTACGCCGGCGCCGTATTTCGCAGCCTCGGCCTTGTCGACCGAGAGCTTCCAGTCGATGCCCGGCAGCGGCAAACCGTCATCCAAGTCGCGGATGTCGCTGCGCGCGCGCAGCATGTCGGCCACCTTCTTCGCGGCTGCCGGAAGCGCATCCGGATCGATGGCGGAGAGCTGCACCTGCACGGGCTTGCCGGTCGGCGGACCCGCGCGCGGCGCCGTCACTTCGACTTCGATGCCGGCGATATGCGCCGTTTTCTGGCGCAGCTCATCCATGATCACATGCGCGGCGGGGCGCTGCTTCCAATCGACGAACTCATACTGGATGACGCCGATCGTATCTTCCGAGATTTCCTGCGAGCCGCGCGGCTGCTCGCCGACGCGCGTGTAGACAGTCTCGAGGCCCGGCATCTTCAGCACTTCAGCCTCGACCGCGCGGATCGCCCGATCCTTTTCGGCGATCGAGAGATTGCCGCGGCCGTGGATGACGACGAGGCCGTAGTCCGGCTCGACCTTCGGGAAGAACTCGACGCCGTTGCCGTATTTTCCGTACGCGAACTGGACGCTCACGAGCAGCAGCACAGCCAATGACAGCGTCGCCCACGGATGCTTCACGGCAAGCTTCACGGTCCGCATATACGGGCCAGTGTCTTTCGCGCGCTCGTCGTGCGGCACGACGGACGCACGGCCGAGCAGCGCGCCGAGCGTCGGCGTGAAGATCAGCGCCACGACCAGCGACGCGGACAGCGTCGCGATCAGTGTGATCGGCAGATACTTCATGAATTGCCCGACGATGCCGGGCCAGAACAGGAGCGGCGAGAACGCCGCAACGCGCGTCGCCGTCGCCGCGATGACCGGACCCGCCATGCGATAGGCCGCGAGCGAATACGCCTCCTTCGGCGGCATGCCCTCAGCCATGCGCCGCTCGGCGTATTCGGAGACGATGATCGCGTCGTCGACCAGCATGCCGACCGCCAGGATGAGCGAGAACAGCACGACGATGTTGACGGTCAGACCCGCGAGCTGCAGCCCCAGCACGCCGGCGAGGAACGAGGCCGGAATCGCGATGCCGATGAAGAGCGACGCGCGGAACCCGAGCGCAAACAGCATGATCACGATGACGAGCAGCACGCCGGTAGCGACCGAGTTCTGCAGATCGGCCAACATCTGACGGATCAGCTTTGACTTATCCTGCGTGTAAGAAACTTGAACGGCCTCGGGCCACGTTTTCTTCAGCTGCTCGACGACCTTCTTCACACCGTCGACGGTTTCGATGAGGTTCGCGCCGGTGCGCTTCGACACTTCAATCGTCATGGCGGGGCGGCCGTTGACACGCGTGATCGACGTTGCGTCCTTAAACGTCGGGCGCACCTGCGCGACGTCACCGAGCGTGACGACAGCACCGGCCGTCGCAGCGACTGGGATTTTCAGTACATCTTCCGGACGCTCAATCAGCGCCGGGACCTTTACGGCAAAACGCCCGCTCGAACCTTCCAGCGCACCGGCCGCGACAAGGCTATTCGACTGCGTGGTTGCCTGAATGAGCTGTTCGAGCGAGACGCCGTAGCTCTTCATAAGCATCGGCTCGGCGATGATTTCGACCACCTCATCGCGCCCGCCGCGCATCTCTGCCTGCAGCACGCCCGGCGCCTGCTCGATCGCATTCTTGGCGATGCGCGCGATGCGCAGCAGCGTTCGCTCCGGCAACTCGCCGGCCAGCGCGATAACAAGGACCGGATAGAGCGAGAGATTGACCTCCTGCACCACCGGCTCGTCGGCCTCGCGTGGCAGATCGCGTTTGGCCTCGTCAACCTTCGCACGCACGTCGGCGAGCGCGGACTTGGAGTCGAAGCCGGCTTCGAATTCGAGCAGCACGTAACCGCCGCCCTCGAAGGCGGTTGAGCGCATTTCCTTCACGTTGCCGACCGATTTGAGCTTGGTCTCGATCGGGCGAAGCAAAAGGCGCTCGGAATCTTCCGGGCTGATGCCGCGCTGCGTAATCTGCGTGTAGATGATCGGGACTTTGACGTCCGGCTCGGCTTCCTTCGGGATCGTGCGATAGGCGACGAAGCCCGCCAGCAGCAGGAAGATCAAAGTCGCGATCGTGAGCCGCGCGTGGCTGATCGCGTAGTTGATGATCGCTTGCATAACTTAGTTCGCCGCGGTTTTCTGCGGCGCGACCGGCACCGCGTCGACCTTCTGGCCTTCGCGGACGAAGTCTTGACCCTCGACGATCACGCTCGCGCCATCCGGAATACCCGCAACCCACATGAAAGCCTGATCGTCTTCGACGACCGCCACCGGCGCGAACGCAACAACACTCTCCGCGTTGACGAAACGCAGACCGAGATCGCCGTTCGACGCAAACACGAGAGCGGAGCGCGGCACGCGCGTCGCCTCATTGGCAGCAAGCCGGATCGACACCTCGGCCGTGACGCCGTCCGCAATCGCACCATCCGCATTCGGGATTTCGATTTCGACGCGGTACGTGCGCGTCGTCTGGCTCGCGCTACGGGATACGAAGCGCACCTTGCCTTTCGCGGTTTGCCCGGTGACGAGACGGATTTCGGCTTCGTCTCCAGGCTTGATGCCGCCAATCTTGCGCTCGGCGACCTCGACAACCGCAAGCATTGGGTCGAGCGAGACGATCTGCGCCAGCTCCTTGCCGGAGAACGAAAAGGCGGCTTGACCGACCTCGACCGAAACATCGTTGATGATGCCGGACCACGGCGCGCGCACGACACCGCGCTCGCGCTCGGCTTCCGCCGCGGCAAGCTGCGCTTCCGCAATTTTCAGCTGGGCTTCGAGATTGCCGGCCTCGAGCTTCGGCATATTGCCTTGCTGGATCAGGCGGCTCTTCGCCTCGAACTCCGCACGCTTCTGCACCGCAACCGCGCGCGCCTGGATTACCTGCGACTCGCGCGCCTCGTCGGAAAGGATCGCGATGATGTCGCCTTCCTTCACGACTGTGCCGCGCTTGACGCGCAAATCGGTCAGCACGCCGCCCGTCCGCGCCGTGATCATGACGCGTTTGTCAGCCTCGGTGCGCCCCGAAATCGTCAGCTTCTGGCGATGCGAGACACGTTCCGTCTTCAAAATGCCGACGCGGAACACCTTGGCGGCTTTCTCGTTCGGCCGCACGGCGGCTTGGCTCTTGCTATCGTTCGAGCCGAGATGGCCTGACGCGATCCAGCCGGCCGCGGCCAACACCAAAACGACGGCGGTAATCCGCGCGCCTTTCATTTCTCGTCTCCGTTATTCGACCTGCTTTGCGCCGAAAGCGGCGTCGTCAGCAGGCTGTGCACCATGCGCAGAACCGACGGCAGCGCCGTCTCTGCGTTGAAGTCTGGGTCGACGGCGCGACGCCAGGTCAGGCCGTCGGCAAGCGCCATCATGGCGGCGACGACGCCCGGGTAATCGAGGTCGGTCGCGATTTCTCCGCGCGCGCCGGCATGCTTGAGCATGTCGGTCATGCGCGCCGTGATATCCGCGTCGCCTTCCTTCATCAGCGCCGAGATCTCGGGATTGCGCCGGCTCTCGGCCATGATCTCGGTCCAGAGCGCGACCTCCTCGGCGGGACGCTCGACGAGGTAGTGCCGTGCCAAGCCTTCGAGGCCCTTGAAGAAGTCCGGCGCCGTATCGAGCGCCGCGAAATCGCGCGCTGCGTCACGCCGATCGCGTTCGCAGATGCCGGCAATGATCGCTTCCTTGGAGGGGAAGTAGCGGTAGAGATTGCCGGGGCTCATGCGCGCCTCGGCACAGATTTCCTGCATCGACGATTGATGAAAACCGGAGCGCGCAAAGCATCGCTGCGCGGCTTCGAGGATCGCCGTCCGGCGATCGAGCTGCAGCTGAGCGTTGGCGCGGCGCATTCCTGAAAAATCACCCGAATCGACGCTACCGGACCACCTATCGGTCCACCAGCACGCGAAAGTTGTCGTTTAATGAAACAATCGACTCACAGATACGTGAAAGAGCGAACATTCATTCTCATTATGCGAGCACCAAGTCAAGCTGCGAGCGTTAAAGATGCCCGGCCAGAAACGAAATGACGGCGAGGCCACCAAGCGCTGCGCGGACGCCATGAAGAACGCCCCAACGCTCGATCAAAGATCGTAATTCAGGGCCGGGCGCCTCGGGCCGCATGGCCAGCAAAGTCTTATTCGTCGGCAACATGACAAATACGGTCCAAGGCCAATTCGCCATCATCAGCAGTCCACCGAAAAGGAACAGCTGGCTGCCCGTCTGCCACCAGCCGGTCACGCCGAGGAGAAAACCGAGGAAAGCCAACGGCGCCTGCAAGGCGAAACCGCGCTTGTACGCCGGCTGCCACTGCGTCAGCAGGGCTCGGTCGTCGAGCCTAAGTCGAGCGGGCTGTTCTGCGATCAGAATGTAGACAGCAGCACCGGTGAAAAACGCTGCCGTTGTCAGAGCGAGCAAGCCGATCATCGTCGTCATCCCGCAACTCCGTCGACTAAACGCGCGACCGGACCATTTCGGCTCAACATGCCGGCCGGGCGGCGCCGGATACGGTAGACGGCCGCGGGCGGCAAGTTGCTGCAAGCGCCACCGAAACGTGTCGCCTTCAGCCCCATGCGATCGAGAATTGCACGCGGGATCGGGCAGACCGGCGCGTAGGTGAATTGATAGAAGACGCCGCCTGGGCGCAGATGCGTGAAGGCGCCGTCGAGGATCTGCATCACCTTCTTCGGCGGCATCGCCAGCAGCGGGAGACCGCTCACCACCGCACCGGTTTTACCATGACCGAAGAGTTCGACCCGGCTGAGCCAACCCGCGTCCATCCATTGGATATGCGTGTTCGGGAAGCGTATCTGCAGATGCCGCACGAAATCCGAACCGTATTCGATAAGCGCGATGTCTTCCTGTTCGAGCCCGCGATCGAGCATCGCGCGCGTGAAGACGCCGGTCCCGGGACCGAGTTCGATCACCGGCGCGACGGAACGCGAAATTTCGGACGTGATCACATCGGCGAGCTGACGGCCGGACGGCGCAATCGCGCCGACCGCGCGGGCCGATTTCATGAAGGAGCGGACGAATGGAAAAAGATCGGCGGGCATGGGGGTCCTCCGAGGGGAACCGATGAGCACCGGCCGCGGAAGCAGGGGCTTGTCTTCCGCGCCGGCGCTCTTCGGCAGATGCCGGCAGTGCAAACCGGCGCAACCCTTGTCGCCTGGTGCCGTTTCGTCCGCGTCTCTCGAAGGTAAAGTTTTGTAAAGCCGGCTCGACGGCTCAGCCGAAGCTGCGTGCGATCCACAAGCCGAGGACGAGTCCGACCAGCGACAGAATGACGGACGCAGCGACATACAAAATCGCGAGACCGGTTTCGCTTCGCTCCCACAGCAGAATGGCGTCGAGCGAGAACGCCGAGAAAGTCGTGTAGCCACCGAGAATGCCGGTGGTGAGAAAAAGCCGCCAATTCTGTGAGAGGTCACCCTTGAGCGCGAAGTACCCCGCGATCAGGCCCATCACAAACGAACCCGTGACGTTGATGAACAAGGTCCCGATCGGGAATGCCGGACCGAAGAGCCGAAACGCCGCGACATTGATCCCATGCCGCAGCGCCGCGCCCAGTCCACCACCGAAGAAAACAAGAAGATATGTCACGCCACGTTTCTATCAGCAGCCGCCGCAAGCGCAACAGCGCCGGCTGCTTGGCTCAAGCACGCTCGCTCGAGCACACGCCGCCGTCCGCCGATTGGCGGCGGCGTATAGCGAAACCTCTACTGCAACGTCTCCATCAAACGCTGGAACAGGCGCAACCGCGGCTCGAGGCACGACAGCAACCCGTGCTCAAAATGCGTGTGCGCCCCGTCACCGTCGATGCCGAGCGAGTCGAGCGTCGGCACCCCGAGCGCTGCCGTGAAATTGGCGTCGCTACCGCCACCGTCCTGCGGCGCTTCCGGCAATTCGAAGCCAATCTCGGCGGCGAGCTTGCGCGTGTGCTGCAGGAAGGCCTCGGTGCCCTCCGACTTCACATAAGGCGGACGCGTAAATTTCCCGGTGATGTCGAGCTTCACATCCGGATCATGCGGCTTGAGCGACAGCAGCTTTTCTTTCACCTCTTCGGCGCTTTCCGGGTTGAGCACGCGCACGTCGATCGAAATATGAGCGTCCCTTGGGATAACGTTTGAAGCGGTGCCGCCCGAGATCATGCCGACATTGGTCGTGATGCCCCGCGCGTAATCCGTCATCGCGGCGATCGCGAGAATCTGGTGAGCGATCTCGTTGATCGCGCTACGCCCCTTTTCGTGGTTGGCGCCAGCATGTGCGGGCACGCCGGTCGCGTTGATATCGAAGCGGCCGATGCCTTTGCGCCCCGTCACCACGTAGTTGTGCCAGGTCGGCTCGGTGACGATCGCAAAGGCCGCATTCTGCGCCTCGGCCTCGATGATCGCGCGCGAGCTCGGACTGCCGACCTCTTCGTCGGGCGTGAACAGGAACGTGATCGGCAGTTTGTGGCTGCCCGCACTGACGACACGGCGGAAGGCGTCCATCGCGAGATATGCGCCGCCCTTCATATCGTAGATGCCGGGACCAAACATTTTGTCGCCCTCGCGGCGGATCGGCAGCGGGCCGGCCGCAGTGCCGATCGGATGCACAGTATCGAGATGGGAGAGAACGAGAATGCGTTTCCCCTCCCCTTCCGTGCGCGCGAACAGACAATCGCCGTAACCGTCGCGCCCAGGGATGCGCTCCAACGCGACCGGCACACCGTCGAACTCGCTTTGGGCTTGGTCGATCATCTGGTTGACCGCTTCGCGCGATGATGTCGGGCTTTCGATCTTCACCCAGCTTTCGATGCCTTCGGCAACTTTGGCCACATCGATCGGCTTGAAATGCACATTCATGGAAATAACCTTCGCAAGTTAAAAATGGCACGGAGCCCATGCGATCGGCCGCGCAATGAAAGCGGCTTCTGTGTCGGCATGGCGGAATTGCCTAATACGGCAACACCGGATCGTCGCGCCGAAATGCCATCGCCGTCAAGCGTCGCCGCTAGGCAATGTGATGCCTTTTTAGGTCAGCGTTTCGAACATCCGCTGCAGAAGGCGCGTGCGCGGGATGATCGAAGAGAGCAACCCATGCTCCCAATGCGTGTGCGCCCCCGCTCCATCAACCCCGAGTCCATCGAGCGTCGGAACGTCGAGCGCCGCCGTGAAGTTCCCGTCGCTGCCCCCGCCCGTCATGGGGACGTCTTCCAGCGCAAAGCCGATCTCGCGCGCACAGTCCTGCGCATGGCGAAACAGTGCCGCGATGCCGGGAGATTTTTCGAACGGCGGACGGTTCATACCGCCGGTGATCTCCAGTTTCACCTCCGGATCGCGCGACCTGAGCGATAAAATTCTCTCCGCGAATTCGCGTCCGCTGGCGGCGTCGCGCACGCGCAAATCGATCGATATCCTTGCGTGTTCCGGAATGACATTCGCGGCCGTTCCGCCGGACATCATGCCGACAGTCGTCGTGACGCCGCGCGCATAATCCGTCATCCCTTCGATCGCGAGAATTTGGTGCGCCATCTCGCGGATCGCACTGCGGCCCTTATCGTGCGCGACGCCGGAATGCGCCGGCACGCCAAGCGCCGCCATCACGAAACGGCCCACGCCTTTGCGCGCCGTGACGATCTTGCCGCCGTCGCGCGCCGCTTCGGTCACCAGCGCATATTTCGCATGCTTCGCTTCGGCTTCGATGAGCGCACGCGATGTCGGACTGCCGACTTCCTCGTCAGGCGTGAACAGAAACGTAATCGGGAGCTTGTTCGAGCGCGCATGCGCAACGCGGCGCAGCGCATCCATCGCGAGATATGCACCGCCCTTCATATCGCACACGCCGGGACCATACATCTTGTCGCCATCGCGGCGCAGCTGAAGCGGGCCAGCCAGTGTTCCAACCGGATGCACCGTGTCGACATGCGACAACAAGAGAATGCGTTGCCCCTCACCTTCCGTTCGCACGATGAGATTGTCCGCAAAACCATCACGGCCCGCGATACGCTGCATCGTGACCGGCACATCGCGGAACTCTTCTTGCACGCGATCGATCATCCGGTTGACGGCGCCGGGCACCTTTGTCGGGCTCTCGATCTTGACCCAACTCTCGATGCCGGCTGCACTCTCGGCGAGATCGATCGGCTTGTCGTGCGCAGTCATGGAAACACTTTCGACCGGTTAATGTGGCGCGCATCGCCATGCAAAGAAATGGCCAACAGGTGGGTTGCGCGGCCGCATGGCATGTTGCCTGATAGGTAAGCTGAATCGTGGCGATCGCCACCGCCAACGTCAAGCAACTAGGAGTAAAGCGCTGTCATGCAGTTCGCGAGCTTTCAGATTGAAGGACGAAATACGTTCGGCGCCGTCGCGGGCGACGGGGTCGTCGACCTCGGCCGCCGGCTGGCACCGCGCTTCAGATCGTTGCTCGAGGTCCTGCGCGCGTCTGCGATCGACGAAGTCAAAGCCAACGCCACCGGCGTGCGCGCCGACTATCCGTTGAGCGCTGTCACGCTGCTGCCGCCCGTCGTCGAGCCGGAAAAGATTATCTGCGTCGGCGTCAACTACGCCAACCGCAATGCCGAATATCGCGACGGCTCGGAGCTGCCGAAGTATCCGAGCCTGTTCATCCGCGTTCCGACATCTTTCGTTGGTCACGATGTGCCGATCGTGCGACCGCGCGCATCCGAGCAATTCGACTATGAGGGTGAGATCGTGCTGGTGATCGGCCGCGAAGGCCGTCACATCGCGCGCGAGAATGCGCTCGGCCACATCGCCGGCCTCACATTGTGCAACGAAGGCAGCGTGCGCGATTGGCTGCGTCACGGAAAATTTAACGTCACGCAAGGCAAGAACTTCGACGCCTCGGGCAGCATCGGCCCGTTCATGGTCACATCCGACGAGATCGATTGGACGAAACCCTTCTCGCTCACGACACGCGTCAACGCCGAGGTGCGTCAGGACGATACGACCGAGAATTTGATCTTCACCTTCGCGGATCTGATCACCTACATTTCGACCTTCACGACATTGCGCCCCGGCGACATGATCGTCAGCGGCACGCCTACGGGTGCGGGCGCTCGTTTCGACCCGCCGATATGGCTGAAGCCTGGTGACGTCGTCGAAGTCGAAGTGCCCGGTATCGGCCTGTTGCGCAACGCCGTCTCCGATGAAGCTTAAGCACCGGAGCGATCATCAAAAATAACATTGCGCATAAACCGAAAGCGCATAACACTCCGCGCCGGATCACACCTACCAACGATAGAAAACCCTTCCGGGAGGTCCTTCATGATATCGAAGCATAACCGCTGGCTTTTGGCTGGCTCACTCATGCTGGCGCTTGGCGTTACGTCCGCCATCGCGCAGCAAAATCCGCAAAATCTTCCGCCCGGGCATCCTCTGATTGGCCAACCCGAAAGCGAAGCCGCCAAGAAATTGGCACCGGTCGCGCCGCCGCCGATCCCGCTTGCCGCCGACAAGTTCCAGCTCGACAAGCTCAAGCTTCCCGCTGGCTTCAACATTGAGCTCTACGCCACGGGCGTTGCCAATGCGCGCTCGATGCGCTTCGGCGACAAGGGGACGCTCTTCGTTTCGACGCGCCTTGCCGGCAACGTCTACGCGATCGTCGAGAAAGACGGAAAGCGTGAGGTCAAGACGATCGCCAAAGGCCTGCATCGCCCGAACGGCATCGCTTTCAAGAACGGTTCGCTCTACGTCGCGGAACTTTCGAAGGTCTGGCGCTACGACGACATCGAGTCGAAGCTGGACAATCCGCCGCAGCCAGTCCTCATCAGCGACAAGTTCCCGAGCGACGAGCCTCACGGCTGGAAGTTCATCGGCATCGGCCCGGACGACAAACTGTATGTACCGGTCGGCCAGCCCTGCAACATCTGCCTTCCGTCGGATCAGCACGCACAGATCCGCCGTATGAACCTCGATGGTTCAAACTCGGAAGTCGTCGCCTGGGGCGTGCGCAACACGGTCGGCTTCGACTGGCACCCAGTGACGAAGGAACTTTATTTTACCGACAACGGCCGCGATTGGACGTCGGAAGATCTACCGGCTGACGAACTCAACCGCGTCACTAAGGCGGGCCAGCATTTCGGTGCACCGTTCTGCCATCAGGGCGACTTTCCGGATCCGGAATTCGGCTGGGGCAAGAGCTGCGCGGACTATGTGAAGCCGGTCGCTCTGCTCGGCCCGCACACGGCCGCTCTCGGCATGCGCTTCTACACCGGAGCGTCTTTCCCGAAGCAGTATCGCAACCAGATCTTCATCGCGCGCCACGGCTCGTGGAACCGCTCGACGAAGCTCGGTGGTGACGTCGTAGTAGCAACGCTGAACAAGGACGGCACTGTGAAATCGGTCGCGCCGTTCCTGACCGGCTTCATCCAGAACAACGCCTATATCGGCCGCCCGGTCGACGTCGTCGTTGCGAAGGACGGCTCGATGCTGGTGTCCGACGACTACTCTGGCGCGATCTACAAAATCACGTACGGCAAGAAGCGCGTCGCCAGCCGCTAATCGCAGGCTTATATGATGGGCGGCGGGGACAACCTGCCGCCCATTTCTTTGGAAGCAACGAGAACAACAATGCGCCGATTGATCGCAACCGCCCTAGCCTGCTTCGCCATGGCAACGCTCGCGACCGCGCAGACGTTCGAAGAGCGCACCCAGCTCTGCCTCGGCTGCCACGGCGAAAAGGGCCAGTCGGAGACGGCCGAAGTTCCGTCGCTTGGCGGGCTAACCTCGGCTTACGCACTGATCCAGCTCTACATGTTCCGCGAGAAGCTGCGCACCGCGGAGCCGATGAACGACATGATGCAGGGCGTCTCGGACGGCGAACTGCAGAAACTCGCCGACCTCATTGCCAAGATGCCGCCGCCGAAGGCGAGCGCCGAGCCGATAGACCCGGAACGCGCCGCCCGCGCCCAGGGGCTGATCGCAGCCCACCGCTGCGCCTTTTGCCACAACACCGGCTTTCCCGGCACCGACTCTGTGCCCCGGCTTGGTGGCCAACGCGAGGACTATCTCGTCAAGACGTTGACCGAATACCGCTCCGGCAAACGCAACGAATACCAGCCCGTGATGGCTGAAATCATTCGCAAATTGAGCGATCAGGACATCGCCGATTTAGCCCACGTGATCGCGAGGACGGGGGCGAAATAACCTTTGCCGAAATATACAAAATTTTGTATGTTCCGGCATGAAGGTTCTGAAGTTTCGGGGCAGCGCTCTGAATGATTTGCGCCGTTTCCCCGAAGCGGCACGGCGCGAGGCGGGTTATCAGCTCGATCGTGTTCAGAACGGTTTCGTACCGAGCGACTGGAAGCCGATGGCAACCGTCGGCAAAGGTGTCGAGGAGATCCGGATAAGGGATGAAGCTGGCGCATTCCGCGTGGTCTACGTGGCGAAATTCGCCGGTGCAATTTACGTCCTTCACTGCTTCCAGAAGAAGACACAGAAAACCAGCAGGGCTGATCTCGATCTTGCCACCAAACGGTTCCGCGATCTCACCAGGGAGCTAAATCAATGAAGAACAAAAGCTTCGCGAATGTTTGGGACGCGATCGAGAAGGCGCCGGCACAGGCCGAAAACATGAAGCTGCGCTCGAAACTGATGATGGCGCTTGAAGCGCACATCAAGACTCAGGGTTGGACGCAAGCCGAGGCGGCGGAGCACTTGGGCGTAACGCAGCCCCGCGTGTCCGACTTGCTGCGCGGTAAAATCAATCTTTTCGCACTCGATACCCTGGTTAACATGCTGGTTTCGGCTGGCCTTCATGTCGAAATGCGCGTTCGCAAGGCAGCCTAAAGCGCAGCGGACGGCCGCAGAAGCCTTGCGCCACAACCGGAACAGGCTTACGCTCCTAAGCGTTATTGAGGGACGCCCTATAACAAGAAGGATAGCGCTATGAGCTGGACCACCCCGACTTTGGTTGAGATCTGCATCGGCTTGGAAATCAACGGCTACCTGCCGGCTGAATTCTAATCTGCAAAGCTGCGCCCCGCGATGGCGAGACTAACCGCCATCGTTCTTGGGTCCGCAGCTGGAGGCGGCTTCCCGCAATGGAATTGCCGCTGCGCCGTCTGCCAACTGGCTTGGCAGGGTGATGCGCGTGTAAAGGCCCGCACACAAGCGGGCCTTGCCATTTCTGGCGATGGCGAGAACTTCGTCCTGCTCAATGCGGCGCCTGAGCTGAAGTCCCAAATTCTTGCAACGCCAGAACTACAGGCCCGCGGCAATCCGCGCGGTTCGCCCATAGCGGCCGCGATCCTCACCGGCGGTGAGATCGACCAGATCACCGGCTTGCTCAATCTGCGCGAACGGCAACCCTTCTCTCTCTATGGGACTTACGAAACGCTGCGCTTGTTGCGCGACAACCCGGCTTTCGACGTGCTGGCATCGGGCGTTGTCGAGCGTAAACGGATCGCCTTGGACAAGCGCTTCGCCCTCCCAGGAGGGTTGAGTGCCGAACTCTTCGCGGTGTCCGGCAAAATCCCGCTGTACCTCGAAAGCGAAGGCGCGAACCTCAAAGCCGCGCCGGGCGGCAACGTCGGCGTCGAGATTGCGCGCAATGGCGCTCGCCTCGTCTTCGTGCCTGGCGCCGCCGCGATCGATGAGGCGCTGATGGATCGCCTCAAACGTGCCGACTTGGTCCTCTTCGACGCAACCCTCTACACCGACGACGAGATGATCACGTCCGGAACAGGCGTGAAGACGGGCAGACGCATGGGCCACATGCCGATCAGCGGCCCGAATGGCTCGCTTGCGGCATTGAAGGGCCTACCGGGCCGCCGCATCTACATCCATATCAACAACACCAACCCGATCCTGATCGAGGATTCGGCCGAGCGCAGGGCCGTCGAAGCGGCGGGCTGGGAAGTAGCCCACGACGGGCTTAAGATCACGCTCTAATCAAGAACGCCGCCGGGAAGCGCCATGAAGCTGCTATCGCCTGAGGAACTGGAAGCGCGGCTGCGCCAGATCGGCGCCGAGCGCTATCATCGCAACCACCCCTTCCATCACCGCTTGCATGGCGGCGAATGCTCGAAGGCCGAAGTGCAGGCCTGGGCGCTGAATCGCTACTATTACCAGTCGATGATCCCGATCAAAGACGCGAGCCTCATCGCGCGCTGCGACGATCCGGATGTGCGCCGCGAGTGGCGCTCGCGTCTCTCCGATCACGACGGCGACGGCATGGGCCCGGACGATGGCGGCATCGCGCGCTGGCTGAAACTGACTGACGGCCTCGGCCTCGATCGCGATTACGTCGCGTCATTGCGCGGCTTGCTTCCGGGCACGCGTTTCGCGGTCGATGCCTACGTCCACTTCGTCCGCGAGAAGACGCTGCTCGAGGCAATCGCGTCGTCACTCACCGAACTCTTCTCGCCCGTGATCATCTCCGAGCGTGTCGCCGGCATGCTGGCGAACTACGACTTCGTCACCAAGGAAACGCTCTCGTATTTCGACAAGCGTCCGCCGCAGGCAAAAAAGGACTCGGACTTCGCGCTCGACTACGTCAAGCGCAATGCCAAAACGCCGGGCGACCAGCAAGCCGTCCTTGCCGCGCTCGAATTCAAATGCGGCGTGCTGTGGTCGATGCTCGACGCCCTCGCCTACGCTTATGTATCGCCGGGTCACATCCCGCCGGGCGCCTTCGTTCCGGAGGGCAAATGACCATTGCCGAAACCGCAAAGCCTCGGCTTCCGCGTGGCGTGCGCCTCGTCAACAGCGAAGCGCATGGCGGCATGGTGCTGCTCGCGCCGGAGCGCGTCTTCAAAGCCGACCAGATCGCGACCGCAATTCTTGAGCGCTGCAGCGGCGAAGCCACGTTCGGCGAGATCGTCGACGACCTGAGCAGGGCATTCAACGCACCGCGCGACCGCGTCGCAACCGACGCAGGCGCGCTACTCGCCGGCCTCGTCGAGAAGAAATTGTTGGAACTCGGCTGATGCTCAATCCCGAGCCGAAACTGCATGCACCGCTTGGCTTATTGGCCGAGTTGACGCATCGCTGCCCGCTCGGTTGCCCTTATTGCTCCAACCCGCTCGAACTCGATGCGCGCGAGACCGAACTCGACACCGAGACGTGGCTGCGCGTCTTCAAGGAAGCCGCAGCGCTCGGCGTTCTGCAGACGCATCTATCGGGCGGCGAGCCCGCATCGCGGCGCGATCTCGAAGTCATCGCGAAGAGCGCGCGCGATGCAGGGATCTACGTCAACCTCATAACCTCGGGTGTCGGCATCCCGGATGCCAGAATGGAGAAGCTCGCCGACGCCGGCATCGATCACGTCCAGATATCGATCCAAGATTCCGAAGCCGATTCTGCCGACCACATTGCGGGTTATCGCGGCGCCTATAAGCGCAAGGATGAACTCGCTCGCGTCGTGCGCAAGATCGGTTTGCCGCTCACCGTCAACATGGTCGTACATCGCGCCAACATCGCGCGCATTTCCGACATGGTCGCGCTCGCGATCAAACTCGGTGCGACGCGCATCGAAATCGCGCATGTTCAATATTACGGCTGGGCGCTGAAGAATCGCGCCGCACTGATGCCGACGCGCGAGCAGGTCGACCGCGCGGTCGAAGAAGTGAACACGCTGCGCGAGCGGCATAAAGGCGAAATCGTCATCGACGCTGTCGTGCCGGATTACTACGCAAAATATCCAAAGGCCTGCATGGGCGGATGGGCGCGCCGGTCGCTCAACATCACACCGGGTGGCCGCGCGCTACCGTGTCACGCGGCCGAAATCATCCCGTCACTCACATTCTGGAATGTACGCGAACATTCGTTGCGCGACATCTGGATGAACGCGCCATCGTTCAAGGCTTTCCGCGGCACCGAATGGATGCAGGAGCCTTGCCGCAGTTGCGAACGCCGCGAGGTCGACTTCGGCGGTTGCCGTTGCCAAGCGCTTCTGCTGACAGGCGATGCGCGCGCGACCGACCCGGTCTGTCATCTCTCGCCGCATCACGCGGAACTCGCCGAGATGGCCGCCGACCGGACAGAGCAGCCGTACGATTATCGCCGCCTGAAAGCTCCAGCACCACAAACTTAAATTTGCACGCATTCGGTAAAGCGCATGGAGGCACGCGCGCACGTGCGCGCCGCGCATAACTCCTGCGACACTTGACTCCTCGACCTGTTGAAATGCCGTGTTAGGCTTCTCTCCGAAGTTGGCGCCAAGTCCAACTCGCCAAGGGAGAGAAACGTGAAAGCACTTGCGCTCGCGGCTTCGTCCGCGCTTGTCTTCGCCTCCACTGCCCTCGCACAACAACCGCAGGCCCCCGGCAATCTCGAACGGCTCGGTGAGTTCAGACACACCGATACACCGATGGAGATTCCGACTGTGCCGCAAGGCGGCACCAAAGCAGCGGCGTTGAAGAAAAATCTCGCGAAAGTCAAAGTTCCGAAAGGCTTTAAGGTCTCGCTGTATGCAATCGTGCCGGATGCGCGCCACATGGCGGTCGGCCCGCAAGGCGTCGTCACTTTCGTCGGCACGCGCAAGACGAAGGTTTACGCGGTAACGGATCGCGACAAGGATCGCGTCGCCGACGAGGTGAAGGAATTCGCGCCGTCGATCGCATTCAAGATTCCAAATGGCGTCTGCTTCTCGCGCGACGGCATGCTCTACATCGCCGAGCAAAACCGTGTGCTGCTCTTCCCGGCAGCAGAGTTTTTCTACGAGAGCGCCGATGTCGCAGCCTTCAATGTCGTCAAGCAAGGTGACCTCATTCCGCCGGAAGAGGAGTCCTACAATCACACGGCGCGCACGTGCCGCATCGGACCGGACGGCCGCCTCTACGTCACACTCGGTCAGCCGTTCAACGTCTTCGCGCCGGAGAAGATGGACCTCTACAAGAAGACCGGCATCGGCGGCATCGTCTCGCTGACCAACGAGGGCAAGGATCGTCAAGTCTTCGCCTGGGGCGTGCGCAATTCGGTCGGCATGGACTTCAATCCGAAGGACAAGACACTGTGGTTCACCGACAATCAGGTGGACGGCATGGGTGACGACATTCCGCCGGGTGAGCTCAATCGCGCCGACAAGGCCGGCATGAATTTCGGCTTCCCGTATTTCGGCGGCGGCAAAGTCCGCACCACCGAATACAAGGATCAAACGCCCCCGGCTGACGTAACGCATCCGCAAGTCGAGATGGCCGCGCACGCTGCCGACCTCGGCATGATGTTTTACTCCGGCAAGCAATTCCCCGCGAAGTATCAGGGTGGCATTTTCGTCGCGCAGCACGGATCGTGGAACCGCACCAAGCCGGTCGGCGCTCGCATCATGTTCACCAGCCTTAAGCCCGATGGCACCGCGGACAAGACCGAAGTCTTCGCTGACGGCTGGCTGACCGAGGACGGTGAGTATCTCGGTCGCCCGGTCGACGTCGCGCAGCTGCCTGACGGCTCGATCCTCGTATCCGACGACTTCGCCGGCGCGGTTTACCGCATCTCGTACGAAGGCCGGTGAACGCGTTGATGGAGTTACCAAGACGTAGCGCGCCATCCCTCCCCTGCAAGGGGAGGGTGGACGCCGAAGGCGGCCGGGTGGGGTTTCGCAAAAGACTGAACCCACCCCCGCGCTGCGCGCGGACCCTCCCCCATCGGGGGAGGGATTGGAGCACGCTCGCGCTGTCGGCAATCGTGGCAAGTGTGCTTGCGATATCGACCACCGCACACGCCGCCGGCAACGCCAAGAACGGACGCCAGAAAGCACTGCAGTGCCAAACCTGCCACGGCCTCGACGGCCTCTCGAAACTGCCTGAAGCGCCGCATATCGCCGGCCAACCCGAGCCATACCTCATCAAATCGATGACCGACTTCAAAAACGGCACGCGGCAGAACGATATGATGACCTTCGTCGCCAAGGAGCTCTCGGATCAGGATATCGCGGACCTCGCCGCGTATTACGCGTCGATCGAACTCAGCGTGACGGTACCGAAACGCTAGGCTTGGCAGAGCGTCCCGCTTCGGGCATACGCCACCCATCACAGCAAAACGCAGATGGATATGACCGACACGTTTCCCGACCGCCTCTCCACCGACCCCGACAGCCCCCACTACAATGAGGAGCTGCTCGGACGCGATATCGGTATTCGCTTCGAGGGCAAGGAGAAGACCAACGTCGAGGAATACTGCATCAGCGAGGGCTGGATCAAAGTCGCGGCCGGCAGCGCTAAGGATCGCTTCGGCAAGCAGCTGACGATCAAACTCAAAGGCAAGGTCGAACCGTATTTCCGTTCCGCCTCGTGAGACACGAAGGGTTGCCCTGCGGCGCCCTCGTCTGAGAAGCTGACCGCAAAATAAACGCGGGAGGCTTGGATGCGGAAGAGCGTCATCGTAGCGACAATCTCGTTGGTGGCGCTGCTATCGACACAAGCGCGCGCTGCCTTCCCGGATAAAGACATTCGCATCATCTGCGGCTTTGCGGCCGGCGGCACGTGCGATCTTGTCGCGCGCTTGATCGCAAAAGCCGTCGCGCCGGAATTCAAGCAGAACGTCATCGTCGAAAATCGCACGGGCGCCGGAGGAACGATTGCGATGGCGTCGGTTGCGCGATCGGAAGCTGACGGCCACACGGTGCTCCTCTGCAGCCAAGGTCAGTTCGCAATTTTGCCCGAGCTTCCCGGCATGAAATTGCCGGTCGATCCCGCGAAGGATCTCGTGCCGGTCGCCAACATGACGTTGGCGAATTTCGTCATGGTCGTGCCGGCATCGCGCTCGTGGAAGACTGTGGCCGATTTCGTAGCCGCCGCAAAAACTGGAAAGCTGAGTTACGCCAGCGCCGGCAACGGCACACTGCAGCACATTGCGGGCGAAGCATTTCGCCTCGCCGCCGGTGTGGAGATGACCCATGTGCCGTATCGCGGCGCATCGCCCGCCGGCGTCGATCTCATCGCAGGCCGAGTCGATACGCTGATCACAAATCTCGCCGACGTTGTCGGCCAGATCGAAGGCGGACAGATGCGGCTTCTCGCCTTCACGGATCCGTACGGCTCGCCGAAATTTCCCGATGCACCGAAGATGTCGCAAACCTTCGCGGACTTCGCGATGGGCGGCTGGTTCGGCATCTGCGGCCCGTCCGGCATGCCAGCCGATGCAATTGCGCGTTGGCATTCGGCACTCAAACGCGCCGGTGACGATCCGGCTATTCGCAAAATACTCGACGAGAACGGCTTGGTTCTCACGGTAGAAGACGCGAAGGCGTTCGGCGGACGAATGGCGAAGGATCGCGAAACACTCGGCCGCGTCATTCGCGACGCGAGCATCCGCTCCGACAACTAACGCACGCGCAGAAGCACCGAACCGTTCATCTCGCTGATGATTTCGAAGCGCTCGCGCGTCGCGGCCGGCAGCCGCGCGAACCATCCACGCAGCATTGCGGCGAACTGGCCCGATGCGAGCTGCGCGAGTTCGTTCGGGCCCGGCGGACTGACATTTCGTCCCGGCATGTAGAACTCCGCCGAGAACGGAACCGCCGGATAGTAGGTCAGCTTCGCGTTTGCATCGCTGCGCTGTTGGAACACCGCAACGATGCCCTTCTGCGTGTTGACGTAAGAGATTGCCGGATCGGCGCGCATGGCGACGAGTGCGGCGAGGCCACAAACTGGAACGACGAAGATTCCAAGCTTGACAAAAATCTTCGGCAGCGCGGATCGTTCTATCATCTCGGCGGCGAGCAGCGCGAAACCCGGCATCGACATCGCAACGTAAGGCCAAAGCACGGCTTTCGCCGGCGTGAATAAGAGCGGCGTAGCGATGATCCAAAAGACCAAATAGAGAAGCCAGCTGCGCGGAAATGCTGTCCCGAAAAGACGTTGCCGCCAGGCCGGCGCGATCAAGATCGACAAAGCCGTCGCGCACCACGGCAGCGCCGCCGCAAGAAGGAACAGCCACACAGTACCGTAACCGCGGGTCCGTGGCGCACCGTATTTGTCGCCCGTCCAATCCTTGATGAGGAAGCGATCGAAGTGTTCGCCGATGATGAAGTAGCGCAGGAAACCCGGCGTACGCATCTCGGCCGCGATGTACCACGGCGCTGTGAGCGCGAGTGCGAGAAGCGTTCCCGAGATCCACGGCAGATTACGCCAGCACTCAACCCAGCGGTTCGTAACGAGGACGTAACCGCCGATGGCAATGCCCGCGATAACGATGCCGACCGGCCCTTTCGCCAGCATCGTCAGCGCAACGCCGAGAAAAAACACATAGCCCCAAGCGCGGCTTCGCGTCTCGATCGCAATCCAGAATCCGGCCATCATCACGGTCACGCTGAACATCAGCGCCGGGTCGGTCATCACGCCGCCTGCGAGATAGAACGGCAGCGCACTTGTGCAGAATATTGCCGCTGCGAGAGCAGCTAGCGAACGATCGCCGCGCGTTCGCGCCATCACGAAAACGAGCCAAGCCGTGCCGACCGTGAACAGAAACACCGGCAGCCGCGCCGCGAATTCGCTGACGCCGAAGATCGAGTAGCTGATTGCCGTTGCCCAGAACGACAACGGTGGCTTCCCCCAGAACGGCACCCCGGCCGAAACGTACGGCGTGATCCAATCGCCGCTCTCGATCATCAAACGGCCGATCAGCGCGTAGCGACCTTCCGTGTTATCGAAAAGCGGATAGGCCCCGAGGCTGGCGAGACGGACGAGCAACACGGCTCCGAGCATCCACAGCAGAGCATTGACGCCCGAACGGCTATCCGCACCGCTCCCCGCATGGCTCGCCAAACTGGTCACACAACGTCCTTCGCTCGCGGCCGGCGGTCTCGATAAGCTGGCGCAGTCCGGACGGGATCAGCATTGAAAGCGCCTTCCGGTCAAGCGGTCGCGAAACCGCCGCACTACGATAATAGTGGATTTGGCGACTTGAGCACTGCAATCATGCCTCATTGATTGTAATTTCCTATCGGCCGCGCGTAAAACTCGAAGCTAGCTTCGCTCAATGAGGCAGTCGCCTTGATCACCCAACTGCAATTCCTGATGGCTCTCGCGCGCGAACGGCACTTCGGCCGCGCCGCCGAGGCGAGCGGCGTGACGCAGCCGACCCTCTCCGCCGGGATCAAGGCGCTCGAGGAGCAGATGGGCGTCCTCCTGGTCAACCGCGGCTCCCGCTTTCAAGGCCTGACGGCGGAAGGCGAGCGCGTCCTCTCCTGGGCGCGCCGCATCGTCTCCGACGAGCGCGCGATGCGCGAGGAAATCACCGCGATCCGTCACGGCCTCTCCGGCCGTCTGCGCATCGCCGCGATCCCGACTGCGCTCGCGATGGTCGCCAAGCTGACAACACCATTCCGCCAGCGCCATCCGGATGTGCAATTCACCATCCTCTCGCGCACCTCGATCGAAACGCTGGCGCAGATCGAGAACCTCGAAGTCGATGCCGGCGTAACGTATCTCGACAACGAGCCGCTCGGCCGCGTCACGACCGTGCCGCTCTATCGCGAACACTATCGCCTGTTGACGGCCGCCGACACACCGCTCGGCACACGCGATCAGGTGACGTGGCGAGAGGTCGCGCAAGTTCCCCTCTGTCTGCTGACGCCTGATATGCAGAACCGTCGCATCATCGACGGCTTGCTCCGCGCCGCCGGCGGCACACCGCAGCCGACGCTCGAGTCGAATTCGATGATCGTTCTGTTCGCGCATGTCCGCACCGGACGATGGTCAAGCGTGATGCCTGCAAAACTTGCCGAAACGCTCGGGCTCACCGACACGATGCGCGCGATCCCGATCGTCGAACCGGACGCCGTGCACACGATCGGCCTTGTCACCGCCGCTCGCGATCCGATGACGCCGCTCAACGCCGCGCTCGTCGCCGAAGCGAAGCGCCTCGCGATGACGTTGGGGGATTGATGCTGACGCGGCGCGGTTTTCTCGCTGGCGGTGCAGCCCTTCTCGGCATGCCGTCGATCGCGCGCGCACAAATCTGCACGCCGCTGTTCGAAGGGGCCGCACCGGATAACCTCGTGCCGCCGACCTTCGATAAACTGATCCGCAACGCGCAGCGTGTCATCGGCGTGCGTCCGCATCGCATCGGCGGCTTCCGCCTCGAGACCGAGGGGCCGCTGACGACGCCGAAGGGCGTCAAATTCATCGTCCACAATTACGGCCACAGCGGCGCTGGCATCACGTTGTCCTGGGGCTGCGCCGCCGAGGTCGTCGAGAAGGTCAAGGAACTCGTCGCGGATTTCGAGAAATTGAAGATCAAACCGAACATCGCAGTCATCGGCGCAGGAGTCATCGGCCTCACCAGCGCAACCGAACTCCGCAACGCGTTTCGCACGCTACCCGTCACGGTCTATAGCGACACGTGGGACCTGAAGAAGACCACGTCGTACAAAGCCGGCGGTCAGTTCGAGCCGTCAATGATCTATCACCAGTACAACACCAACGACGAGCGTCGCCGCTTGCTCAAGCGTTACGTCGAACGTTCGGCCGCGCGTATCTGCTGGCTGCAGCGCACCGGCGAAGCCGCGTCCTATGGCATCGCGGCCCGCCGCAATTTCACACTGAACGAACAAGCCGGCTTCGATTTCGCGTCGATGGTGGTCAAAGTCGACCACCAAAAGCTCCCGCTCACGACGCTGCAGGGCGGCGGCTTCGAATATCGGACATGGCTGATCAATCCGCAGATCCTGCTGCCGAAACTCGCCGCGCAGATCCCCGCGAAAATGCGCGTCACCAAGCGCTTCCGCTCGCGCGAAGAGATCGAGGCCCTGCCGCACAACATCATCATCAACTGCACGGGCTTCGGCGCGAAGGCGCTTTTCGAAGACCGCAATCTCCAGCCGCGGCGCGGCCATCTCATTCTGCTGCGCAATCCGCAGAAGCTGCGCTACTTCTTCAGCGGCGGCTGCGGGCGCGAGGACGAACGCGTGATCTCGTATATGTTCGCGCGGCAGGACGACATCGTCATTGGCGGCACGTTGCGTGACGCAAGCGACGGCGATTCCGTAACGATCGAAGACGACGACAAGCCGATCTTCGATCGCATGTTCAGCAACATCAAGATGGTGTTCGCCGGCCAATCCGATCAGTGCCGCCGGCTCGACACGACATCCTAGGCTGACGGCAATCCGGCCGGCAGATCGTGTGGCTTGATCGCCGCGACGATGAACGACGGCCCTGTATTGGCTTTGGCGTCCGCAAGCGCTTGCCGAAATTCATCCGGCGTCGCCGCCGAGCGCGCGAATGAAACGCCGAGCGAGCGCGCCAGCCCGACATAGTCCCAGCGATCGACTTCGAGATACGCTTTCGGCTTCGTCGTCGTGTTGGCGAAGTAGCCACGACCGAGAATCCACTGCTCGATGCCTTGCACGCCGTTGTCGAGCACGATCGCGATGGCATTCGTCTTTTCGCGTGCAAACGACGACAAACACTGCGCGGTCATCTGAAACCCGCCGTCGCCGCAAATCGCAATCGGCCGCCGTCCGCCAGCGACCGCGACACCGACCGCAGCGCCGACCGAAAACCCGATCGCCTGCCATACGGCATCGCACATGAAGCCGCCGCGACCGATGACGTTGATGTCCGAGCCCGGATACATGCTCAGGCTCGTGTCAGTGATCACGATAAGCTTGTCGTCGAGCACGCCGCTCACCGTACGCATCACCTCGTCATAAGTTAATCCCGCCTCCGCGCGCACCGCCGCGGGCGCCAACCCTGAGCGCCGCTCGTCGAACGAAAGCCCCGGCAATTTCGCGGCCGCGATCCACGCAGGATTTGCGGTCCACGGCTTTTTCGCCAGTGCGGCAACGAGCGCCGACAAGCTCGCAGGCTTCGCGGCAGCCGACTTCACACGCACGCTGCCGTCGTAAACGCTCACCATCTTGCCGCGCGAGTTGACGGCGAGCCGCCGATATTGCCGGCCGAACACGCAGCCGAGTGTGAGCAACGCATCTGCGCCCTCGACCGTGCGGATCACCTGCTGCGAAGAATTCTCGCCGCCATAGACGCCAGCGAAACCCGGAGTCTGTTCGGAGATGACGGCCTTCGCCAACAGCGTCGACGACCACGGGATGCCGAGCCGCTTGATCAGTGCTTCGGTTTGCTCGGCGAGGCCGTAGCGCTGCACCTCGATGCCGACGAGGATCGCGGGCTTCTTCGCCCGGCGCAGCATGTCGGCGATTTCGCCCGCGATTTGATCCTCGGTGCCGAAAGCCGGCGGCGCGATACTGAGCGATTCGACAGGCGCCGGACATGTTTGTCGCCACGCGCTCTTTGCAACCTCGATATAGACCGGTCGCTGCTTCATCTTCGCGGCCGTGATCGCTTCATCGATGATGCGCGGCGCGTCGGAGGCGCGCTCGATACGACCCGCATAGGCCGTGATTTCGCGGAACATCACCATGTCGGAACCGGTCTTGCCGGTCGAATGTGAATAGAGCGTCCCGTAATCGCGCTGCAGCCGAAGATCGTCGCCGGTCGGCCCACCGTTGATGACAACCACGGCACTGCGTTCAGCGTAAGCTCCCGCAATCGCCGTGAGCAGGCTCATCGTACCGACGCCATACGTCACGGCGACAGCACCGAGACCGCGCACCCGCGCGTAACCGTCCGCCGCATAACCTGAGCCAAGATCGCTGCTGGTCACGCTGAGCGAAACGCCGGTTGCGCCGCCCGCCGCATCGAAGATCGGGCTGCATGTCGCACCCGCGACGCCGAACAGCTTCGCGCACCCATTCTGCGCAAGCCGCGTGAGGATATAGCCTTCGACCGTCGTCGTGGCGGCTTCGGCGTCGGTCGCGGCCACGGCCGCGATCGTTGCGCCGGCGAGCACTCGCTGCGCCATCACGGACGAAGCGGAGAGTTGCATGAGACGCCGCCGCGAGATTTCGTCTTCGGTCATCCGATTTCTCCCGCGGCGGCGTGCTGTCTCGTCTTAAGCGACTTTCACCTTGAGGTGGCGGAACATGTTGTTGCGCGCCTCGTCATCCATCTCGGCCTTGAACGTGAACTTGTCCTTGATCGCGATCGCGCGCGGCGCCGCCGGACGCGCCGAGATTTCATCGACGAGACGCTTGAGGTTCGGCAGCTTCGCGAAAGCGTCTTCGCCAAGCGCGAAGGGGACCAGCCTCACCCAACCCCACACCGCCATATCGACGATCGAATACTGATCACCCACCATGTATTTCTGTTTGGCAAGGCGGTCGTTGAGAATGCCGAGATGCCGCATCGCCTCATAGGCGTAGCGATTGATCGCGTATGGAATCTTCTCGGGCGCAAAATTGCGGAAATGCACTGCCTGTCCAGTGTACGGACCTAGGCCCGACGCAACGAACATCATCCACGAGAGCATCTCGCCGTGGTACTTCGCATCCGGCATGAACTTTTTATGCTTCTCGCCGAGATAGATCAGAATCGCGTTCGAATCGAATACGGTCTGGTCGCCATCGACGATAACCGGCACCTTCTGGTTCGGATTGATCTTCGTGAATTCCGGCGACAGCTGCTCGCCCTTGCGCGTGTCGACAGGGATCGCCTCATAGGCAACGCCGGCTTCCTCGAGGAACAGCGCGACCTTCATAGGGTTCGGCGCGCCGCTGAAATAGAATTTGAGCATGGGGGATTACCTTCTCGTTCGGCCTCGATGGGCCGTTTGCGGCCTCTGTCGGCCGCACGGCAGCATAAGTCAGAGCCACCTGCTGGCAACGGAAAAGATGGTATGATGCAGCGTCAAAATAAGGGCGGACGCTGGAATGAAAAAGATTAACGGCCTCGATATTCCCCAAACGTTAGAGGATGTTTGCGATCCGAGACGCATGGCTTTGCTGGTCTATGACATGCAGGTCGGCATCTGCAGTCAGGTGAAATCCGGTCCGCACATTACGGCACAAACTGCAACAGTCCTTGCTGCCGCCAGGCAAGCAGAGATGCGCGTTGTCTTCACGCGTCATCTCTCGATGCCGAAATCTTGGATGGGCATCACGCAATTCCGTACCGCGATGGCCTGGCAGAGGAAGGACGAACCTGACGACGTCCACCCGTGGTTCTTACGCGATACACCCGGCTTCGAGATCGTCCCCGAATTGGCACCGCGTGCCGGCGAAGCCGTCCTCGATAAGCTCGCATTCTCGGCTTTCGAAGGAACGCCGCTGGAGTTCGCATTACGCGATTGCGGAATCCTCGCGATCGCAATTGTCGGCATTGCCACCGAGATCGGGATTGCACCGACCGCCAGTCACGCCGCCGACCTCGGCTTCATCCCGGTCATTATCGCGGACGCATGCGGAGCCGGACATGAAGAAGCGGGGCAGCGCGCGCTAAAGCATCTTGAGTTTATGGGCGACACGATGGTCAGCGACACCGCGACGTTCACGCGCCTTCTCGGCGCATGAACGTTGAGGTCAAGACTTAGAACAGGCCGACGATGCGGCCTTGATCGTTGACGTCGATCGAGTCGGCTGACGGCACCTTCGGCAGGCCCGGCATTGTCATGATGTCTCCGCACACCGCGACGATGAATTCGGCTCCTGCCGAGAGACGAACTTCACGCACGGGGATCGTGAAACCGGTGGGCGCGCCCTTAGCATCCGGATTGGTCGAGAAGGAATACTGTGTCTTGGCGATGCACACCGGCAATTTGCCAAAGCCCATCTCTTCCCAAGTCTTCAGCTGATCCTTCACGGACTTGTCCGCCACGATATCGTCGGCACGGTAGATTTCCTTCGCGATGGTGCGAATTTTCTCCAACAGCGGCATATCGTCCGGATAGAGCAACTTGAGATCGGCCTTGCCTTCGTCGATCGTCTTGACGACAGCACGCGCGACATCCGCCGCACCGGCTCCGCCCTCCGCCCAGTGGTCGGCCATCAGCGCTTCGACGCCGAGAGCCTTGCACTTTTCTTTCACGAGCGCGATCTCGGCATCGCTATCGGCCGAAAAGCGGTTGATCGAAACAACTGCGGGCAATCCGAACTTCTTGATGTTCTGTATATGCCGCTCGAGGTTCGCCATACCGGCTTCGAGCGCTTTCAGATTCTCTGACTTGAGATCCGCCTTGGCGACGCCGCCATGCATCTTGAGCGCGCGGATGGTCGCGACGATGACAACGCAATCCGGCTTGAGGCCAGTCTTGCGGCACTTGATGTCGATGAATTTCTCAGCGCCGAGATCCGCACCGAAACCCGCCTCCGTCACAACGTAGTCGGCGAGCTTCAACGCCGCAGTCGTTGCGGACACCGAGTTACAGCCGTGCGCAATGTTGGCAAACGGGCCGCCGTGAATGAAAGCCGGCGTACCTTCCAGCGTCTGCACAAGATTCGGCTGAATGGCATCCTTCAATAGCGCCGTCATTGCGCCGTGCGCGTTGAGTTCGCTCGCCCGGATCGGCTTACGGTCACGCGTGTAGGCAACGATGATCTTACCGAGACGCTCTTTGAGATCTTCGAGATCTTTGGCGAGGCAGAAGATCGCCATGACTTCCGAGGCCACCGTGATGTCGAAGCCGGCTTCACGCGGGAAACCGTTGGCGACACCACCGAGCGAGCACACGATTTCGCGCAGCGCGCGATCGTTCATGTCGACGACCCGGCGCCAGGCGACGCGGCGCTGATCGATGCCGAGCGCATTGCCCCAATAGATGTGATTGTCGATCAGCGCCGAGAGCAGATTGTGTGCCGACGTGATCGCGTGGAAGTCGCCCGTGAAGTGGAGGTTGATGTCCTCCATCGGAATGACTTGCGCATAGCCGCCGCCGGCCGCGCCACCCTTCACGCCGAAACACGGACCGAGCGAAGGCTCGCGCAACGCGCACATTGCTTTCTTACCGATGTGATTGAGCGCATCGGTCAAGCCCACGGTCGTCGTCGTCTTGCCTTCACCCGCCGGCGTCGGCGAGATCGCCGTGACGAGGATGAGCTTGCCGTCTTTCTTGGACTTCAGCGATTTGATGTAGTCCATCGAGACCTTGGCCTTGAAGTGGCCGTACGGCTCGAGATTTTCTTCCGCGATACCAAGCTTCTCGCGCGCCACTTCGACGATGCGGCGCGGTTTGGAGGCCTGAGCGATTTCGATATCGGACTTCGGATTCTGATGTTGGGAGGCGGGCATGGGGCGTTTCCAGACTGTTGTTTTCTAGTGAGACAGCAAAAAGCCTAACCCCCTCCCCAACCCTCCCCCTTTCAGGTGGAGGGAGGAGTTCGCCGCTCCGTCATCCTCCTCCTGCAAGGGGGAGGAATGAGGAGGGGGTCCGATGATCATGAGAATCGCGCGCCCTTCTCGGGCTTGACGCTGGCGGCCCACTCGCCGCCTGAGATCTTGCCGGCATCGGCCTGCACGCGCGTCACCTGGATGCGCCCGTCGGCGCACACCACCGTGAAGCTCTTGTCGTCTTGCGCGACGATTTCGCCGATCTTGCCTGCGATGCCCTTCGGGTCTTTCGCGGGCAGCGGCGTTGCGTCGAAAATCTTCAGCTTGGCGCCGTTGAAGGTCGCCCATGCGCCTGGTGCCGGATTGCAGCCGCGAATGAGACGATCAATCTGCTCCCAAGGCTTGCCGAAATCGATGCGCGCGTTGTCGGGGCCGCAGCGGCCTTCATACGTCGCGAGCGACTCATCCTGCTTGATGCGCGGTGCCTTGCCGGCTTTGACGAGATCGACCGACTCCAGCATCGCTTCGACGCCGAGTGGAAACAAACGGTCGAAATAAACGGTGCCGAGCGTATCGGTGTTCGAAATCGGGGTCGTCTTCGTCAGCAACACGTCGCCCGTATCGAGGCCGTTGTCCGGCCAAAAGATCGAGAGCCCGGTCTTTTTTTCGCCCTTGATGATCGGCCAGTTGATTGCGCTCGCCCCGCGATAGGCGGGCAGCAGCGACGGGTGATACTGGATCGAGCCATGCGTTGGGATGTTGAGGAATTCTTCCGGCACGAACAGCGTAACGAACGCCATCACTTGGAGGTCCGGCTTCAGCGACTTGAAGTGTTCCCACACTTCCGGCTTGCGATAACTCTCGGGCTGAAACACCGGGAGCCCCGCTGCGGTCGCGGCTTCTTTCAGCGGATCGGCCTTCGCGCCTTCCTTCTCGGGCGCGACGAACACCGCGACGACATTGTCGCCGCGCTTGAGCAGCGCTTCCAGCACCGCTTTGCCGAAGGCCTGCTGGCCATGCACCACGATACGCATTGCGTCTCTCCCGTCGTCCTGTCTGGCGCCGCACTCGGCACACTCCCCCCGCCGCTTCGGCGGAGGGACCCGATCGTCGTTCGTCGTTGAGGCTTAAGCTGCCTTTTTCTCAGGCGCGCTGAGTGCGCCCGAGGCCTTGATGCCTTCGACCTCCTCGGCCGAGAAGCCGAGAACGTCGGTGAGGATTTCGTCCGTATGTTCGCCGAGCAGCGGCGAGCGCTGCACGTCGCTGATCGAGTCCGAAAGCTTGATCGGGTTGCCGACCGTCAGATACTTGCCGCGCGTCGGGTGATCGACTTCGACGATCGTGCCGGTCTTACGCAGCGACTGATCTTCGGCGAGCTCCTTCATCGACAAGATCGGACCGACCGGAATGTCGACCGCGTTGCACTTCTCCATGACTTCGAACTTGGTGAGCGTCTTGGTCCAAGCCTCGATGCGTTCGAAGACTTGATTGAGACGCGGCAGGCGCGCCTTCGGCGTTGCAAAGTCCGGATCGGTCTTCCATTCCGGCGCGCCGATCAGATCGCAGATCGGCTCCCACACGGGCGCCTGTGTGATGAAGTAGATGTAGGCGTTCGGATCGCTCTCGTAGCCCTTGCAAGCGAGAATGCGGCCCGGCTGGCCACCGCCCGAGTCGTTGCCGGCGCGCGGCGCGGCATCGCCGAACGGCACGCCTTCACCGAACTGGCTGTATTCGGTGAGTGGCCCGGCAGCGAGACGCTGCTGATCGCGCAGCTTGACGCGGCAGAGATTGAGCACGCCGTCCTGCATCGCGGCGAGCACGCGCTGGCCACGGCCGGTGCGATTGCGTTGATAGAGCGCCGTCACGATGCCGAGCGCGAGATGCAATCCGGTGCCCGAGTCGCCGATCTGTGCGCCGGTGACGAGCGGCAGGCCGTCGCGGAAGCCGGTCGTCGAGGCCGCACCGCCGGTGCACTGCGCGACGTTCTCGTACACCTTGCACTCTTCGAACGGGCCCGGGCCGAAGCCCTTCACGGACGCAACGATCATGCGCGGGTTGAGTTTGTGGATGTAGTCCCAAGTGAGCCCCATGCGATCGAGCGCGCCCGGCGCGAAATTCTCGACCAGCACGTCGCATTCCTGGATCAGCCGATCGAGCACCTTCTTGCCGTTCTTGTGCTTAGAGTCGATCGTGATCGAGCGCTTGTTGTGATTGAGCATCGTGAAATAGAGCGAGTCCGCGCCCTTCACGTCGACGAGCTGGCCGCGCGTGATGTCGCCGACACCGGGGCGCTCGACCTTTATGACGTCCGCGCCGAACCAGGCGAGCAGCTGCGTGCAGGTCGGACCCGACTGAACGTGCGTGAAATCGAGAATGCGGACACCGTCGAGCGCCTTGCCGTCCTGACCGAACGGCTTCGCGCTGACATTCGGCAGCGCGGAGCGCTTCGTCGCCTGCGTCGCAGCGGCGGCGCGCGTCTTGCGCACGGTCTTCTTCGTCGTCTTCTTGGCCACTTTCTTCGCGGCGGTCTTGCGCGCCGGCTTTTTGACAGCCGCCTTGCGCTTCGCCAGCGCCTTCTTGGCCGGAGCCTTCTTCTTCACGGCCGCCTTCTTCGTTGCGGCTTTTTTGACGATCTTCTTCGCCGCCGGCTTACGAGCGGGCTTCTTGGCTTTGGTCTTCTTCGCGGCTTTCGCCATGATGCAGTCCTCTAATGTCCAATCTTGGAAACTCGGGCGCCGTCGCTGCGCCGGGTGATCACTTCTTCTTCAAGGCACTCTGCGGATTGAGGTTGCCGATACGGCCGCTTTCGCTGCCTGCCGCCGGATCGATGACCGCGTTGATCAGCGTCGGCTTGCCGGAATCCATCGCGGCGTTGACGGCGCGCTTAAGCTCATCAGGCGACGTCGCGTTGACGCCGACGCCACCGAAAGCTTCCATCATCTTGTCGTAGCGCGAGCCCTTGACGAACACCGTCGTCGCCGGATCCGGCGTGCCGCTCTGGTTGACGTCGGTGCCGCGATAGATGCCGTCATTGTTGAAGATCACGATGCAGACCGGCAGCTTGTAGCGGCAGATCGTCTCGACCTCCATGCCGGAGAAACCGAACGCCGAGTCACCCTCGACTGCGAGAACCGGCTTGCCGGTCTCGACCGCAGCCGCGACCGCATAGCCCATGCCGATGCCCATGACACCCCATGTGCCGACGTCGAGACGCTTGCGCGGCTGGTACATGTCGATGACGCCGCGCGCGAGGTCGAGCGTATTGGCGCCTTCATTGATAAGGATCGCGTCCGGACGCTCCTTGATGATCGTGCGCAGCACGCCGAGCGCGCCGTGATAATCCATCGGCGAGTTGTTGTTCATGAGGCGCGGCGCCATCTTGGCGACATTCTCTTCGCGCTTCTTCGAAATCGCCTGGGTCCAATCGGCCGGAGCCTTCGGAAAATTCGCGCCCATCGCGCTGTTCAGCGCCGCGACGCAAGACCCGATATCGCCGACGACCGGCGCGACGATCTCGACATTCGAGTCCATCTCGCGTGGCTCGATATCGATTTGAATGAACTTCTTCGGTGCAGAGCCCCAGCTCTTGCCTTTGCCGTGGCTGAGCAGCCAGTTGAGGCGTGCACCGATCAGCATCACGACGTCGCTGTCTTTCAGCACTGTCGAACGCGCCGCACCCGCACACTGCGGATGCGTGTCCGGCAGCAAGCCTTTCGCCATGCTCATCGGCAAGAAGGGAATGCCGCTGGTCTCAACAAGCGCCTTGATCGCATCGTCGGCCTGCGCGTAAGCCGCGCCCTTGCCGAGAATGATCAGCGGACGCTTCGCGCCCTTGAGTGTTTCGAGCGCTCGCTTGATCGCGTCCGGCGCCGGAATTTGCGCGGGCGCCGCATCGATCACCTTGACGAGCGAGGCCCGTCCCGCGGCGGCGTCCATCACTTGACCGAACAGCTTGGCCGGAAGGTCGAGATAGACGCCGCCAGGACGGCCCGACACCGCCGAACGGATTGCGCGCGCGAGTGCGATGCCGATGTCCTGTGCATGCAGAACGCGATACGCCGCCTTGCATAGCGGTTTGGCGATCGCGAGTTGATCCATCTCTTCGTAGTCGCCCTGCTGCAGGTCGACGATTTCACGCTCCGACGAACCCGAGACGAGGATCATCGGGAAGCAGTTGGTCGTCGCATGCGCGAGCGCCGTCAAACCATTGAGGAAGCCGGGCGCCGACACCGTGAGACAGATGCCCGGCTTCTTCGTGAGGAAGCCCGCGATCGACGCCGCATAGCCGGCATTCTGCTCATGGCGGAACGACAAAACGCGAATGCCCGCGGCTTGCGCCATACGGCCGAAGTCAGTGATCGGGATGCCTGGCACGCCATAGACCGTGTCGATGTCGTTCAGCTTGAACGCATCGATCAGAAGATTGAAGCCGTCCGTCAGTTCTTGTTCTTCGGCCGGTGCGGCAACGCTTTGTGCAACTGCGGACATTCCGCCTCTCCTCAACTCAGTCCTGCGGCAGCGCCGCCGTTAATCCAGATAATCCGCGTAGAGACGCACATGCGCGGCGAGACCGAGCGCATGGTTACGCACGAGATCCTCGGCGCGCTCGGTGTCGCGCGCCTCGAGTGCCTCGATGATGTTCATGTGGTCGCGCATCGAACGCTGCGCGCGATCCTGCTCGCCGATCGTCTTGCGGCGGATCATGCGCATATGGGTGAACAGGTTCTCCGCGAGATCCGAGAGAACCTTGTTGTGGCTCATCGAGATGATCGACTGATGGAAGCGAATGTTGATCTCGGAATATTCGTCGAGCTGCGCCTGCGGCACGCCGTTTTCGAACGTCACGAACATCTTGCGCAGCTGCGATATCTCTTCGTCCTTCGCATTCTGCGTGATGAGGCGCGCCGCCATGCTTTCGAGCGCGGCCCAAGCCGTGATGAGTTCGATGACTTCGGCCCGCGTCTTGCGTACGACGTAGACGCCGCGCCGCGGGACCGAACGAACGAAGCCTTCGCGCTCGAGCTGCGCCATCGCCTCGCGCACCGGCGTGCGGCTGATGCCGAGATCGCTCGCGAGTTGCCGCTCGTCGAGGCGCACTTCCGCCGGCTGATCGTAGATATTGAGGGTGACGATCACTTCCTTCAGCGCGACATAAGCGCGGTCCGCGAAGGTCGACGTGTCTTCCAAAGGCGCAAGTGCGATGCGCGCAATCCCGCCTTCGCGCGGCGAAGCGGCCGATCCGGTCACGTCATCCATCCGCGCCCTCCTGCCATTGTATCTGGCATACATAATTCCAATACAGCATCGTGATACTCAGGACAAGACCTCACGCGGTTGCGGGGCGGCTGAACAGCCGGTTGTATCCGGCTTGGATGATCGGCCAGAAAGCCGCAATGAGGCCGAGCGCCATGATCGACGAGACGAGGCCGTTCGACCAGAACACCCCGACCGACCCCTGGCTTGCGAGCAGCGCTTGCCTGAACGCCTCCTCCGCCTTGTCACCAAGCACGATGGCGAGCACGAGCGGCGCCAGCGGATAGTTCGTTTTCTTCAGCAGATAGCCGATCACACCGAACACCAGCATCAGCACCACGTCGAAGATCGAATTGTGCACCGTGTATGCGCCGATCGCGCAGATCACCAGGATCACCGGCGCGATGATGCTGAAGGGGACGCGCAGCATCGCGGCGAGCAAGGGCACGCAGGTCAGCACGATGATGAGGCCGACGAGGTTGCCGATATACATCGAAGCGATGAGGCCCCAGACGAATTCCTTTTGCTCGACGAAGAGCATTGGACCTGGCTGCAAGCCCCAAATCAACAAGCCGCCGAGCAGCACGGCTGCGGTCGGAGATCCCGGCACGCCGAGCGCCAGCATCGGCAGCAGCGCCGAAGTACCTGCCGCGTGCGCGGCGGTCTCGGGCGCGATCACGCCTTCCATCTCGCCCTTGCCGAAATTGTCGCCGCGCTTCGACATCCGCTTGGCGATGCCGTAGCTCATGAACGACGCGGGCGTTGCACCGGCGGGCGTGATGCCCATCCAGCAACCGATGATGCACGAGCGCAGCATCAGCCCCCAATATTGCAGCATCTCGCGCCACGTCTGGAACACGACTTTCGCATTCATCTTGGCGGCAGCGCCGCGGAACGACAGCCCCTCCTCCATCGTCAGCAAAATCTCGCCGATTCCGAAGAGGCCGATGACCGCGATCAGGAAGTCGAAGCCGGTGAGCAGTTCCGTAAAGCCGAAAGTGAGGCGCAGCTGTCCGGTGACTTGATCGAGGCCGACGGCCGCGAGCGCAAAGCCGATCATCATTGCGGCGATCGTCTTCGTCGGAGGCTCTTTACTGAGCCCGACAAACGAGCAGAAAGCCAAGAAATACACGGCAAATTTCTCTGCCGGTCCAAATCGCAGCGCGAACTTCGCAACGAGCGGCGCGAGCAGCGTGATCATGATGACGGCGAACAATGCGCCGACGAACGACGACGTGAAAGCCGCTGTGAGCGCTTCGCCGGCTTGACCTTTTCGCGCCATCGGATGGCCATCGAATGTCGTCGCGACGGACCAAGGCTCACCTGGAATATTGAAGAGGATGGACGTAATCGCACCGCCGAACAACGCCCCCCAGTAGATGCACGTCAGCATGATGATCGCCGACGTCGGCGGCATCGAGAAAGTCAGCGGCAACAGGATTGCGACGCCATTGGCACCACCAAGCCCAGGCAGCACGCCGATGACGACACCGAGCGTAATGCCGATCACCATCACCATGATGTTGTAGGGCTGCAGGACGGTCGCAAAACCCGCGAACAGATTGCCGATTTCTTCCATACGCGTGACGCCCCTTATTGCTTTTGGCTGGGGGTGAAAGTCGGAATGTTTTTAAAGGCCTAGGAGGTCTTCGAGCGGCCCCTTCGGCAACGGCACGAGGAACCACTTCTCGAATGCGAAGTAAGCCAGCAGCGGAACGCCGATGGATACGGCCGCGATGATTCCCCAGCCGTATTTGCCGAGCCAGCGCATGAAGCCGGCGATCAGCAGGAAGGATGCGACATAGAGCCCAAGCCACGGAATCGCAGCGACGTAGACGGTGGTCGGGATGATGACCGAGAGCACCTGACGCAGCTGGCTCCACTCGGCGAACAACACCGACGGCGCGATTTTGAGGGCTGAAGCGAGGTTGAAGAGGCTGGCCGCGACGATGACGACGCCAACATAGAACGGGAAGAAGCCGGCTTTCGGCCCTTCGGCGCCCCAGCCGATCCCGGCGGACACCGAGCCCCAGACGACGATCGCGCCGAAAACTAAAATGCCTAACCCAACGCCGACCTCGACGCTGCGCTGGGCTGGACCGGAGCCTTGTTCCGACGCTTCATGCGACATGCGTACCCATCCCCCGATGAGATCGCGTCCGGCGTTGTTATCACGACGCTCGGACGTATAGCGCTTCCTGGCATACATAATTTCGTATACCCCGACGCTGTCAACCCGAATTCGTCGCTGCGGCGCGGGATGCGTTCGTGTTAGCAACAGCTCATGCCGCAACGCATCCGCCTCGGCGTCCTCACGCCATCATCGAATACAGCACTCGAACCGCTGACCAGCGCACTCGCATCAGCGCTCCCGAATTGCAGTGCACACTTCTCGCGCTTCACCGTCACTGAGATCGCGCTCACGGACAGTGCGCTCGGCCAATTCGACGACAGCAAGATTCTCGCAGCCGCCGAATTGCTCGCCGACGCGAAGGTCGATGTCATCGGCTGGAGCGGAACGGCGGCGGGGTGGCTAGGCTTCGACTCGGATGTGCGTCTGACCGAGCGCATCCGCGAACGCACCGGCATCGTCGCAACGACGGCGATCCTTGCGCTCAACGAACTCATTGCGCTGAACAACATCAAGCGGCTCGCGCTGGTGACGCCTTACACCGAAGACGTCCAGCAACGCATCATCGCGAACTACCGCGCCATCGGTGTCGAGATCGTCGCCGAGCGGCATTGCGGCATTCGCGTCAATCACGACTTTGCGTTGGTCGAGCCGTCGCGGCTCAAAGATATGATGCGCGAGGTCGCGGGCGAAAAACCGCAAGCGATCGTCACGTACTGCACCAACCTGCGCGCCGCACAGCTCGCCGAAGAAATCGAAAGCGAACTCGGCATTCCCCTTCTCGACACCGTGAGCACGACAGTCTGGGGACAGTTGCGCGCCGTCGGCGCCGACCCTTCGCAAATTAAAGGGTGGGGTCAAATTTTCGGCTGGAAATGAAAACGGCCCGGACAATGCCGGGCCGTTGAAACCATTGTGCGACAGCGATTAGTTCGACAAGAAGCCCGCTTCTTTCATCAGATCTTTGTGACGCAATTCTTCCTTCGCGACCCAATCCGCGAACTCTTTGCCGGTCATGAACGTCTGGTTGAATGCACCGTTCGCCATCAACTCTTTCCATTCCGGCGTCTCGCGCACCTTCTTGAAGAGATCGACGTAGAACTCGACCTGCGCCGGCGTAACGCCCGGCGGCATGAAGATGCCGCGCAGCATCACGTATTCCATATCGAGGCCTTCCGACTTGCACGTCGGGATGTCTGACCACGACTTGTCTCCCGCGATCTTGTCCTTGTAGTCGAGCGGCTTTGAGTCGAACACGCAGAGCGGACGCAGCTGTCCGCCACGCCATTGGGCGACTGCTTCGATCGGGTTGTTCACGGTCGAGTTGACATGATTGCCGACGAGCTGCA